>MELE01000182.1:412-5592 GCA_001768615.1 Acidobacteria bacterium RIFCSPLOWO2_12_FULL_67_14b | reverse complement strand
GGCGAGGTCATCGTGATTCCGCACGTTCGAGCCTCTCAGGTTCTTTCGCAAGTCACTCCTGCCCATTTTCTCGCCGCCATTCCTGGCCCCTCCCATCGTTTCGCCTTGACCGACCGAGCAGGTCGGATTTAGACTGGTTCAAAGTTGAGACTCAGTCTCATTTTGCACTAATCCGATCCGGAGGTCGCTTGATTCATTACACGACGGCGCAGATCATTTTTCTCCTCTTGCTGTCCGGTCCTTCACTGGGTGCGGCCCAGGCACAGTCCGTTCAGGTCACCGGGCACGTGATGTCAGCGACCAATCAATCCGTCTCCGGAGCGGAGGTCAGCCTCCAATCCGCCGGCGGGTCCGCATTGACGACGACCAGCGACGCGTCGGGTCGTTTTCAGTTTTCGAACGTCGAGCCAGGTGAGTACCGCGTCACGGCGAAAGCAATTGGTCTCTCGCCCGTCACGCAAGCACTCACCGTCACGGCCGCCGCGCTGCCCGATGTCATGGTGGTCCTACTCGAGATTGTGCGCGAGCGCGTCAACGTGGTCGGCGATTCCAGCTTGGTGGAGAAGATCCCAGGCTCAGCCTACGTCATCAACCGGCAAGAGATGGAGAAGGTGAAGCTCGCGACCGATGACATCCATCAGATGTTGCGACAAGTTCCGGGGCTGAACATCCAGGAAGAAGAAGGATACGGTCTGCGACCCAACATCGGCATGCGGGGGACTGGAACCGATCGCAACAGCAAGATCACGATGATGGAAGACGGCGTGCTCGTCGCGCCGGCGCCGTACGCGGCTCCCGCCGCCTATTATTCGCCCACGGCCGGACGCATGGAGTCGCTCGAAGTGCGGAAGGGATCGAGCCAAATCAAGTACGGACCGATTACGACGGGGGGTGTGCTGAACTACGTCTCCACCAGCATCCCGTCGGCGTTCCAGCTGCGAAGCACCGTGACCGGCGGCGCCGACGCCACGCGCAAAATTACCGCGGACTTGGGCGACTCGTACCGCAATTTCGGATGGCTCATCGAAACCTTCCAGTTCCGTAACGATGGCTTCAAGCACCTCGACGGCGGTGGTGACACCGGCGTTGAGCTCTCAGATTACCTGGCGAAATTTCGCCTCAACACCACGCCAAACGAGACGCTGTACCAGGAGGTCGAAATCAAAGTGGGGCGGACGGAGCAGACGGGCGACGAAACATACCTCGGTCTGACGGACGCGGATTTTCAGGTGACCCCGCTTCGGCGTTACGCCGCCTCGCAGGTGGACGTCCTCGACGCCACGCACGAACAATATCAGGTGCGCCACTTTCTCGCCCGACGGAACTGGGACCTGACGACGCTCGCCTATCGGAACAACTTCCACCGCGCCTGGTACAAGCTCGAGAGCGTGCTCGGCTCTGGACTGGCCGGGGTGCTTCGATCACCCGAACTCAATGCCGAACGTGTGGCGGTGCTTCAGGGCGGCGACAGTGCGGCGAACGCCTTGATTGTGAGGAACAACAACCGCACGTACTACGGCGCCGGAGTGCAGTCAGTCCTCGGTCTGTCGGTCTCTACCGGGCAGCTTCGACATCAAGTGGAAGCAGGCATCCGCTATCACCAGGATGAGGAGGATCGCTTCCAGCAGGACGATGGCTACCAGATGCTCGGCGGTCGGATGATCGTGACCCGCCCGGGCGCGCCCGGCAGCCAGGCGAATCAGGTTGTCGGCGCCAATGCGGTAGCTGGGTTTCTGTCGGACACGATCAGCTGGGGCAAGTGGAGCGCGTCGCCCGGACTTCGGTACGAGAGTATCGATTTGGACTCGACGACGTACGCCCGGACGGACCCCGGTCGCAGCGGTGCAACGAAGGTCGTGGCCACGGTGGTCGACGCTGTCATCCCGGGTCTCGGGCTCAGCTACACCGCACGCCCCGGAGCGAGTCTCTTCGGAGGCGTCCACAAGGGGTTCGCGCCGCCGGGACCTGGAGCGGCGGACGGCACCGACGTGGAACACAGCCTCAACTACGAGTTCGGCACCCGCGTCCAGCGCCACGATTTGGGGGCAGAGGTCATTGGCTTTTTCAACGACTACGGAAACCTCCTCGGTCGTGACACGTTGGCAAGCGGCGGCACCGGTGAGGGCCAACTATTCAATGGCGGGAAGGCCCAAACGTACGGTCTGGAGGCGTCGGCCCATTGGAATCCCGCCACGGCGATGGGCCTCAGCTCCGCCTTGCCGATCCGTCTCACCTACACCTTCACGCACGCCGAGTTCCGGAACAGTTTTCAGAGCCAGTTCGCCCCATGGGGGAACGTACAGATTGGCGATGAGCTGCCGTACGTGCCCCGTCACCAGCTGTACGCCAGCGTGGAAACCGACCACCAGGAGTGGCGGGCCAGGCTCGAAGGATTCTATGTCGGTCGGATGCGCACGCTTGCCGGACAGGGCGCGTACGTCGCCCTCGATTCAACCGATTCGTACGTTGTTGTGAACGTCTCAGGAGAATACGCGATCACGTCGGGCGCTAGCCTATTTGCGAGCGTGCAGAACCTCACCGACAACGTCCACATCGTGGGCCGACAACCCGCCGGCGTTCGGCCGGGCTTGCCGCGCTTGGTGCAGGCCGGTCTCAAGATTGCGCTTGGCCGGTGAGCAGAGTAGACGCGGCCCCGGGAAGCCCGGCGTCCGCCAGTGATCGGCGCGGCGGGCGTTTAGTTTAGGGAATCTCGAGTGTCTTCCGATCCGCAATCTTGAAGGGGAACGTGACGCTATGCACCGTCGCGTCGCCCTTCTT
The DNA here is from genome assembly GCA_001768615.1 of Acidobacteria bacterium RIFCSPLOWO2_12_FULL_67_14b. Classification (GTDB taxonomy): domain Bacteria; phylum Acidobacteriota; class Vicinamibacteria; order Vicinamibacterales; family UBA2999; genus 12-FULL-67-14b. Next base: position 2,814 of record MELE01000182.1, on the reverse strand, counting down.
CTTGAAGGTTAATGTCGCCTCGTACTCACCGGCCGCGGTAAAGATGTGCTGCGTGGCTACAAGACCGGGCTCGCGCATCATCATTCGGCCCTTGAACGGGCCGAAGGTCTTCCCGTTGCGCTTCACGGTGGCGTTCATCTCTTCGATGTCTCCGAACGGCGTTTTGTCCTTGGCCAGAAAGCGCCAGCGCAGGAACTGTATTTCTCCGGTCAAGGCCGGTTCCGGTTCGGCGCCAAAGACGACGTCGAGGCCTGCGACTTCCTTGCGCTCGTGAGCGGCGACGGTCACGCACATGGCGACCACGGCCAAGCCAAGTGTCCAACTGAGTGCTCGGACGACGTTCATGACTTCCTCCCGAAGGGTGTTGACTGCTACGCTGCGCAGCGTAACAGTACCGCCTGACTTGCGACAAGCCGGAAGCGAGCCCGGTCGTCAGTCCGACTGTGCGGGAAGGAGAGCGATGTCGAACACGCGAGCCCTGATCGCCCGTTGGCACGACGACGCTGGCGGCACCTATCGCAGTTGGTCCCTGTGGGAGCAGCGCCTTAAGAACTTCAGGTCCATCCGAAGCGGCATTCGCGAAGTAGTCGCGGAGATCGCGGCGGATACGTTCGGCTATTCGGGGATCGTGCGATTGCTGGACCTTTCGTTTGGTGCACCAGCCACCATTGCGCGCGAGCTGTTCATCGTCGCCCCGGACGATCGGGAGCCGGAGGTCCGTGCTCAAGTCCAGCGGCCCGCATTTCGCGGCGTCGGTGATTTGCGCGTCCGTTACCTGCCGTACGGAGAACTGGAGCGGCATCGTGAGAGCATGGCCCGCTTCGGCGAAGGCCTGAAAGGTATCCAGTCCGTCTCCCGCGTCCTGTGCTGACGTTGGTCACTGCTGAGGCGTCCTGCCATGGCCGACGGCTGGAGGCTGACGGCAATGGCGCAATTCTCGGCAACTCAACTGAATTGCGGAGCCCGCCGGGATTAGAATCGCCACGTGTATTGCACCTTGCTGGTGACGCGCTCGTAGGCGGAGACCCAGCGATCGAGCTCGTCGTGCAGCCGGCCGAGGTTGAGCACGAAGAACACATCGTTCCCCGGACGCAGGATCCAGCGGAAGCGCGTGTTGAGCCCGGCCACGCGCGACACATCGTCGTACTGAAAGAGGTTGTTGATCGTCATCTGCGGCGAGATGCCGATGTCGGCGCGCGCGCTCCAGATGTTGGTGACGAAGCTGCCGGCGGAGAGGTCGACGTTGTTGCGGCTGAGGCCGGCCTGCAGCGACAGGTGCACCGACGGCCGATAGCGGAGTCCGAGGCTGGTTTCGGTCCGGCGCCCGTCATAGAAGTCCCCGTGCCGGATGCTGATGTCGCCGATGATCTTTCGTTTGGTCGCGGTGTTCACTTCCGCGCGATAGCGGTGCATCACGTAGCCGCCGGCCGGGACCACGATGCCGCGGCGGATCTCGAACGGCACGTCCAGGTACTCGTACTCCGGCATGTAGTTCCACTCGAAGTGTTCGCCTGCCTCGGTCCGGATGTTCAGGGGCGCCGTGAAGATCCGCCAGTTCAACACCCGCCAGTCCGGGGAGTGGATGACATCGGTCAGCAGTTCCCAGTGCTGGCTGCGGATGCCCCACTTGCCGGGGCGCTGGAAGAAGTCGATGTTGTAGGTGCCCTTGCGGATGCCTCGGCGCGGAATGAACCCGAGGCCGGGCACGAAGTTCGTGCCGATTTCCTTGAACGTCAGGTTCACGCTGAACGGATCGTTCGGGTAGTCGATCCGCACGCTGCCCGCCCATTCGCCGACGCCCGGCGCATTGGCGGCGAACGTGCGAAACAGCGCGCCCTCGGCGACCAGGTTCTTGTTTCCGAACAGCGTCGAGATCGCATAACGGCCATCCACGCCCACCAGCGGCCTGGGATCGTCGGCGTCGGGATTGCCGTGCGTGAAGAGCGCGCCGAACATCGACTGGCGTCCGACGTTGCGGCTGACGCGCGCGGTGAAGAAGTTCCGTCCCTCGAATCCGCGATCGCTGCGGGTCGCCACATCGAGGATGCCCACGTTCCAGCCGCCGACACGCCCGGCCAGCTTCGCGCCGGCGAGGATCGGCAACGGCTCTCCGCCCGCCAGCCCGATCCGCCGGGTGAAGAACGGCACGATGTCGTTGCCCGCCAACTGGTCGGCACGCTGTCCCTGGCCGGCGGTTTGAAACGCGCCGGCATTCTGGAGAAAGAACGCGCGCTTCTCCGGAAAGAACAGGGAGAACCGCGTCAGGTTGACCTGCCGCGCGTCCACTTCGGTTTCAGCGAAATCGGTATTCACGGTCAGCGTGGCGGTCAAGCTTGGCGTCAGGTTCTTCACCACGTCGAGTCCGGCGTCCACGTTCCCGACGAGCGGCCGGCCCCGTCTGT
>MELE01000182.1:0-389 GCA_001768615.1 Acidobacteria bacterium RIFCSPLOWO2_12_FULL_67_14b | reverse complement strand
TAGGGCCGGACGTCGAGCCCGCGGCCTTGCCGGCGGCCGGCCAGGCCGCCGATGGTGCCGGCCTCGGCCAACTGCGCCAGGCGCATGTTCTGGCGGGCCGCCTGCCAGCGGATGGTTTCCTGCCGCCGCCGGATCGTGCGCTGGAGATTGAATCCCCACGCGTCCTGCGCCGGATCGAAGTTCACGGTCTTGAAGGGGATCGCGATCTCGACCGTCCATCCGTCCGGCGTCTGCGCCGCGCGCGAGTCCCAGATGCCATCCCACTGCTTGTTCGGCTCGTTGTTGTTGCTGATCAACCCGTCGGCTTGCGCGCCAAGGGCGTTGACCTGGAAGTAGTAGCCGTTGCGCCGGTCGAGAAAGGTGTCGAGGACGATCTCGATGTTGTCGTC
>MELE01000181.1:1437-5486 GCA_001768615.1 Acidobacteria bacterium RIFCSPLOWO2_12_FULL_67_14b | reverse complement strand
GGTTGCGCACCGACAGCACGTAGTTCCTGCCGACGAAGACGTTCAGCTCGCCCACGCGCAGCTCGTCGTCCGCGGGCTCGATCATGTGCAGCGCCGCGAACAGCGAATCGCCGTACTCCTCGATCTTGGGCCGCTGGTGGCCGTGGTGCGCGTCCTCCACCGCGAGCTCGTGCAGGCCGAACTGGCGCTGCATCTCATCGAGCTCTCCGGGGGTCGTGTCCTTCAGCGCGACCCACACGAAGCAGCCGGGCCGGGAGAGGTAATCGTGGATCTCCTCCTTGCGGATGTCGCCGAGCTTCTTGCCGTTCTGGTACGCCGCGCAGTTGACGAGCATGGGTCACCGCCTTCCTCGTTGCCCGCAATGATAAACCGCCGCACGGCGTTAATCGCGCCGCCAGATCGTCCCCTTGGGAGTATCTTCCAGCGCCACGCCCGCTTCCAGCAGTTCCCTGCGGATGCGGTCGGCTTCGGCAAAGTTCCTGTTCTTGCGGGCGTCCACGCGCGCGGCGACGAGCTCTTCAATGCGATGCAGGGTGAGCCCTTCGCCGGCGGGCAGCGCCTGAAGAAACTGCTGCGGCTCGCGCTGCAACAGCCCGAGCATCGCCGCCAGCGATTTGAGCATCCCCGCGTCGGCAGCCGCATGCGTCTTGTTGACCTCGTTGGCGAGGTCGAACAGCACCGCGACCGCCTCCGGCGTGTTGAAATCGTCGTTCATCGCCTCGCGGAAGCGCTGCGCGTGCGGGTTTTTCCAGTCCACCTCCCCCGCCTTCGCCGCACGATCCTTCAACGCGGTGTAGAGGCGCGTCAGCGCCTGCCTGGCGTCTTCCAGGTTCTGGTCGGAATAGCTGATCGGACTGCGGTAGTGCGCACGGACGATAAAGAAGCGCACGACTTCGGGATCGTACTTTTTCAGGATTTCGCGCACGGTGAAGAAGTTGCCGAGCGACTTCGACATCTTCTCGCTCATTTCCCCCTTCTGCACGCGCACGAAGCCGTTGTGCATCCAGTAGTTGACGAACTTCGACTGGGTGGCGCCCTCCGATTGCGCGATCTCGTTCTCGTGGTGCGGGAACTGCAGGTCCTGCCCGCCGCCGTGAATGTCGAAGTGGCTCCCCAGCAGCGCGCTCGACATCACCGAGCACTCGATGTGCCAGCCGGGGCGCCCCTTGCCCCACGGCGAATCCCAGGACGGCTCGCCTTCCTTCGCCTTCTTCCACAGCACGAAGTCGAGCGGGTCGTGCTTGAAATGGTCCATGTCCACGCGCTCGCCGGCGCGCAGGTCGTCGAGCGATTTCCCGGACAGCTTGCCGTAGCCCGGGAACTTGCGCACCGAATAGTTGACGTCGCCGTTCCCCGCCCGGTAGGCGAGCCCGCGGCTCTCGAGCAGGGCGATCATCTCGATCATTCCCGGAACATGCCCGGTCGCGCGCGGTTCAAAGTCGGGCTTTTCCACTCCGAGCGCGGCGTTGTCCTCGTCCATCGCCCGGATGAAACGCTCCGTCAGCGCCGCCACCGGCTCGCCGCTCTCCAGCGCGCGCTTGATGATCTTGTCGTCGATGTCGGTGATGTTGCGCACGAAGGTTACGCCGTAGCCCAGTGCCCGCAGCCAGCGCCGCACCACGTCGAACACCACCATCACCCGCGCGTGCCCCAGATGGCAGTAGTCGTAGACCGTCATGCCGCACACGTACATGCGCACCCGGCCCCGCTCGATGGGGACGAATTCCTGCTTGTCGCGGGCAGCCGAGTTGTAAATCTTCAACATGGCGGTCGGCCTCAACGCGGCCGGGGCTCGGGCAGGCCGGTCAGGTGGGGGAAATATTGCCTGCGAGGGCGCAAAATACGGAGTTTGAATTGCGCGGCGTTCTTGGTAGAATTTCGAGGTTTTCGCCAGTAACCTACTGAAATTTTCGGGAAAGTATAGCACAATGCACCTGCCAGACGTCCGCTCCCTAGCCCTCGTTACGGCGTTTCTGATGGCCTTGTTCGGCGCCGCGCCGGCCGGCGCCCAGAGCGACGAACTGCAGGATGCCAGCCAGCTGTTCAAGCAAGGCCAGCTCGACCGCGCGCTCGACCGCGTGGACGTTTACCTCAAGAGCCGGCCCAAGGACGCGCGCGGGCGCTTCCTGAGGGGCCTCATCCTCGCCGAGCAGAACAAGCCCAACGACGCGATCAAGGTGTTCACCGAGCTCACCCAGGATTTCCCGGAGCTGCCCGAGCCGTACAACAACCTCGCGGTGCTCTACGCTTCCCAGGGCCAGTACGACAAGGCCCGCGCCGCCCTCGAGATGGCGATCCGCACCCACCCGAGCTACGCAACGGCGCACGAGAACCTCGGCGACATCTACGCCAAGATGGCGAGCCAGGCCTACGACAAGGCGCTGCAGCTCGACAAGGGCAACACCACGGCGCAGACCAAGTTGAACCTCATCAAGGACCTGTTCCCCCCTGCCCCGCGCACGGCGCCCAAGCCGGCCGCGACCCGGCTGGAGCCATCGGCGAAGGTCGCGACCGCGCCCACCCCCGCCGTGAAGCCAGCGCCGGGCAAGGAGCCGGAGCCCGCGGCCAAGCCGGCGCCGGTCAAGCAGCCCGCCAAGCCCGCGAGCGATCCGGATGAGGTGCTGGGCGCCGTCAACGGCTGGGCGAAAGCGTGGTCGGAGAACGACGTCCCCGCCTATCTCGCGCATTACGCTCCCGACTTCCAGACGCCCAAGGGCGAAAAACGCGGGGACTGGGAAGCGGGCCGCAAAGCCCGGATCGCCAAGCCGCGCAAGATCCAGGTCGCGGTCGAAGCGCCGAAAGTCACATTCACCGAGGGCAACCGCGTCACGGTGACCTTCCGCCAGCATTACCGCTCCGATACCTTGAAGGTTTCCAGCACCAAGACGCTGGTGATGGTGAAGAACGGGGACAAATGGCTGATACAGCGGGAACGCATCGGCGGCTGATGGGGCGCGTGTCGCTCCTCGCCCTCGCCGCGCTGGTCGTGGCGGCGGGGACCGCCGCGTTCGTCATGGGCGGCCGGCCGGAGCCGGCGGCGGCGTTGCCGGTCAAAACCAGCTACGCAACGGCCGTTAACGGCGGGCAGGCGGCGCCCGAACTCGAGGCGCTGCTGTTCCGGACGCTGCACGAGATCAGCAACAACCGGCCCGGCGCCGCGCTCGCCGAGATCGACAAGGTCACCGTCGCCTATCCCAACTTCCGGCTCGCGCACCTCATCAAGGGCGATCTCCTGCTCGCGCGCGCGCGGCCGATCAGCAAGATGGGCAACACCAACCACGTGCCGCAGGAGCGGCTCGAGGAGCTGCGCGAGGAGGCCAGGGCGCGCATCGCCCGCCACCAGCACGAGCGGCCGAAGGACCGGGTGCCGCGTTACCTGGTCCAGTTGCATCCGCAGCAGCGCCACGCCTACGTGGTCGACACCGCGCGCTCCACGCTCTACGTGTTCGAGAACCGCAACGGCGAGCCCCGTTACGTCACCGACTACTACATCAGCATCGGCAAGAACGGCTTCGACAAGTTCCGGGAGGGGGACAACAAGACGCCGCTCGGCGTCTACCACGTCACCGGCAGCCTCACGCGCGAGAAACTGAACTCGACCTACGGCAAGCTCGCCGAGCAGTACGGCGTGGGCGCGCTGCCGATCAGCTATCCCAACGAATGGGACCGCCGCGAAGGGCGCAACGGCTACGGCATCTGGCTCCACGGCGTGCCGTTCGACACCTACAGCCGCCCGCCGCGCGCGAGCAACGGTTGCGTGGCGCTCACCAACGAGGACTTCACGACGATCTCCAACAGCGTGCAGATCGGGCTGACGCCGGTGATCATCGCGAACGGCGTCGAATGGACAAGCCCCGACGCGGCCAGGACGCTGCGCGAGGAACTCGCCCGGAACCTCGAGGGCTGGCGCCGTGACTGGGAGAGCCTCGATACCGACCAGTACCTCAAGCACTACGCGGCGAATTTCTCCTCGGGCCAGCAGGACCTCGCCGGCTGGTCGGCCCACAAGCACAAGGTCAACGCCGCCAAGAGCTGGATCAAGGTGAAAG
>MELE01000181.1:0-1424 GCA_001768615.1 Acidobacteria bacterium RIFCSPLOWO2_12_FULL_67_14b | reverse complement strand
CGTTCGACCAGGATTACGCGAGCAGCAACCTCCTCGACCAGGCGCGCAAGCGCCAGTACTGGATCCGGGAAGGCGGCGCCTGGAAGATCATCCACGAGGGGCCGGCCTGAAAATCCTGATTGCGGCGCTCGGCCTGCTCCTCGGCTTGAGCGTCCACGCCGCCGGCCCGCAGGTCGAGCTGAAGACCAGCGCGGGCGTCATCGTGCTCGAGCTCGATCCCGAAAAGGCGCCCGCCACGGTGGCGAACTTCCTGCAGTACGTGAAGGACGGCCACTACGACGGCACCCTGTTCCACCGCGTGATCCACGGCTTCATGATCCAGGGCGGCGGCTTCACCCGCGACTTCAAGGAGAAGCCCACGCGCAAGCCGGTCAGGAACGAGGCCGGCAACGGCCTGAAAAACACCGCCGGCACGATCGCCATGGCGCGCACGCCCGATCCCCACTCGGCGGGCGCGCAGTTCTTCATCAATGTCGCCGACAACGCCATGCTCGACTTCCGCTTCCCCACCCAGGAGGGCTACGGCTACGCCGTGTTCGGAAGAGTGGTGAAGGGCATGAACGTCGTTGAAATCATCACCCGGGTCGCCACCGGCCCGGGGCCGGCGCCGCACCGCGACGCGCCGCTGAAGCCGGTCGTGATCGAAAGCGCGCGCCTCATCGAGACCGCCGCGAAGCCCGCGAGCAAATAAAACACTCATCACTCATCACTCAACGATATGGTCAAACTGCACACCAATCACGGCACCATCACGCTCGAGCTCGACGCCGGGCGCGCGCCCGCCACCGTCGCCAATTTTCTCGAGTACGTGAAGAGCGGGCACTTCAACAACACCGTGTTCCATCGCGTGATCGACGGCTTCATGATCCAGGGCGGGGGCTTCGAGCCGGGGATGAAGCAGAAGCCGACGCGCGCGCCGGTGAAAAACGAGGCGGACAACCAGCTGAAGAACGCCGCCTACACCATCGCCATGGCGCGCACCTCGGACCCGCACTCGGCGAGCGCGCAGTTCTTCATCAACGTCGCCGACAACGCCTTCCTCGACTACAAGGCGCCTTCGGCTCAGGGCTGGGGCTACTGCGTATTCGGGCGGGTGACCGCGGGCACCGAGGTGGTGGACAGGATCAAGGGCGTCAAGACCGGTCGCAGCGGCCCGCACCAGGACGTGCCGGTCGAGGACGTCATCATCGAGCGCGCGGAAGAAGTCTAGGGATGAAGGCGAAAATGCACAGCATTTTCGTCTCGGATCTCCACCTCACCCCCGAGCGCCCGCGCGCCAGCGAACTGTTCTTCGGCTTCATCTCCCGGGAGGCGGCGCAGGCCGAGGCGCTCTACGTCCTTGGCGACCTCTTCGAGTACTGGGCCGGCGACGACGATCTCGCCGATGCGTTCAACGCCTCGGTCGCCGGCGCGCTGCGCGGGCT
>MELE01000180.1 GCA_001768615.1 Acidobacteria bacterium RIFCSPLOWO2_12_FULL_67_14b | reverse complement strand
GCGATGGCACGCGGCGAATCGGCGGCGCAACAGTCGCCCGGTCCCATCACCTCGCGGAACTCCCGGCCCTCGATCCCCGACATGTAGCGGATGTCCGAGAAGCCCTTCGGCGGCGGCGCCAGCGACCCCGCCGTGATGTTGACGTGGTTGGCTTGCGCGTAGATGGTGTGCGTCTCGGGGTCATAGGCCACCCCGGGCCAGTTGGTGCCGCCGATCGCGTTGCCCATGTTGATCGCGCCGAGCAGCCCATTCAGGCTGCCGAGTATCGGCGGGTTGTACATCCACGGCCCCGTCTTGTAGCGCTTCAGCTGCTCGATGGCCTGCGCCCGGAGTGCCGGCGTGAAGTCGATCAAGTCATCTGGTAACTCGAGAATGGGTCTGGCGTACGCAGGCGGCTTGGTCGGAAACGGCTGCGTCGCGCTGGTCTTCTCGCCGGGCACGTCGCTTTGCGGTACCGCGCGCTCTTCGATCGGCCACACCGGCTGCCCGGTCACGCGATCGAACACGAACAGGAATCCCTGCTTGCCCGGAACCGCGACCGCCTTGATCGGCTTCCCGTTGACGACGATGTCGGCCAGGATCGCCGCCGACGACATGTCGTAGTTCCAGAGCGGATGGTGCACCATCTGGAAGTGCCACTTGCGCTGGCCGGTCTTCAGGTCCACGCACACGATGCTCTCGGCGAACAGGTTGTTACCGGGCCGATGGCCGCCGTAATAGTCCGACGTCGGCGTCTCGACCGGCAGGTAGACCAGGCCCAGTTCTTCATCCACCGTGATCTGGGTCCAGACCCCGACGTTGCCGTTGACCGCCCACGACTCGCCTTCCCACGTGTCGTTGCCGAACTCGCCGGGCCGCGGAATCGTGTTGAACGTCCACAGCAGCTTGCCGGTGCGCACGTCGAACGCCCGCACCAGGCCCTTGGTGTTGTTGTGCGTTTCGACGGTCGCGCCCTCGCGGAACGACGACCCGACGATCGCCACGTCCCTGACGATGGCCGGCGTGGCGTGGAGGCCGATCTCGCCGTCTTCGAGGTTGATCTGGTCGCCGCGGCCCTTGACCGCGCCGACCTTGAGGTCGACCACGCCGCCGGTGCCGAAGCCGTTGATCATCGCGCCGGTCTTGGCGTTCAGCGCGACCAGGCGGTAGCCGGTCGTGACGTAGAGGATGCGTTCGTCACCCTTGCCGTCGGTCCAGTACGACACGCCGCGGCCGGAGAGCTGGCGCGGCGACACGCCGGCGCGCCGCCCTTCGCGGAGGCTGTGGGCCCAGATCAATTCGCCGGTGGCGCCGTCGAGCGCGACTACCGAGCGGCGGGTGCCCCCGGTGGTGTAGAGCACGCCGTTGATGGCGAGCGGCGTGCCTTCGAGCTTGTACTCGGGACGCGGTCCCAGCATGTCGGTCTTGAACCGCCAGGCGATCTCCAGCTTGCCGAAGTTACCGGCATTGATCTGATCGAGCGGCGAGTACTTGCTGCCTTTGATGTCCGCGGTGTAGTGGCGCCAGTCGCCAGCGGCAGGCGCCTGGCCCGACGTCACTGAGATTGAAAGGAGCAGTACTGCGAGCCCGCCTGCCAGCCTGGTCATTGACATGGCCGGGATGATACAACGCAAAGAAACCAAATAGACCACGAAGAACACGAAGATGACCACGAAACAGGTATTTCGAAATGCGTACTTCGTGATCTTCGTGGTTAGCTTCGTGATCTTCGTGGTTTCTTTTCAACGCCGCATCGCGGTCGCCCCGGCGACCGAAGTGCCCGCCGGTGCCCGCCGGGATTAGTTGACCAGGTACTGTTCCATGAAGAACGCCCAGGCCTGCAGCAGGAACGCGCTGTTGGCCTGGCGGGCAAACCCGTGGCCCTCGTCGCCGGCCACCATGAACCAGAGCGGCGTGCCGTTCTTGCGCACGGCCGCGGCCATCTGTTCCGACTCGGCCACCGGCACGCGCGGGTCGTTGCGCCCGTGGGCGAGGAAGAGCGGCCGGCGAATGCGGTCGGCGGTCAGCGCCGGCGCCACCTTGAGCAGGAACGCGCGCACCTCGGCCACGCGCTCGTCTCCGTACTCGGCGCGCCGCGCGTCGCGGCGCGACGGCTCGATCGCCTCGATCTGGGTCACGATGTTCGAGATCGGGAACCCCGCAAACGCGCAGCGAATGCGCTCGTTGTAGGCCACAAACGACGCCAGCGTCAGGTAGCCGCCGAAGCTGGCCCCGGTGATCATCACGCGGTCCTGGTCGAGATCCGGGCGCGCGGCGATCCAGTCGAGCAGCGCGCCGATGTCCCGGGTCGCGTTGTCGCGCTGCACGCCGTTGTCGAGGTCGCGGAAGGCCTTGCCGAACCCCCAGGACCCGCGGAAGTTGGGGTAGATGATGGCCACGCCCATCTCGTTCAGAAAATAGTTGCTGCGGCCGATGAAGGTCGGCCGCGCCTGCTCGCGTTCCGGCCCGCCGTGGATGTTGATCATCACGGGGCGAGGCCCGCTGAACCTCGCCGGCGGGCGATAGAGGACGCCCGAAATGGCGAGCCCATCAAAGCTCTTCCACTGCACGATCTCGGGCTCCGCCAGGGCGTCGGTGTTCAAGCCGCCCGTCTCGCTGGCGGTCCAGCGCTCCACCCGGCCCGATTTGGCGTCGACCGAATACACATCGCCCGCCGTCTTCGGCGACTGGAAGTCGAACGCCAGGTCGACGCCGTTGCGGTGCCACCGCAGGTTGGTCACCACCCCGGTGGCCAGCCTCGGCGCCGGCCGCTCTTTCCGCGCCGCCAGGTCGAGCAGGTGCAGCGTGCTGCGCCCGTCCTGGTTCATCGTGAACGCCACGACGGCGCCGTCCGGTGACAGGGCAAACTCCTCCACATCGCCGCTGGTCCGGTCGGTCAGGACCGTCAGCGCGTTGCTCCCGGGATCGAGACGCGCCAGGCGCAGAAAATCGGCATCGCGATCGGTCGTCAGGTACACGCTCCGGCCGTCGCGCGACACCGCGGCACCACGGTACGAGACCGGCTGCGGCCCCTTCGGCGTGAGCAGCGTCTTCGCGCCGGTCGCCACGTCGAGGCGCCACAGGTAGCTCTCGGCCACGGAGATCGTCTGCAGGGCGAGCACCGCCGCATCGTCCGGCGTCCATTCGATGGCGTCCCACACCCCTTCGAGCGGCGCGAGCATCCGATCGCTCTCCGGATCGGCGGGGTTGACGATGTAGATGTCCCAGTCCGTATTGTTGCGGCGGGTCGAGGCGTAGGCGAGCCGATCGCCGCGGCGCGACCACGCGCCGAGGGAGTTCCGCGAGGCGCCGTCGGTGATGAGCGTCGTTCGGGCGGTGGCGAGGTCGAAGCGGTAGTTCTGGAAGGCCTCGTTGCCGCCGACGTCTTTCTGGTAGATGAAGAAGCCGCCACTCGCCTGCTGCCACGTGGCGCCGTTGGGCGGGCGCTGGCCGCCGCCGAGGCCACCAGGCACGAACGTCAACTGCGTGCGCGCGCCGCCGGGCGCGGCGACGCGGTGAATCTGATCGGTGTCGCCGAACCGCGTGGTCACCAGCATCTCGCGGCGGGCCGGGTGCCAGCTCCGGAATGTGGCGCGGCGGACCTGGCTGTAGGGGGCCATCGCGTCGGCGATGCGCGCGGGGACGGGCGGCATCCCCTCGATCACCAGGGACGGGGGCGGCGTCAGCATGGCGGCCGCTGGCGGCGACGGCCGTTGCTGGGCGGCAGGAGCCGCGGCGTGGCCATACAGCACGACCAGTGCGGTGGCCGCAACGGCCAGGTGGACCAGGGAAGGAGGCTGGCGATGGATGGGCATCAGGTTCTTCCCTCTCTGCTGGCACATCTTCGTGGTGCCTTCGTCTCTTCGTGGTTTCTTTGACTTACCGGAACTGCTGCTGCAGCTTCTGCAGCGCGTCGTTGCCGGGGCACAACTGGTCGTGCGGCAGGCTGACGAGCGACCCGGCAACGGTTTCGTTCTGGTCGTGCACGTCCTTCGAGTCCGGCGAAAGGTAGAGCAGGCCGGTCATGACCTCGCCCTTGCGCTGGTGATCGCGAATCGCCGCGTAGGCGGCGTCGCGGTTGGTGGCGTCGTAGTCCTTGTCGACCTTGCGCAGCTTCACGACGCTGCCGTCGTGCAGCGTCACGCGCTGCACCGTGCCCTCGGCATACGTGGTTTCGATCGGCTCGCGCAGCGGCACGAAGTCGGCGTGGACCACTTCCACGGCGTGCTCGCGCGTGTAGGCGTAGCTCTTGGTCGAGCCTTCGTGATCGTTGAACGTCACGCACGGCGAGATCACGTCGACGAACGCGAAGCCGCGATGGGCGATGCCGGCCTGGATGATCGGCACCAGCTGGTCCTTGTCGCCCGAGAAGCTCCGGGCCACGAACGTGGCGCCGAGCGTGAGCGCGAGCAGCGCCCCGTCGATCGCCTCCATCGTGTTGGCCTCACCCTTCTTGCTCGTCGTCCCCGGGTCCGCCGACGCCGAGAACTGGCCCTTGGTCAGCCCGTAGACGCCGTTGTTCTCCAGCACGTACAGCATGTTGACGTTGCGGCGAATGGCGTGGCACAACTGCCCGAGCCCGATCGACAGCGAGTCGCCGTCGCCCGACACGCCGATCATGATCAGGTCGCCGTTGGCGGCGTTGGCGCCGGTCGCCACCGCCGGCATGCGGCCGTGCACGCTGTTGAACCCGTGCGCCTCGCGCAGGAAATAGGCCGGCGTCTTCGACGAGCAGCCGATGCCCGACAGCTTCGCCACCTTGTGCGGGGCGATGTCCATCTCCCAGAAGGCGTGGATGATCGCCGCCGTGATCGAATCGTGCCCGCACCCCGCGCACAGCGTCGTGATCGCGCCCTCGTAGTCGCGGCGGGTCAACCCCAGCGCGTTCTTCTTGAGCGACGGATGGTGGACTGTCGGCTTCGTGATGTAGGTCATGCCGCCTTCTCCAGCTTCGCTTTCACGCCGCTGATCACGTGGTGCGCGCTCATCGGGAAGCCCGCGTAGTAGCGGACCGACTCGAGCTTCTCCACCGGCACGCCCGTATCCAGCATGAGCATGCTGCGCAGCTGCGCATCGCGGTTCTGTTCGACGATGAAGTTGACCTCGTGTTGCTCGAGGAACTGCCGCACCTCGTCGCCGAACGGGAACCCGCGCACGCGCAGGTAGTCGAGCGCGATGCCGTCCTTGGCGAGCAGGTCCATCGCTTCCATGCACGCGGCGTGGCAGCCGCCGACGGTGACCAGCCCCATCGTCGCGCCCGGCGTCTTCCTGATCACCGGCTGTGGCACGGCGCGCGCGGCGCCCTGCACCTTGCGCGCGATCCGATCGAGCACCTCCTGGTACTCGTCGGCGTCTTCCGTGTAGCCGCCGTACTTGTTGTGGCCCGACCCGCGGGTGAAGTACGCGCCCATCGGGTGCACGCCCGGCAGCGTCCGCTGCGGGATGCCGTCGCCGTCGATGTCCAGGTAGCGGTAAAAACTCCTGGCCTGCTCGAGCTCCCCGGCCGAGAGCACCTTGCCGCGGTCCGGCCGGTACGCGTCGTCCCACGCCAGCTTCGGCACCATCCAGTCGTTCATGCCGATGTCGAGGTCGCTCACCAGGAACACCGGCGTCTGGAAGCGCTCCGCCAGGTCGAACGCCTTGGCGGCCATCTCAAACGCTTCCCGCGGATCCGACGGATACAGGCAGACGTGGCGGGTGTCACCGTGGGAGGCGTAGGCGCACATCATCAGGTCGCCCTGCTGCGTGCGCGTCGGCATGCCGGTGGACGGTCCCGTGCGCTGCACGTCGACGATCACCGCCGGGACCTCGGCGTAGTAGGCCAGGCCGATGAACTCGTTCATCAGCGAGATGCCGGGGCCCGAGGTCGGCGTGAACGCGCGGGCGCCGGCCCACGACGCGCCGATCACCATGCCCAGCGCGGCCAGCTCGTCTTCGGCCTGCAGGATCGCGAACTTCTTCTTCTTCGTCTCCGGGTCCCGCCGGTACTTCATGCAGAAGCTCTTGAAGGCTTCCATCACCGACGTCGCCGGCGTGATCGGGTACCAGGCGCCGACCGTGGCGCCGGCATAGACGGCGCCAAGCGCCGCCGCGGTGTTGCCGTCGATCAGGATGCTGTCCCTGGTGGCATCCATCTTCTCGAGATGGATCGGCAGCGGGCACGGGAAGTGCGTGCGCACGTAGTCGTAGCCGAGCGCGATCGCCTTCTCGTTGGAGTCGAGCAGCGCCTTCTTGGCCGCGTACTTCTCCTTGGTCAGGGCCGCGATCACGTCCGGGTCCATCCCAATCAGGCCCGCCAGCGCGCCCGCGTAGGCGATGTTCTTCATCAGGATGCGCTCGCGCACGCCCTTGAACGTGGCGTTGCACATCTCGGCGAGCGGCACGCCGAGGTAGGTGACGTCAGGGCGCTTCAGCGATTCGTCGAGCGGCCACGACGAGTCGAACATCAGGTAGCCGCCGGATCGGACTTCGGCCACGTCTTTCGCATAGGTCGCCGCGTTGAGCGCCACCATCAGGTCGAAGTACGGCGTCCGCGCCGTATAGCCGTCCTTGCTGACGCGGATCTCGTACCACGTCGGCAGGCCCTGGATGTTCGACGGAAACACGTTCTTGCCGGTCACGGGCACGCCCATCCGGAAGATGGCCTGCATGATCAGGCCGTTGGCGCTCGCCGACCCGGTGCCGTTGGCGGTCGCAATCTTGAAGGCGAAATCGTTCACTCTGGTCATAACTCTTGTCGGGCTCCGGGCTCCGGGCTCCGGGCTCCGGGGTTAGCGTCCTACCGCTTCAAGGGGAATGAAGGCCGTTCCCGCGTAAGGAAGTTCGAGCACGAACTTGCGCATGTCCCATGCGTAGGTGGGACAGCGCTCGGCGCACAGGCCGCAGTGCAGGCAGACGTTCTCGTCCTTGACCATCAGCCGGCCCGTCTGCTTGAGCGGGCCCGACTCGAAGAGCGGCTGGTCGAGGTTCTCGGCCGGCGCCATCAGGTGCTGCCGCTGCGCCGACTCGGATGCCGCCGCCGGCGCGATCGTCAGGCAGTCGACCGGGCAGATGTCGATGCAGGCGTCGCACTCGATGCACAGCGAATCGGTGAAGTGCGTCTGCACGTCGCAGTTCAGGCACCGCTCCACTTCGTGCTTGGTCTGCTCCGCCGTGAAGCCCTCTTCCACTTCCACGGTCATCTTCGAGAAGCGCTCCGGCAGGTTCACGTGCTTCATCTTCTGCCGCTGGACCGGGTCGTAGTCGTTGCTGTACGACCACTCGTGCAGGCCCATCTTCGTACTGGTGAGCGCCATGGTCGCCTTCGGCCGCTCGGACAAAGCCTGCCCGTGGCAGAACAGGTCGATTGAGATCGCCGCCTGGTGCCCGTGCTCGACCGCCCAGATGATGTTGGCCGGCCCGAACGCCGCGTCGCCGCCGAAGAACACGCCGGGGCGCGTCGACATGAACGTGGTCTTGTCCACCACCGGCATGTCCCACTTCGTGTCGAACTCGAGGCCCATGTCGCGCTCGATCCAGGGGAACGCGTTCTCCTGGCCGATCGCCAGCACCACCGAGTCGCACGGCAGGGTGATGCGGCCGGCCGGCTCCTGCACGAGCTTGCCGTCCACTTCCTGCGACGTGAACTTGTCGAACTCCATCCCGGTGAGCGTGCCGCCCTCGATGATGAAGCGCACGGGCGAGAGGTTCTCCAGGATCTCGACCTGCTCTTCCTCGGCGTCCTCGAGCTCCCACGGCGACGCTTTGAAGTACTTCCGCGTCTTGCGCGAGATCACCTTCACGTCGGTGGCGCCGAGGCGCTTGGCCGAGCGGCAGCAGTCCATCGCGGTGTTGCCGACGCCGATGATCAGGACGCGCTTGCCGACCTCGTGGATGTGGCCGAAGTGGATCGACTCGAGCCACTCGATGCCGATGAAGATCTGATCCGTGTCGTGGCGGCCGGGCAGGTCCAGCTCCTTGCCCTTGGGCGCGCCGCTGCCGACGAAGACCGCGTCGTACTCGTTCGTGGTGACCAGCGACTTGAGGCTCGTGACCGGCGCGTCGTACTTCATCTCCACGCCCATGTTCACGATGTAGCCGATTTCTTCGTCGAGCACGGGTTCGGGAAGGCGGAAGGCGGGGATGTTGATGCGCATCAGGCCGCCGGGGCGCGGTCCTTTCTCGAAGATGGTGCACTGGTAGCCCAGCGGCATCAGGTCGTTCGCCACGGTGAGGGCGGACGGGCCTGCGCCGATGAGCGCCACCTTCTTTCCGTTCTTCTTCGCGGGAGCCTTCGGGATGCGATCGGTGATGTCGTCCTTGTGATCCGCGGCCACGCGCTTCAGGCGGCAGATGGCCACGGGCTTGCCGTCGACGCGCCCGCGGCGGCACGCCGGCTCGCACGGCCGATCGCAGGTGCGGCCGAGGATGCCGGGGAAGACGTTCGACTCGCGGTTCAGGATGTACGCATCGTCAAACCGGCCCTGCGCGATCATCCGGATGTATTCGGGAACATTGGTGTGGGCCGGGCACGCCCATTGGCAGTCGACGACCTTATGGTAATAGTTCGGGTCCGAAGTATCCGTCCGCGACATATCTTCGGAATTATATAGGGGCGGCTTACGGAGCGGAGTCGGGCCCCTTGGCCGCCGCGGCCGGGGTCGATGCCTCCGTGAGATGGTTTCGACCTGATTCGCTGATGAATCCTTTCTCGAACCGTTCGTTCGTGCTGCGGTCGAGGATGGTGGCGACCGCGTAGTAGTCCGCCTGCAGGCGCTCGCGCGTGAGATCGAGGATGAAGTAGCCGCGGTAGCGGCCGTCGACGTAGCGCAGGTGCGGGCGACCGGCGCGCAGGTTCGCGAGCTGCTGCTCACCGCCGGGGCCCGTGCCCAGGTTGCTCGGCGAGCTGATCGAGGTGCCGGCGAACTCGACGCCGAGCGAACCCTTGCCCGTGGCGGCGTCGTAGCCGCCGTACGGGCGGCGCGGCAGGTCCCAGGCCCACGAGCTGTGCACATCGCCGGTCAGCACGCACACGTTGTTCGCCTTCGTCTGCTCGATCGTGTCGAACATGCGGTCGCGCGCGGCGCGGTAGCCGTCCCAGGAATCGGGGTTGCCGCCGGGCTTGCCCGGCTCGCTCTGCGGCGCGAACATCACCTGCTGGCCCAGCAGGTTCCAGCGCGCGGCGCCGCGCACCGATTCCGCCAGCTCGCCGGCGAGCCAGTGCTCCTGCGCCGCGCCCATCAGCGATCGGCCGGGCGCGTCGGTCCCAATCATGTCGTCGCGTGCCACCTGTCGATCCCGGCCCACGATCCGCGTGTCGAGCATGAACAGCGTGGCGAGATCGCCGAAACGGAACGTCCGGTAGATCCGCGGCGTGAGCGTTTGCGCGTCTTCGCGAATCGGCATCCACTCGTAGTAGGCCTGCGCCGCCGCGGTGCGGCGGATCGCCCAGTCGCCTTCGCCTTGCTCGGGATTGTGGTTCTCCGCCCCGCCCCACCACGAGTTGTTGGCAAACTCGTGATCGTCCCAGGTGACGATGAACGGGTGCTGGCGGTGGATCGCCTGGCTGTCGGGATCGGCCTTGTACTGGGCGTGGCGCTCGCGGTAGTCCTGCAGCGCGATGATCTCCTTGTTGGGTGACGGAATGCGCCCGAGCTTGGTGCCGTCGCCGTAGCGCTCGTTCGCATATTCGTAGAAGTAGTCGCCGAGGTGCAGCACGGCGTCGATGTCAGGGCGGTTGGCGAGGCAGGCGTAGGCGTTGAAGTAGCCCTGGGGCAGGTTCGCGCATGACACCACGCCGAGGCGAATGCGGCTCACGCCGGATGGCGGCAGCGTGCGCGTGCGCCCGATCGCCGAGCGGGCGCCCAGGGATTCGAAGCGGTAGTAGTACGCGGTCCCCGGCTCGAGCCCCATGGCGTCGACCTTCACGGTGAAGTCGCGCGCCGCGCCGGTCTGCAGCTCTCCGCGCGACACGATCCGCGCAAACTTCGGGTCGCGGGCAATCTGCCACGACACGCTCTGCGATCCGGTGGGCGATTTCGGTGTGACCCGCGTCCACAGGATCACGCGATCGGCGAGCGGGTCGCCGCTGGCCACGCCGTGGCGGAACACGGGATTCGCCGGCTGCGCGTAAAGGTCGGTCGAGCGAATCAGTGGCAGCGTGCCGATCGCCGCGCTGCTCGTGGCCAGGAAGTTGCGCCGGGAGATTCTTCGCATCCGCGGAGTCTACCCGAGGTCGGTAACCTCAGAGCAACGCGCGTTGCCCCCGTTCGAGCTCGAGCAGAGCCCGTTTCGTGGGGAGTCCGCCGCCGAATCCGGTCAGGGAGCCGTTCGAGCCGATCACGCGGTGGCAGGGGACAATGATGGCGATCGGGTTGGCGCCGTTGGCCATGCCCACCGCCCGGACCGCCTTCGGGTTCTTGATCCGGTTGGCCAGCTCCAGGTAGCTGATGGTCTCGCCGTACGGGATCTTGCACAGCTCTTTCCAGACTTGATTCTGGAAGGGCGTTCCTTCGAAGGCGAGGGGTGTCGTGAATCTCTTCAGCCGGCCGGCGAAGTAGTCGTCGAGTTCCTTGCGGACCCTCGTGAGCACGCCCTTCGTGTCGGGCGCCCATGACGGATCGATCCCGCGCGGGCGCGAGCCAACGCCGAACGACAGGACGTGCAGGGCATCCTTGTTGCCGGCGAGCAGCAGGGGCCCGACGGGGCTGTCGTCGATCCGCGAATAGAACAGTGCCATGGCACGACTACAGTAACCCGCCCGGCCGCCGTCCGCGATCCGCGGATTGTTGTGACGTCCGAAACTGGAGTTGCGGCGCGACGGCTGGCCCGGCGCCCGCGCGCTCGTCGGCGGTTACCTCGCGCTGAACGCCGCGGGACTCGCTACGCCTTCCCCGCCATCTTCGCGATCCACCATCTGAGGCCGACGAACAGGAAGCGCCAGTCCTTGAAGAACTCCGGCGGCTCGCCCTCGAAGTAGTGGCCGAGAAACTGCAGCGCCAAGCCGGCCACGAAGACGATCGCCGCCGGCATCCACAGGACCGGCAGCGCGAAGCCGGCGATCGCCATCACAATCGAGACGACGATCATCGGGATGCCAAAACTGTGACAGAGGCGATTGACGGGATGCTGATGGCTCTGCGAGTACTGCGCGATCCAGTCGCCCATCGGCCGATTGCCAAGCATGATCGGTTCCTTTCAGTGTTGTTCACTATAATCCCGTCGTGACCGTCCGCCTGGGTTCAACTGCCCTCCTGGCCTCGGGACGTCTGCAGGGACGCCGGGTCGGCATCGTCTCCAACCCGGCGTCGGTCGACGCCGGCTTCCAGCACATCGTCGATCGGCTGCTGGCCGCCCCTGGCGTGACGGTGGGCGCCATCTTCGGGCCGCAGCACGGGTTTCGATCGGACGTGCAGGACAACATGATCGAGACGCCGCACACCACCGATTGCCGGCGGCGCGTGCCGGTCTACTCCCTGTACAGCGAAACGCGCGAGCCCACCGCGGAGATGTTGAGCCACATCGACACGCTCGTGATCGACCTGCAGGACATCGGCGCGCGCATCTACACCTACATCTACACGATGGCAAACTGCCTGCGCGCCTGCGCGAAGCACGGCGTTGACGTGATCGTGTGCGACCGGCCCAATCCCATCGGCGGCCGCCAGGTCGAAGGGCCCATGCTCGTGCCGGGCTTCGAGTCGTTCGTGGGCCAGTTTCCCATCCCGATGCGCCACGGCATGACCATCGGCGAGCTGGCGCGATTCTTCAACGGGCACTTCACGATCGACGCGCCGCTCGAGGTCGTGGCCATGACGGGCTGGTCGCGGGAGATGTACGGCGATGCCACCGGCCTGCCGTTCGTGATGCCTTCGCCGAACATCCCCACGCTCGACAGCGCCATCGTCTATCCGGGCACGGTGTTGTTCGAGGGCACCAACGCGTCGGAAGCCCGCGGCACGACGCGGCCGTTCGAGCTGGTCGGCGCGCCCTGGGTCGAAGCCGAGAAGTTCGCCGCGGCGATGAACGCGCGCAGGCTGCCCGGCGCGCACTTCCGCCCGGCGGTGTTCGAGCCGACGTTCCAGAAGCACGCGAAGAAGACCTGCGGCGGGTGCCAGATTCACGTGCTCGATCGCCAGGCCTTCAGGCCCGTGCTCACCGGCGTGGCCCTGATCGATCAGATCCGGGCCGCCGGGGCTGCCGAATTCGCCTGGCGCCGGCCGCCGTACGAGTACGAGCAACATAAGGAGCCGATCGATATACTTGCCGGCTCAGCCGCTCTGAGGACCGCCATCGACGCCGGCGCGCGCGCCGAGGATCTGGCGCCGGTCTGGGAGGGGGAGATGCAGCCGTTTCTCGAGCTGCGGAAGCAGTATCTCAGTTACCGTGAGGTGGCGACAAACCTTTAGGTTTGTCGAAGAACAGACCATGGCCGAAGCCACTCGTCTCGACGTGACGCGCACCGAGTTGATCCTGGCGCCGCCCGCCCGGGTGCTGGCCGCCTTCTTCGACGCGAAAGACCTCGAGGGCTGGTGGCAGGTCATCAAGTCCGTCACCGTGCCGCGGCCGCTCGGCATGTACGCCATCGAGTGGGAATCCACTGACTTCAAGGACGACGTGCTGGGGCGCCTTGGCGGCACTTTTCACGGCACCATCATCGACTACCGCGCCAACGGCGCGTTCTTCCTCGCCGAAGCGTACTGGCAGCCGCCCGACGGCGAACCCATCGGCCCGATGGCGCTCGAAGTCCACTGCCGCCCGCACGGCAACGGCCGCTCGACGATGCTCACCGTTCGCCAGAGCGGCGAAGGCGAGGGGCCGCGCTGGGAGCGCTACTTCGCGATCATGGGCCGCGGATGGGAAGGGGCGTTGCTGGAGATGAAGGCGTACATGGAGCGGGAGGCGGAGCGGACGAAGAAGGCGGCCGCAGATTAGATCTGTGTAATCTGTGTCATCGGCGGCATCGGCGGCCTACTTGGCGCTGCAGATGGCGTGCACCAACTACGAAGCCAACCTAATCGGGCAGGCGGCGCTGCTGCTCGCCATCGGGATGTCGTTCTATCTCTTCGCGCGAAGGAGGCCTGCATGAGCGAGCGCGCGGACGTCGTCATCGTCGGCGGCGGGGTCGTCGGCTCGAGCGCCGCCTGGCACCTGAGGCAGGACGGCTTCACCGGCCGCATCGTGATCGTCGAGCGCGACCACACCTACGCGCGGGCCTCGTCGTGGCTCGCCATGGGCGGCATCCGCCAGCAGTTCTGCACGCCGGTCACCGTGCAGATGGTGCAGTTCAGCGTCCGCCTCTGGAAGGTCTTCGATCGCGAGCTTGGCACTGCCGAGGCGCGTCCGCGCGCGTGGTTCCGCCAGCGCGGGTACCTGTTTCTCGCGAACGCTGCGGCGGCGACGGCCCTGATGAAGCGCTATGAAGAAGAGCGCCGCGCCGGCGCGGTGGTGCAGATGCTGTCGGTCGACGAGGTCCGGCAAATCGTGCCCGATGTGAAGCTCGACGACATTCTCTTCGGCGTGCTGGGACCGGAGGATGGCTATGCCGACCCGCGCGAGGTGTTGTTCGGGTTCCGCCGCGCGGTCGAAGCCGGGGGCACGGAGTATCGCGTCGACGAGGTCGTGGGCATCGATCGGGCCGGCGGGCGCGTCACGGGCGTGAAGCTCGCCAGCGGCGGCGCCATCTCCTCGGCGATGGTCGTCAACGCCGCCGGCGCCCTGGCGGGACGCGTCGCCGCGATGGCCGGGCTTCGTGTGCCGATCGAGCCGGTGCGGCAGATGATGTTCCGTTGCGTGCTGCCCGGACGCTGGCCGTACCGTTTCCCGATGCTGATCGACCCGGACGGGGTCCACTGGCGCCACGACGACCCAGTGGGCCCGGACGATCGGGACGCGATCATCCTCGCCTTCACGAACTGGAAGGAACAGGCCGGCGAGAACTTCGAATCAGACACGGCGCGCTGGACGCGCGATTTCTATCCCGCGATGGTGCGCCGCCTGCCGGCGTTGAAAGACGTCACCGATGTGACCGGCTGGCCCGGCCTGTACGAGATGACCCCGGATCACAACCCGGTGCTCGGCCCCCATCCCGCTCTCGAAGGGCTGATCTTCGCCAACGGCTTCAGCGGCCACGGCCTGATGATGTCGCCCGCGACGGGGAAGATCGTCAGCGAGCTGGTGCGCCTCGGACGCTCCACCACCTTCGATATCGCGATCTTCGCTCCGGACAGGTTTGATCGCGGAGCGCTGGTGCACGACGCGGCTACCATCTGAGGACTCGCTTCGCTCGTCGGACTCGGCGCTAACGCGCCTCGTAGGAGTCGGGCCTTCGGCCCTCCTGGGACTCGGGCCTCCGGCCCTCGTGAGTGACGTTGGCGTGGTGGCATTTTCAAACGAGGCGCGAAGCGCCGAGTCATACGAGCGGCGAAGCCGCGAGTCCCAGGAGCGAGCGTTAGCGAGCGACTCCCACGAGGGCCGAAGGCCCGAGTCCCCTTAAACCCGTCGAATCCGCACAAAGTTGCCGCCGCGATCCAGGTCCGCCGAGGTATTGACGAATACCAGGATGGCGTTCTCCGGAGCCGCCGATCGCCTGGCGGCGCCGTCGACGACGCGCGAGATGACGGTTTCGATGTCCCCGGTCAGATCGCACACCATCGGCACGACCCCCCGCCACAGGCTGAGCCGCCTCGCCACATCGGCTCGATCGGTCGCGGCCAGGATCGGCGCTTGCGGCCGGCTGGCCGACAACCGCTTCGCGGTCTTGCCCTCCCGTGTCACGGCGACGATCGCATGCGCGCCGGCCCGGCTGGCCAGCATCACCGCGGCCTCGCTCAACGCCAGCATGTGATCCACGGTCGACCGGCCGGGGCCCGGGTCCGTCCACACCGGCATCGACTCGGCGTCGCGGATGATCGCGTCGAGCACCTCGACGCATCGCACCGGATACAGGCCGGTGGCGGTTTCACCCGACAGCATGATCGCGTCGGCGCCGCCGTCGACCGCGCCCGCGGCGTCGCTCGCTTCGGCGCGCGTTGGCCGGGGCTCGAGCCGCATCGACTCCAGCACCTGGGTGGCGACAACGGCCGGCACGCCGCGGGCGCGCGCCTTCCTGAGGATCTCCTTCTGGACGCGCGGCACGCGCTCGAGCGGAATCTCGAGGCCCAGGTCGCCGCGCGCCACCATCACGGCGTCGCTCGCCGCCAGAATCTCGTCGAGATGATCGATGGCCTCCGGCCGTTCGAGCTTGGCGATGATCGGGACCGTCGGCCGCCCGGCGTCGGCGATCAACGCCCGCGCCCGCGTGATGTCGGCGGCGGATTGAACGAAACTGAGCGCGATCAGGTCGACCCCGAGGGCCAGGCCGAACTCGAGGTCACGGCGATCCTTCTCCGTCATCCCGGACCGGAGCGGCACGTGCGGCGCGTTGATGCCCTTGTGCTCGCCGAGCTCGCCACCGTCGATCACCCGCGTCTGGATTTCCGCGGCGCTAGCCGACTCCACCACCAGTTCGATCTTCCCATCGTCCAGGAGCAGGCGATCGCCCTTCGACACCTTCGCGGCCAATTCGCCGAATGTCGTGAACACGCGGCCGGGACGGCCGGCATCGTCGCCGATCGCGATCACGAGCGCGTCACCGGGACGTAGCGCAATCGGCTTTCCGCCTTCGAGCCGCCCCGTGCGAATTTTCGGCCCGCTCAAGTCCTGCAGGATCGCGACGTGCCGGTCCGCGCGCTTCGCGGCCTCGCGCACCTGGTGAAACCGGAACGCGTGATCGGATTGCGAGCCGTGCGAGAAGTTCAGCCGGATGATGTCGACGCCGGCCGCGATCAGCGCGTCGAGCACCGCCGGCTCGCTCGTGGCCGGGCCGACTGTGGCGATGATCTTCGTATGCCGCACCAACTCAGCTTACGACGCTTTTGCGTCCCGGGCGCGCTACGGCGCCAGCTTCCGGCGCTCGTCGAGCAGGTAGGCGCGGAGCGCCGCGACGGCTTGCCGGTCGAAATTCTCCGCCACGTCGAAGCGCGGCATGCCACGCTCCGCCAGCGATCCGTCGAGCAGGATCTTCTCCAAGCCCGCGTAGACGCCGGCGGTCGAGGTCCGCAGGTCGGGCAGGATTGTGTTGCTGCCGTGACAGCGCACGCAGTAGGTGGCGAACAGCTTCGCGCCCGCTGCGATCTCGTCGGGCTTCGCGTTGCTCGCGATGGCGGTGACCCGGCGCGGCTGCGGCCGCGTGGGAAGGGCCGCGGTCCCGCCGAGCGCGAACGTCATCAGCCGGCCGAACGTGCGCGCCTTGCGCGCGAACGCGCCGCCCCAGCCTGCCATCACCGACACGTACTGCCGGCCGGCAATCTCATAGGTGATCGGCGGCGCCATGATGCCGGTGCCGACCCACGCCGACCAGAGCTTCTGCCCGTCAGAGGCGCGGTAGGCGAAGAAGTCCCCGGCGGCCGTGCCCTGGAACACGAGGTTGCCGGCGGTCGCGAGCGTTCCACCGTTCCAGTAGCCGCCGTACTCGACGGTCCATCGCGGCTTGCGCGCCACCGGATCCCATGCGATCAGCCGGCCCTTGTACGGCACGTCGAACTGCTCGCTCTTGCGGCCAATCGGGGCGAGCCCGAGGTTCCACTCGAGCGGCTTGAACGCGAAGTTCGCCGGTTGCTCGAAGTACCGCCCGTTGTCCTGCGCCGGCAGGTAGACCAGGCCCGTGCGCGGACTGAACGACATCGCCTGCCAGTTGTGCCCGCCGAGCGGGCCCGGCCGGATGTAGACGCCTTTGTCCTGGAAATCCGCTCCGGGGATCTCGACGGGACGGCCGGTCTTCATGTCCACATGCGAGGCCCACGTCACGGTCACATACGGATCGGCCGACAGGAGCTCGCCGGTCGCGCGATCGAGCACATAGAAGAAGCCGTTCTTCGGCGCCTGCATGATCACCTTGCGCGGGCGCCCGCCGATGGTCAGGTCGGCCAGCATCATCGGTTGCACGGCGGTGTAGTCCCACGTATCGCCCGGCGTGGTCTGGTAGTGCCAGACGAGCTCGCCGTTGTCGGGATCGATCGCGAGAATCGACGCCAGGTAGAGGTTGTCGCCGCCGCCGGGGCTGCGGACCTTCCGGCTCCAGACCGATCCGTTCCCCGTGCCGACATACAGGAGATTGATCTCGGGGTCGTACACGATCGAATCCCAGACCGTGCCGCCGCCGCCGTACTTCCACCAGTCGTTGCCCTTCCACGTGGACAGCGCCGCGTCCAGCGCCTTCGACTCCTGCGGCTTCGACGGATCGCCCGGGACGGTGTAGAAGCGCCACGCGAGCCTGCCGGTCTCCGCGTCGTAGGCGGAGACATAGCCGCGCACGCCGTACTCGGCGCCGCCGTTGCCGATGATCACCTTGCCCCTGGCGATGCGGGGCGCGCCGGTGATCGTGTAGGCCTGCGCCTGATCGACCGTCGTCGTTTGCCACGCGGCCTTGCCGCTCTTCGCATCGATCGCGATCAGCCGGCCGTCGAGGGCACCGAGATAGACGCGGCCCTTGTAGAAGGCCGCGCCGCGGTTGACGACATCGCAGCACGCCAGCGCGTCGTACTTCCGGTGCACCTCGGGATCGAACTTCCACAGCTGCTGGCCGGTGCGCGCGTCAATCGCGTAGACGACGCTCCAGGACCCCGTCGTGTACATCACGCCGTCGATCACCAGCGGCGTGGCCTCGAGGCCGCGGTCGGTCGCGGTCTCGAACGACCAGGCCAGGCCGAGCTTCGCGGCGTTGGCGTCGTCGATCTGATCGAGCGGGCTGAACCGCTGCTCGTAGTACGTGCGCCCGTACGACAACCAGTCCCCACGCCGCGACTCCGCGCCGGCGAGCGCCGCATCGTCCACAGGAGCCGGCGCCTGTTGCGCAGCGACGAGGGCCACGAACACGACCGCGAGAGCGGCGATGCTGCCGATGAGCGCGGGAGCCATGTGCATTCCGTTGTTACCGATCTTCATGCAGAGACCTCGTGTGGACTGCATTGTGCTTGGCGGGTCACCCTGAATCAAGCCCGTGCGTGCCCAGGAGCGGTCCGGAAGCCACAACGGATATAGACTCCTCCGTACAGAGGGGCTACCAGTGATGACGATGCGCCGATTCGAGGGGAAGGTCGCGGGTGCGGCCGTGCTGTTGTGTCTGGCCGGTCTCACCGCCGCCTGCCAGGGTGAGGCTCCGGCCCCGGCGCCGGCCGCCACCTCGCCGGCGACGCCGCCCGATCCGGCCGCCGCTGCGCGCGAGAAGCTCATTGCACGCGGCAAGTCGCTGGAACTGCCGACGGCCTACGAGCCGCCGCCGGGCGATGCCCTCTCGCACAACACCTCGGGCTTCGTGAAGACGATGTGCTCGGCGGTGTTCATCACCGGCTACGACGTCGACTTCGCCGCCGAACACGTAGGCTACTTCACCGGTCCGTACGACGAGCGGAAGAAGGTCGGCAAGCCCGTCGTCGACCGGGCGAAGAAGTCGGTCAGCATCACGCTGCCAAACGGCGTTGTCCGCACGGCCGTCTACACCGGCGGCCAGGGTTGCGTGACACTCCCCGAAGGCTCCGACAGGTTGTCGTTCACGCCCAAGACCGTGAGGCCCAACCTGCCGGCGGCGAACGCACAGGACTGGCCGATGGGCGACCGCCTGCCCAAGCCGCCGTTCCCGGCCGATCTCGACGAAGCCAGGATCAAGTCCGCCGTGGACGCCGCGTTCGAGTTGCCGGACGCCGAGACCACCGCGTTCGTCGTTACCTGGAAGGGCCGCGTGATCGGCGAGCGCTACGGCGAGGGCATCACGCAGACGACGCCGCTCGAGAGCTGGTCGATGGGCAAGAGCGTGACGGCCACGATCATGGGCACGCTGATCCACAAGGGCGTGTACACACTGGACCAGCCGGCGCCCATTCCCGAATGGCAGGGCGCCGACGACCCTCGCGGCAAGATTCGCATTTCCGACATCCTGCGGATGTCGAGCGGGATCCGCATCAAGGCGCCGAGCGATCCCGGTTTCGATCCCAAGGGCACGTATCCCGATCACCTCTACCTCTACACCGGTGGCGTCGACTCGTTCAAGTACGCGGCAACACGCCCGCAACAGTGGCCGCCCAACACCGTGGGCCGCTACCGCAACACCGATCCCGTGCTCACCAACTACCTGAACAAGCTGGGAGCCGAGACGCTGAAGGCCGACTACCTGTCGTACCCGCAGCGCCACGTCTTCGACAAGATCGGCGTGCGCACGATGGTGATGGAGACCGATCCGTTCGGCAACTTCCTGACCCAGGGCTACGAGTACATGTCGGGCCGCGACTGGGCGCGCCTGGGCAACCTCTACCTGAACGACGGCGTCACGCCCGGCGGCGAACGCCTCCTGCCCGAGGGCTACGCGACGTTCGTGAGCACGCTCGCACCCGCGTGGGTGGCCGACGGGCGGCTGGTCTACGGCGCGTTCTTCTGGATCAACGGCGACGGCGCCTGGCCCATCCCCAAAGAGGCGTACGCCATGAATGGAGCCGGCGGGCAATCGGTGTGGATCG
>MELE01000179.1:16045-40312 GCA_001768615.1 Acidobacteria bacterium RIFCSPLOWO2_12_FULL_67_14b | reverse complement strand
GGCGATAGCGGCTAGTTGCCACCCGGCGGGTTCGGTTGAGTGGCCGGGGGGACCATCGGCTGATTGTCTTCGACCTCCAACTCCGGATCGACCAGCAGGTAACGCTCGTGGCCAGTGTGCCCTCTCATCCACACTTTGTAAGTGTAACTCGGCAGGCTCGCGGTGGTCTGAACCTGGCCGACGATCACGGGAGAGTTCCGGTGACCGCTCACCAGTTGTGCCGCCAGAGGGAACGCCGCCGGGTTCGTGAACTCGACTTCGACGACCCAGTTGCCCGGCGGATTGCAGCCAGCCCAGTCGAGGGCCCAAGCCACCAGGCCTCTCTTGCGTTGGCTCATTGGATCATGTCCGACGGCGCCATTACACTCGCCATTCGGCCCACCGGACGTGAGCGTGATGGTCGAGAACGGCGGCTTCGCCTTCGCGGCGGCGAGGCTGGCGGCACCGGCCTTCTGCGCGGCGGCGAGTTGCGCGCGAGCGGCGGTCAAGCTTGCCGTCGTGCTCTCCAACTCTCGATTTGCCCAGAGGTACACCGCGCCTGCCGCGATCACCGCACCGAGCACAAACGCAAGAACGCTTTTCATTGGACTCCTCTTGGGGATACGAGCTTCGTGAATTCCGGCGTACCGCGCAACACCTCGAACTCGTCACCGCCGGCGATAGACGCCAGACTGTAGCCCTGCGCGACAGCCGCTTGCAAGGCCGCGATCGCCTCGCGGCGCTGTCCGGCCAGCGCCGACACCACGGCCGCCCGATAGAGCACCTCCGGGTTGCGCGGATCCTTCTTCAGCGCCGCGGCAATCCGCGCCCCGGCCGCCTTGGCATCGCCGGTCTTTTGCAGGTAGACCGCCAACGACGCGAGCACCCCCGCATCGGCCGGATTGACCTTGAGCTCCGCCTCGGCCAGGCGGACCGCGGCCAGGTACGCGGCCTTCGCCTCGGCCGCGCGCCCGAGCTTCGCCAACGCGTCGCCCATGTTGCGGTGGGTCGTCGCGGAGTTCGGCCGGATCGCAATCGCCTTCGTGTAGGCGTCGACCGCGTCGGCGTACTGCCGCTGACCGTGATACAACGCGCCGATGTTGGAGTACGCCGCGGCGGACGGACGAATGGCCAGCGCGCGGCGATAGTGCTCGAGAGCGCGGCCGCTGTCGCCCAGATACTGGTACGCGGTGCCGAGCTGCTGGAATCCTGCGGCATTGTCCGGCTCGAGTGTGACGACCTGCTCAAAGGCCTCCGCCGCTTCGCTATACCTCGCGGCGGCAAGCAGTGACAGTCCCATGGCGCTGTAGGTCGACGCCGACGGCCGCAACGCGATGGCTTTCTTGAACTCCGCAATCGCCTCGTCGATCCGGCCCTGGCGCGCCAGGACCCTGCCGAGCAGGCGCCGCGCCTCGTCGTAGTTCGGCTGCAACACCAGTGCCCGCTGCAATTCCTCGATCGCCTCGGCCCGGCGGCCACTGCCGTCCAGCGTGACGGCCAACGTAAAGCGGACTTCCGCGCGACCCGGGTCGAGCCGCAGCGCGGTGTTGCCTTCCTCGATGGATCGCGTCGTCCACTCCGCGTTTCGCGTGTCGTTGTACTTCCGCCAGTAGGCCTGGCCCAAGGCCGCATGCGCCAGCGCAAACCGCGCATCCAGTTGAATCGCACGGTTGAACGCCGTTACCGCCGCCTCGATGTTGCCCTTGACGTCGGATCGCTCGAGCAGCGCGCGGCCCTGCCAGTACGCCGACAGCGCCTCGGGACTCGTGGTCGGCCGCTCGTTCATCTGTGCGCGCTCGCTGGCCGACACCCGAACCGAAAGCGCGCTGGTGAGCGCGGACGCGAGACGAGACTGCAACTCGAAGATCCGCTCGAAGGCGCCTTCGACGTTGTCGCCCCAGGCCACCGAGCGATCCGGACGCACGAGCGTCAGCGACACGCGGAGCTGGCCGCCCGATTCCTGCACGCTGCCCTCGACCAGGTAGGTCGCCCCCAGGTCCTTCGCGAGCGCCGACGGCTGCGACAGCCGGCCGCGCGCCTCGGCGACCGACGCGCGCGACAACACCGTCACGGTCGGCAGCGCCGCCAGGCTGGAGATCAGGCTTTCCGAAATGCCGGCCGCGACAAAATCCCGCGACGCATCACCACTCATGTTCGACAGCGGCAGCACCGCAACCACGGGCGGCGCCGATGGCGATGGTGCCGGCGCCGGCCGCCACATCGACCACACCCCTGCGGACACCGCGGCCAGCAGCACCGCGGCGCCAATCAGCACCGGCGCCAGCACACGGCGGCGCGCCCCGGCCCCGAGCGCGCCCGTGCCGGGTTGCCCGTACACCGACCGCAGCTGCGCCAGCACGTCTGCCGCCGTCGCCGGCCGGCGATCGCGATCGCGAGCCAGCAGCGCATCGACGATGCGAGCGAGGTCCGGAGGCACCAGCCGTCCGGTCGACGACAGCGGCGGCGCGTCCTGCCCAAGCTTGGAGCTGGCCAGCGCCGCCGCGTCATTGCCCGGGAACGGCCGGCGGCCGCTGATCATCTCGAACAGCATCACGCCGAGTGCGTAGAGATCGGCGCGCTCGTCGACCGCCGACGACACCATCTGTTCGGGGGCCGCGTAGCCGGGGGTGCCGATGAAGCCCGGACCGCTGGCGGTCTCGCCGCCCTTGCCGGCGGTCTGCGTCGTGCCGATCGACAGCAGCCGCGCGATACCGAAGTCGAGCACCTTCACCTGGCCTCCCGCGCCGACGATCACGTTGGCGGGCTTCAGGTCACGATGCACGATCCCCTGCGCGTGCGCCATCACCAGCGCCTGGGCGATCTGGCATGCAATGCCGACGGCTTCGGGCCCGGCCAGCGGATCGCGGGCCAGCCGTGCCGACAGGGTCTCCCCTTCCACGTACTCGAACACGATCACGACCTGCCCGTCGTGTTCGAGCACGTCGTACACCGTGGCGATGTGCGGATGATTGAGCGCCGCGGCGGCGCGGGCCTCGCGCATCAGCCCCGCGCGCGACCGGGCGTCGTGGTCATCGGCGGAGCGAAGGGTCTTGAGCGCGACCTGACGGTGCAGCCGGGTGTCTTCCGCCAGCCACACCGCGCCCATCCCCCCAGAACCAAGGAGGCGGAGGATCCGGTACGGTCCAAGGGCTGAGCCGATTTGCAAGGGTTCGACTGTCGAGCAGGCGAGAGGATAGCACTGTTCAGGCACCGCACCAGGCCGCGGCAGGGATGGGCCACATCCGTGACGAGGGGCTGGTGCGGCGTGAGGGGGAGGTCACGTCCGGCGACGGATTACATCTCGGGGATTTCCAGCTCGGGGTCCTCGGTGTAGCCGTTGGCGGTGACGTTGTACTTGTAGTGGCCGTCGCGCGCACCCTCGAGGCTCTTGCGGAGGTTGCCGCGAAACACGAGCGGATCCTTGCCGCCCCACGGGCTTTCGTTGGGCCAGCTGATCTCCACGTCCACGGGCGCGTCGGACGTCAGGTTCACGACGGTCCACTCGATCTGGCCGGGGCCCGCGCCGAGCAACTGCGGGGACGTCCGCACGCGTGATTGGCCGTCGATCTGGTAGACGAAGATCGTGGCCGCCGCGGTCCGCTTGCGGGGCGCGGCGACGACGCCGGCCGACGCCATCCGGGCGCCCGCCTTGCGAGCCGGCTTCTTCGCCTTCTTCGTCGTTGCCTTCTTCGCGGGCGCGGCCTTCTTCTTTTTCTTGCTCATCGTTTCACCTCTGCTGGGTTGGCGACCATTGCCGCAAAGCGCGGCAGCGGCCGGAGTGGTTCGAAGTCTTCCTCGGTCGCTATCGTCCTCGGCGCGATGCCTCCCGCAATCGCGCGTTCAATCGCATCCAGTGCCTGCGCCGCGCGGCCGGCCAGCGCATGCACGACCGCGACGCGCAGCTGCACCTGCTCGTCGTTGACGGCCAGCTTCTCGGCCACCTCGAGGCTGCGTCTCGCGCCGGCGTCGTCGCCGGCCTTGGCCTGGTACACCGCCAGCCTCGCCACGGCCCGCGCGTCGGACGGGCTGACCGACACTTCCGCTTCGGCGCGCGCGACCGCCTGCCGATACGCGCGCAGCGCCTCGGCTTTTCGCCCGAGGCGCCGGTAGGCATCGCCCAGGTTGCGATGGGTGATGGCGCCCAGGGGCCGGATCAGCAACGCCGCCTCGTACGCCCGCGCCGCCTTCTCGTATTCGCCCTGACTGTAATAGATCGTGCCCATGCTGGAAAAGGTCTCGGGGCGCGGCTGGATGGCGGTGGCGCGCTCGTAATACTGCAGGGCCCGTTGATTGTCGCCCATGGCCGACGAGGCCACGCCCGCCTGCGTGAGGCTGACCGACGAATTCGGCGACAGGGCGATCGCGCGTTCGAACGCCTCGAGCGCCTGCGGATAGCGCGACGCGTTATACAACGCGAGGCCCATCTCGCTGTGGAGGGTCGCGGAGTTGGGCCGAATGGCCAGCGCCTTGCGGAACTGCACCATGCCCTCGTCGACGCGCCCCAGTCTCATCAGGACGCGGCCCAACAGCCGCGTGGCGTCTTCGGAGGTGGGCTGCAGCGCGACGGCGCGTTCGAGCTCCTGCCGCGCTTCTTCATAACGCCCGCCGCGAAACAGCGTCAGGCCCGCGATGTAGCGCAGGCTCGGCCGATCCGGCTCGAGCTCGAGCGCCACGCGCGTCGATTCGA
This sequence comes from Acidobacteria bacterium RIFCSPLOWO2_12_FULL_67_14b, assembly GCA_001768615.1. Classification (GTDB taxonomy): domain Bacteria; phylum Acidobacteriota; class Vicinamibacteria; order Vicinamibacterales; family UBA2999; genus 12-FULL-67-14b. Next base: position 35,646 of record MELE01000179.1, on the reverse strand, counting down.
CCGCGCGCTGCGCCCACAGCTTGTCGTTGGTCTGCACGTACATCGCCCATTGCGCCTCGGCCAGCCCGGCATGGGCGATGGCGAACCGCGGATCGACGGCAATCGCGCTGTCGAACTCCTTGAGCGCCGCCTGGATGTTGCCGGCCTGATCGCGTTGATCGAGATACGCCCGGCCCTTCCAGTAGGCGAGCTGCGCCGGCTCGCTCGACGTCGAGGGCGCGGCCGGCCGCGGCCGCTCCCGCGACGGGGATTGTTCGTTGATCGCATCGGTCAGCAGCGTCGCCAGCTGCGACTGGAGCGAGAACAGATCGCGCGTCGGCCCTTCCACCGTCTGTCCCCAGGCCACCGAGGCGTCGGAGCGCTCGAGATTGAGCGTGACGCGCAGGCGATCCGCGACGGCCTGCACCGACCCGGTCACGATGTAGCTCGCGTCCAGCGCCTGCACGAAGCTGGCGCGGTCGGGATTCTGCTGGCGGCTTTCGTCGACGGCGCCACGCGACAGCACGGTCACCGCCGGCACCGACGCGAGACTCGTGATCAGGCTTTCGGCGAGGCCCGCGCCGAGGTAGTCGTTCGCCGGATCCCCGCTCATGTTTGTCAGCGGCAGCACGGCGACCACCGGCGAGGCCGGTCCCCGCGCGCGGTTCATCGCCATCCACTGCAGCCACGCCGCGATGCCGGTGACGATCAGCAGGACGACGGCGGCTGCCAGCAGCGTGCTGCGCGGAATGCGGCGCCGCAATGGCAGGGTCCGCCGCGCCAGCGGCGACGTCTCGTCGTCGCGCAGCGGGCTCAGCTCGACGAGCACATCGTCTCCGGAGGCCGGACGCTTGTTCGGATCGCGCTGCAGGAGACGGGCGACCAGCGCTTCCAGCTTCGGCGGCACCCACAGCCCGGACGACGCCATCGCCGGCGCATCGTCGCGCAACACCGACGTGGCCAGCTGCACCGCGTCGCTGCCGGGAAACGGCCGGCGGCCCGTGATCATCTCGAAGATCATCACCCCCAGCGCGTAGAGATCGGCGCGGCCATCGACGTTGCGCGACAGGTACTGCTCGGGGGCGGCATAGCCGGGCGTGCCCACGAGGCCCACGCCGACGGTGCCGGGCACGCTGGCCGACATGTCGGCGCCCGCGGGTACCAGCCTCGCAATGCCGAAGTCGAGCACCTTCACCCGCCCGTCCGGCCCGAGCACCACGTTCGAGGGCTTGAGATCGCGATGGATCACGCCTTGCGCGTGCGCCGCCGCCAGCGCATCGGCGAGCTGCCAGCTGACCTCGATGGCTTCCTTGATCGGCATCGCCCCGCGGTGCAGGCGCGCGGCCAGCGTGTCGCCCTCGACGTACTCGAAGACGACGATCACCTTGCCGTCGATGTCGAGCACGTCGTGCACGGCGGCGATGTGCGGGTGGTTGAGGGCCGCGGCCGCCCGCGCCTCGCGCAGCAGGCGCTGGCGGCCCTCGCTCGTGTCGGCGTCCGCCGTCCTGACCGTTTTCAGCGCGACCTTGCGGTGGAGCCGCTGGTCCTCGGCCAGCCAGACTACACCCATGCCGCCAGCACCAAGCTGGCGGACGATCTGATAGGGTCCGACGGCTGTTCCGGCGTGCACGGCGCTCCTAGTCTCCGAGCTGAGGTTAGCATTGTGGCGCCCCCTAAAGGGGCGCCCTACGGCGTCGCCAAATAGGCCTTCGACGCGGCTTCGTCTTTGAGCGGCACCACCTTGTCGGGGTCGATCCGGATCATCAGGTACGTGATGTCGGCGTCGATCTTCGTGAACCAATGGCCGGTCCCGGCCGGAATCACGATCACGTCACCGGCCTTGAGCTGATGCGTCACGCCGCCCTGGATCGACGCGGCGTTGCTCCCCGGACCGTTCAGCAGGCGGACGTTCTCGTTCGTCGCGGGACGCTTCTGCGCGCCCACGAGGTGCGGGCCCGTCACGAGCGTCGCCGATCCCGAGATGACGTGATAGACCTCGCTCACCTGGTTGTGCTCGGCCACGGCGTTGGGCGGCGGCGCGTCCATCCTGGGCCGGTGCACCAGGCCCACGGCGACGCCGCTTCTGCCGATGTCGACCGCGCGCACCTGCTGATCGGTCAGCTTCTTCGCGACCGCCCGTTTCACGTAGGCGTCGATCTCGGCGCTCCCGATGTAGGTGGCCGGACACGCCTTGCACGTGGCTTCGGCGATGGGCTGCGCAAACACCGCCAGCGCGGTCACCGCGATCGCCCCGATGACAAACAGACCTCTCGTCATGTGTATCTCCTTGGCACTGTACGCACCGTACGCACCGTACGCACTGTACGACCCCGTGCCCTTAGGCGCCAGGCGTTCTGGTTATTAGTCTGACGCTTCTCTGATAGGTCAAGTACGCAGTGGCCCACTGTAGCAACACGGAGGTGCGATTGCGGAACCCAATCAGGAACAGGATGTGCACGAACAGCCACAGCAGCCAGCCCAGGTAACCCGAGACGCGGAGGAAGCCGAAATCCGCGATCGCCGACGCCCGGCCGATCGTCGCCATGTTGCCGGGATCGAAATAGCGGAACGGCGTGGTCTTCCCTCCCGCCACCAGGCGGGCGACGTTCGCCGACGCGTGGCGGCCCATTTGCTTCGCGACCTGCGCCACGCCCGGCAGCGGTTGACCCGTCTGGTGCGTAAAGCACGCGAGGTCGCCGACCACGAACACCCCGGGGTGCCCGGGAACCGAGAGGTCTGCCTCCACGATCACGCGCCCCGCCCGATCCAGCCCGGGGCCCAGGTCGCGCGCGATCGGCGAGGCGGCCACGCCCGCCGCCCAGAGGATCGTGTGCGCCTCGAGCCGTTCGCCGGCGACCGTCACGGCCCCCGGATCGATCTCGGTCACGGGCGCTCCCTCGCGCACCTCCACGCCCAGCCGCCGCAACGCGCGCCGCGCCGACGCCCGCAGGCCCTCCGGAAACGTCGGCATAATCGACGGCCCCCCTTCGATCAGGATGATCCGCGCCGACGCCGGATCGACGGCGTCGAATTCCGAGCGCAGGGCCTGACGCGCAATCTCGGCCAGGGCGCCGGCCAGCTCCACGCCCGTCGGGCCGCCGCCCACGATCACGAACGTCAGGAGAAACCGCTGGCGCGCGGGATCTCTTTCCAGCTCCGCTTCTTCGAAGGCCAGCAGCAATCGGCGCCGCACGGCCAGCGCATCGTCCAGCGTCTTGAGCCCGGGCGCGACCTGGCTCCACTCGTCACGGCCGAAGTACGAGTGCGTCACACCGGCGCCCACGATCAGGTAGTCATACGGCACCGGATCGTGGCCGTCGAGCTTCACCAGGCGCGCGGCCGAGTCGATGCCGGTGACCGTCGCCAGCAGGACCCGCAAGCGGTCCTGCTTGCGGAGAATCCATCGAATGGGGGAGGCAATGTCGCCGGGAGAAAGGCCGGCCGTCGCCACCTGATACAGGAGCGGCTGGAACACGTGATGGTTGTGCCGATCGACGATCGTCACCTCGCACGGGACCCGGGCCAGGCGGCGCGCCGCGGCGAGGCCGCCAAAGCCGCCGCCGATGATCACCACTTGGGGGAGGCGAGGCATCTCCTCTATTCTAGAGGGATGCCGAAGCCTGGTGTCGCGCCGCCCGAGTCGCTCGTCCAGACCGCCTGCCCGCTGGATTGTCCGGATGCGTGCACACTGGATGTGACGGTCCGCGGCGGCCGCGTTACTAAGATCGACGGGTCGAAGGACAACCACATCACCGACGGCTACATCTGCGCGAAGGTCCGCACCTTCCACGAACGGGTCTACGGCGACGACCGCCTGCTCTACCCGGCCATCCGGCGCGGCGCCAAGGGATCGGGTCAGTTCAAGCGCGCCACCTGGGACGATGCGCTCGACCTCGTGGTGTCGAAGATGCAGGAGGCGCGCGCCTCGGCGCCGGAGACCATCCTGCCGCTCTGCTACGGCGGATCGAACGGGATGCTCACGCAGGACTTCGCCGATGCGATCCTGTTCCGCCGCCTCGGGGCGTCGCGACTCTTGAGGACCGTGTGTGCCGCGCCGACCGGCGCCGCGAACATGGGGCTGTACGGCAAGATGGCCTCGACCAGCTACGAGGACTATCCGCAGGCGAAGCTGATCGTGGTCTGGGGCGTCAACCCCGGCGTGTCCGGCATCCACATCATGCCGTTTCTCAAGGAGGCGCGGGACAACGGCGCCTACGTCGTGGTGATCGATCCGCGATCCACGACCGTCGCCCGGCAGGCCGACCTGCACCTGGCCGTGCGCCCCGGCACCGACCTGCCGGTGGCCCTCGCGATTCACCGCTACCTCTTCGAGGAAGGGCACGCCGACGAGGCGTTTCTCGCCGAGCACGCCCGGGGCGCCGCGAGCCTGCGCGAGCGCGCGAAGGAATGGACGTTCGCGCGAGCCGCCGAGGTCAGCGGCGTCGCCGCGGATCAGATCCGGCAGCTCGCCGGGCGCTACGTCAAGGCCGCGCCCGCGCTCGTCAAGTGCGGCTGGGGCCTCGAGCGGAACCGCAACGGCGGCAGCGCCGCGGCCGCCGTGCTCGCCTTACCCGCGGTGGCCGGCAAGTTCGGCGTGCGCGGCGGCGGGTTCTCGATGAGCAACTCCGCGTCGTGGAACATCGAGCGCCCGTGGATTACCGAGCCCGAACCGCCGACGCGCGCGATGAACATGAACAAGGTCGGCCGCTTCCTGACCGAGCCGGAAGGCCTGCCCGTCAACCTGCTGTTCGTCTACAACTGCAACCCGGTCGCGATTCTTCCGGATCAGCGGCGCGTGATCAAAGGCCTCGAGCGCGAAGACCTCTTTACCGTCGTCTTCGACCAGGTGCTGACCGACACCGCGATGTACGCCGACGTGGTGTTGCCGGCGACGACCTTTCTCGAACACTACGACACGGCGCGCGGCTACGGCCCGATCACGCTGCAGTTGGGCAAGCCCGTGATCGACGCCGTCGGCGAATCGCGCCCGAATCACGATGTGTTCATGGACCTGGCGCGGCGGCTGGATCTGGCGGTGGATGGGGATCCGGCCGACGAGCTCGAAGGCATGCTGGCCGTGCTGAGCGGCCTGCCCACGAAGATCGGCGACGACCTTCGCGAATGGTGGAAGGCGGCGCCGCCCAACGGCGGACGGCCGATTCAGTTCGTCGATGTGTTTCCGAAGACGCCGGACCAGAAGATCGATCTGTTTCCCGAGGCGCTGAACAAGCAGGCGCCGAAAGGGCTCTACGGCTTCCAGCCGGATCCGGGGACCGCGGAATTCCCGCTCGCCCTGATCACGCCCGCCAGCGATCGCACGATCAGCTCGACCCTGGGCGAGCTGCCGCGCCCGGCGGTGACGCTCGAGATGAACCCGGAGGATGCGGCCGCGCGGAACATCGACGACGGGGCGCCGATTCGCGTGTGGAACGCGCTCGGAGAGGTCCTGGTCAAGGCGCACCTGACACCGCTGCTGCGGCCCGGCACCGTGGCGATGCCCAAGGGGGTGTGGCGCCGGCACACGGCCAACGGCTTTACGTCGAACGCGCTTGCGCCCGACACGCTGGCCGATCTGGGCGGCGGCGCATGCTTCAACGACGCGCGCGTGCAGGTGGCGCGAAGGGGAAAGTGAGACGAGAGACGTCGGCAGCTGAGGGGTAATCAGCTGCTGACGTCTCTCGTCTCGGCTTCACGCGACCGACGGCAACTTGCCCCTGCCGCCGCGGCTGGCCTGGCCGCCCTTGCGTCCGGCCCGCCGAGCTTCCTCGGCCGACCATTCGTGCGCGGTGCCCTTGGCATGCGCGGCGCGGCCGCCCTTGCTGGCAATCTCACGCTGTTTATCTGCTGACATCGAGGCGAAACCCCGCCTTGCCTTTCGAATCTCAAACACGTTGACCTCCCGTTAGTCGAAAAGAAACCTCACTCCGCTACGGCTCACCTTAGCGAATCGCGTGCCAGCTCAACAGGCTCTTAGATTCTGTAAGTGATTGGATAATTAATAGCTTACACGGTTACAATCTGTTACAATTGGACGCTATCCCAGCCGTGTGCATGAAATCACTACAGATGGGCTTTCGGCCCGCCCTCGATCCATACGATCGGACTGGCCTCGCCGAAGCGGGGGTTAGGGCTTGCCTCGCCGAAGCGCGAAGGCGGGAGGCTATGATCGGGCGTGGACGCGGAAGAACGCCATCGGTGTTGCTGGTACGGCCGCCGCACCCCGGACCTGCCCGAAGACCCGGGCTCGCACACGATCGTCGACGGCGAACTGGTTTACTGTGCCCACCCGATGTACTGGCCGGTGGTGCGGTACGAGTTCGACGTCAGGAACTGCGAAGACTGTGACGTCTTCAAGCCGCGCCGCGCGGAACGGCCGGCGCAGACGTAGCGTAGAATCAACACCATGAGCATGTGTGGAGGCCCGACGGGCCCAAGCGACACCACGGTCACCAACGCGAGCGGCCGCAAGGTCTTCTGCGTCAAGTTCCAGAAGGAGCTTCCCGGCCTCGACACGCCGCCGTGGCCGGGCGAGGTCGGCCAGCGCATCTTCGAGAAGGTCTCGGCCCAGGCGTGGAAGCTCTGGGAGGAGCGGCAGAAGATGATCCTCAACGAGTACCGCCTCATGCCGTGGCAGAAAGAAGGCCAGGAGTTGATCCTCAAGCACATGGAGGATTTCTTCTTCGGCGAAAGCGCGGCCTTACCTCCCGGGTACGTTCCCCCACAGAGCAAGTAGCGGATCGATCGTGAAGCGGAGGCAGGCGTGTGCCGATCGCACGGCCTGCTCCGCGGTCGCCGCCGTGGCCGCGCGCGCGAAGATGAAGCCCAGGTAGCTGGCGCCCTCAGGCAGTGGGACCAGGTGCTGATCCGGCTTCGCCGTGATCAGCACGTCGTCCACACCGGCGATGGCCTTGGCCTCGTCGACGCCGTCCACCCGGCGGTAGACGCCGCCCCGCGGAATCGGGATCATCATCACGGCGGACGCCTCGGCTTCGCGATCCCATCCGGCGATCGGCTCGCCGGTGGCGTGGCGCACGAGCAGCTCTTCGAAGCTGATGGCCGCGCCGCCCGAGCCGGTGAACCGCAGCATGTTCGCGCAGAGTCCGCCGATCGGCCGCGCGGCGACCTCGAGCACGTAGACACCCCGGGCATTGACGCGGCATTCGGCGTGAATTGGACCATGGTGCAGCCCGAGCGCGGCGGCCGCCGCGGCCGCCGCCACTTCGATGGCGCGCTGCACGGTGGCGCTGGCGCGCGACGGCGTCACGTAGAGGGTCTCTTCGAAGAACGGTCCCTCCAGCGGATCGGGCTTGTCGAAGATGGCCAGCGTGCGGAAGCCGCCGTGCTCGAGCACGGCCTCGAGGGCAAACTCCCGGCCGGGGATGTAGTGTTCGATCTGGATGAGGTCGGCTTCCGGATCGCGCAGCTCCTGCACGTCGGGGGCGGCGAGCAGCCGTTGCACGCGGCCGAACGCGGTCACGAAGCTGGCCGGATCGTCGGCGCGGATCACGCCCCGGCTGCCCGACAGCACGGTGGGCTTGATCACCACAGGCAGCTCCACGCGCTCCAGCAACCTTGCCGGGTCGACCGAGGCCGGCACGCTGATGAACGCCGGCACGAGCAGGCCCGCCGCCTTCAGCCGTTCGCGCCCCAGCCGCTTGTCGCGCGCGGCCCGGGCCGCGTCCGGGGGATGCCCGGGAAGGCCGAGCAGCCGCGACAAGTACGCCGCCATCACGGTGGGCCGGTCGCCCACCGCGAGGATGCCGTCGACCGGGCGCGACTCCAGCGCCTTCAGGACCGTGTCGGCGGATCGCCATTCCTCGTAATACCGGACGGCCAGGGCGCCATCGCCCCAGGGATCGTCGATCTGATCGCAGCGGTCGGTCGCGTAGACGAGCTCGACGCCAAGTCGTGCCGCCGCTTCCCCGAACATCCGGGTCTGGTACCCCGTCGTCGTCGCGAGCAGGAGCACGCGGCTCACGCCTCGACCCCGAAGGCCGACGGCTGAAGGCTGACGGCCGAAGGCCGAAGGCTGAAGGCCGTGTTCATAGCAGAGCCACCTGCTCCGCGGTGGGCTCCGCTCAACAGTACCAAGGTTCGTCGAGATAGGGCACTTCGGTTCGCGCCAAGGGGGGATCGAACGGAGGCGCCGACGCCGGCTGCGCCAGCGCGCGCACGGCGGCGAACGTGTCGTGCCGCGATCGCCCGACCCCGGTGCCGGCCAGGCCCATCACCTGCCGTTGCAGATCATCCACGCGAGGGTCGGGATGCCGCCACGGGAAGGTCAGGGTCTTCCGATCGAAGGCGCCCACGAGGCGGGCGATGTCGGCGAGCTCCAGCAAGCGCGATTGCCACGTGACGAGCAGCCGGATGCCCCATTGCACGGGCGCCACGTGGCCGACGAGGTCGAGCGCCTCGACGACATCCAGCAGGTCGGCATAGCCGTCGACCGTCGTCCAGGGCGTGAATGCCACAAACGTCGGCGACAGCGTGAGCCCGGCCTCGCGGCAGAGCCGCGCCGCCTCGATGAAATCCGCCCGCGTGTGCCCCTTCTCGAGATGTCCCAACACCGCGTCGTCCACCGATTCGACGGCGCTGGTCACGAACAGGCATCCGGTTCGAGCGAGCAGCGGTAGCAGCGAACGATGCGCGAGCAGGTGCTCGACCTTGATGGTGACGTCGTAGGTCAGCGATGGGAACTCCTCGTGCAGCGCGCCGAGGATGCGTGATGCGTGCGTGGGACCGTTGAAGAAATCGGGATCGCCGAAGGTCACGTGCCCGGCGCCCTGCCCCACTTGCGCCCGCACGTCGGCGAGCACGACCGCCACGGGCACGACGCGAAACTGGCCGTCGTAGACGGGAACGATCGGACAGTGGCGGCAGCGGTGCTTGCAGCCGCGAGTCGCATCCGTCGCGCCCACGATCTTCCGCGAGCCGTCGGGCATCACCAGCCGCGCGTACCGATCGAGCGGTGGCAGGCCGCTGCGATCGGGCTGAATGAAGTTCAAGCGTGCCAACGGAGCCGGCCCCGCCGTAGCTCGCTCCGTTGACTCGGGCGAGCGAAGGCGGGCGAGAGACACCAGTTCGGCCTCCGCTTCGGGGCCGAGCACGACCGACACGCCGTGTTCCCGAAGCAGCGTGTCGTTCAAAGGCGCGTACAGGCCGTAGGCGCAGATGGTGGCGGACGGGTTGATCGCCCGGACGCGATCGATCATCGGCAGGGCCAGCCGCGTCGCCGTGTGCATGGGCAGGTAGAACGCCACCAGGCCGGCCGCGCCGATGGTGTCCGGCGACAGCGTGTCGCGTGAGAGATCGACGGCCGCGGTTTCGATGCCCGCCTGCCGGAGCCATGCCGCCGGCGACGCCAGCCCGAAGGGCTGGCGGCCGAGGTCGTAGGTGCTGACGAGAACGACGCGCACGCTGCGATCTTACCTCTGCATCAACTTCCTCATCGACGGCACGAACGCAAAGAGGATGACGCCGGCGGCGATTGAGAAACCGGCCACCGCGCCGAACAGCGACGGCAGCGCAAACGATTCGTAGACGCCGGCCACGCGTCCGCCGATGAAGTTGCCGACCGACGTGGCCAGGAACCACACGCCCATCATCAGGCCCGCGATCCGCGCCGGCGCCAGCGTCGTCATCGCGCTCAGGCCGACAGGGCTCAGCACGAGCTCGCCGACGGTGTGGAGGAAATAGGTGGCCGTGAGCCACATCGGGCTCACGAGCCCACCCGGCTCCGACAGCCGCGCCGGGATCACGAGAATCGCAAAGCCAAGCCCGACGAAGACCAGTCCCGACGCGAACTTCGCGGGGCTCGACGGTTCGCGGCCTCGTGAAGCCAGCTTCACCCACAGCCACGCGAACACCGGGGCCAGGGCGAAGATGAACAACGAGTTCATCGACTGGAACCAGCTGCTCGGATAAGCGTAGCCGAGCACTTCGTTGCGGGTGCTGCGATCGGCGAACAGGTTGAGCGTCGAGCCCGCCTGCTCGAAGACCGACCAGAACAGCGCCGAGGCGAGAAACAGGACGCCGATCACGTAGAGGCGATTCCGCTCGTCGCGGGTCCACCCGCCGGAGAGGAACAACCAGGCGAAAAACCCGGCGGTCGACAGGAGCAGGAAGACGCCGGCCGCATCGGCGATTTGCGACGCCGTGATCGGCATCATCCCGGTGTAGCTGCCGATCCCGATCGCCAGGGCGAGCACGACGATCACCGCGCCCCACAGCTGGGCCTGCCGCTTCGCGGCCGCCGAGGCTTCCGGCGACGCCGGCGCCGGGTGCAGCCCCGCGTCGCCGAGGTTCTTGCTGCCCATGACGTACTGGACCACCCCGAGCAGCATGCCGACACCAGCCGCGGCAAACCCCAGGTGCCAGTTCACCTGCTGGCCCAGGTAGCCGCACACCAGCGGCGCGAGAAACGCGCCGAGGTTGATCCCCATGTAGAAGATCGAGAAGCCCGCGTCACGACGATTGTCGTCGGCCCGGTACAAGTGCCCGACGATCACGCTGACGTTGCCCTTGAGCAGGCCCGTGCCGACGACGATCAGGAAGAGGCCGAGGTAGAAGGTGGCCAGCGATGGCACGGCCATGCTGAAGTGGCCGGAGGCGATGAAGATGCCGCCATACAACACGGCGCGCCGCGGCCCGATCAGCCGATCGGCGATCCACCCGCCCGGCAGCGTCGCCATGTAGACCATCGACGTGTAGAGACCGTAGATCGCCCCGCCTTGTGCGGCGTCGAACCCGAGGCCGCCGGCGGTGATCGGCGCGGTCATGTACAACAGCAGCAGCGCGCGCATGCCGTAGTAGCTGAACCGTTCCCACATCTCGGTGAAGAACAACGTCGACAGTCCGCGTGGATGGCCGAAGAACGCTCGGTCCTGGGCTGAAGTGGTGGCCATGGGCGAGGCGTATTGTATCCTTCGGTCAGGGTGGCACTCGACGACTATCGCAAGAAGCGGGACTTTACGAAATCTCCCGAGCCCTCAGGCGACGCGCCGGTCGGGAAGAAGGCCGGCGCGCCGCTCTTCTTTTGCGTCCAGAAGCACCTCGCCTCGCACCTGCACTACGACCTGCGCCTGGAATGGAACGGCGTGCTGCTCTCATGGGCCGTCCCGAAGGGACCGTCGATCGATCCGAAGGACAAGCGTCTCGCCATGCACGTCGAGGACCATCCCTTCGACTACGGCACCTTCGAGGGCGTGATCCCGGAAGGTTATGGCGCGGGCATCGTCATGCTGTGGGACCGCGGCACCTGGGAGCCCGAGCAGGACGATGTCGATGCGGCGATGCGCAAGGGCGAGATCAAGTTCCGTCTGAACGGCTACAAGCTCAAGGGATCGTGGGTGCTGGTGAAGACGCACGGGTTCGCTGGTGCTCCCAACAGCTGGCTCCTGATCAAGCACCGCGACGACTGGGCCGGCCCGATCGACATCACCGAGTTTGCGCCGCTGAGCGTGAAGACGCCCGACGCCGACTTCGCCGAGATCCTGGCCGGCGGCACGCCCGACCTGTGGACGCGCAACCCTCCGGCCAAAACCGGCGACACCGGCGCCATGTTCAAGAAGATCCTCGCCCGGGCGCTCGAGATCTCGGCCGCGAACAAGGTCGCGGCGAAGCCGCCAAAGGCCAAACGCCGTTCCTAACTCCTAGAAAAACCTCGCGCCGCCGCCAAACCGCGGATTGACGACGTTGTTGTTGATCGAGCCGAATCGGTAGGTGAACCCCACCGACAGGAAATAGCGATACGAGGTGGCCAGCTGACGCTGGCGCGCGATGATCTCTTCGTCGGTGGCCTCGCCGAGGCGCAAGTACAGCTGGTCGTGCAGAATCTGATAACTGCCGTCGAATCGTAAGGACAGGCCGCGCGAAATGCGCAACTCGTTATCGGCAAACAGCGCCAGGCGGTACTTGTCGAAGTCGCCGAGGTAGTGCGCGGCCTCGACCGTGAAGCTGACCGTGCCGAACGGCTGCCGCAGATTCAGGAACGTCATCACCGACTGGTCCCACTTCGTTTCCTCGGTCTTGTTGAAGATGGTGACCTCGTCGTAGACGAAGCGGTTGACGCCGGTGGTCCACTGCACGGTCAGTTGACGTGCGGTCGATTCGTGGTAGGGGAACACGTTGAATTCGATCGCCGGAGCGACGCGGACGTTCTGCTTCTGATTATTGAAGCTGCTGCGTGAGACGCCGGCCGTGCCGCCGAGCGACCAGTGATCCCCCAGGCTCTTCACCGCGAGGCCGTTCACGTTCCAGCCCCGGCGAAAGGAATGAAAGATCTCGCCGTCGCCCAAATCGTATTCGCCCTCGTTGTAGTTCACGCCCGCGCTGAGATTGAGCTTGAGCGCTTCGGTCGTTCGGTTCACCGACTGATTCGCGTTGACGTTCGTGAACTTGGTGGTGGCTTCCCCGTTGAGGTTGAGGTTGAAGTTGGTCCGGAAGACCCAGAAGTTCCACGGATCGTCGGCCGCGGTGGTTTGCAGGCGCGGCAGTCCGGCCGAGAGCGGCGTAACCCGCAGCTCGGTGCCGATCGGCGTCGCGGCAGCGAACCGCGCGAGGCCCAGCGCAAAGACCTGCGCGAGCGAGCGGCGCCGCCCGTCTTCGGTTTCGGCCGCCTCGGTGGCGCGCCGCAGCGTATCGTCCTGACCATCCCACGGCCCATGACCGATGAACCGGATCGTGTACTCCGTCCCGCCGCCACCGGTTCCCTGCCCGGTGACCAGCAGGTGCACGTCGGCGTCCTTCTGATCGCGGACGTGGTCGACCCATGCCAGCTCCGTGCGGAAGAATTCCTGGTCGCAGCCCCCGGTCCGGCAGTCGATAAACACGCGGAGTGGGCGATCGATGGGCTGGATGGCCGATGCGCTCTGGGCGGCGGCGGCGCCCGCCCACGGCATCCCACAAAGGAGAACTGCCAGGATCGACGAGAGTGGCCGGCCGCGCCTGATCTGGGACACTGGAACGGCCTACCTCAGTCCTTCCGCGACCGTCAGGAACCGGTCGATGTCGTCTGCCGTATTGAAGAGCGCCGGCGACACCCGGATCTGGGTGCCGCTCTCGCGCACGCTCACCTGCGTCTTCGTGTCGGCCAGGTGTCGCTGAATCGCATCCTGCGGCCTCCGCACGCGGAAGGCGACAATCGACGATCGGTTGCCCTCCGGCGTCGTCACGTCGAAGCCAAGCGTACGGAGGCCACGGTGCAACCGGTGCGCGAGCGCCACCGTGTGCGTCTCGATGCGGTCGACGCCGACCCGTTCGAGATACGACAACCCCGCGCCGAGCTGGTACACGGGCCCGAACGCCAGCGTCGCATAGTCGAATCGCCTGGCGGTCTTGTAGATCGCGAATTCCTGAGGGCCGATCTGCTTCTCCACGTGGAGGGCCCCGTAGCGGTCGAGCGTCAGGCGTTCCAGCACTTCCCGGCGCACGTAGAACGGCGCCACGCCGTAGGCGCCGAGCAACCACTTGTAGGTGCCGGCCGCCATCGCGTCGACGCCCGCGGCCTGCACGTCGATCGGGAACATGCCCGCGGCCTGGATACCGTCGGTGTAGAAGAACGCACCGTGCGCATGCGCCAGGTCTGCGATCGGCCGCATGTCGTGCCGGAAGCCGTTCTGGTGCGAGACCCACGCCACCGACACCAGCTTCGTCCGGCGGTCCACCAGCGGCTCCAGCTCTTTCGCCGTCACCGCGCCCCCGCGCGCCTTGGCCACGCGCAGCTCGACGCCCGTCGTCTTCGCGAGGTGCGAATACAGGACGAACTCGGTCTCGTAGTGCAGCTCGTCAATCACGACGTTGTCGCCGCGGATGAAGTGCATCGACCGGGCGACAATGTTTTCGCCTTCGCTCGTGGCGGACAGGAAGCCGATCTCATCCGGACTGGCGTTGATGAGTGTCGCGTATTGCGCGCGGACGGCGTCGGTCTTCCTCAGCATGTCGCCGAGGGAAATGGGCGCGTGGCCCTTGGCCTCGGCGAAGTCGCGCCCGGCGTCGATCACGGGGAGCGGGGTCGGCGTGATGTACGCGGAGTTCAGAAAGAGCGCGGAGTTGGCCACCGGGAAGTCCGCGCGCACGCCGAGCGGATCGGGCGCGGCCAGGCCGGCGCGAGATTGAGCGGACGCAAGGGTCGAGAACCCGGCGAGCGCGGGAATGGCCGAGAGCACGGCGCGTCGGGTGATGGACACGGCAGCCTCCTCTACTTCCGGTAGTCGAGTGCCGGCTTTCGATCGGCCAGGCGCGTGGTGTACTTGAAGTTCGGGCCGCGCCGCTGGTCGAACTCGGCGCGGGCTTTGACGAGGTGCGACGGATCCGTGAACAGATCCATCGCGGTCAGCGTCATCGACTTCGCCGCGACGAGCATGCCCTTGATGCCGATCGACATGCCGCCGGCGGCGACGGCCTGCCAGCTGTGCGCCGGCGTGCCCGGCACCCACGTGGCCGCGGTCAACTGCACGGTCGGCACGCGCCAGCTGACGTCGCCCAGATCCGTTGACGCGCTGCCGATGCCGGCTTCCGGCGTGAATACGGAGTTGGCGCTGTCGATCGGCGGCAGCTCGCCGTCAAGCGTCTTGCGGACGGCCTCGGCGAACTGGCGTTCGGCCGGCGTATATTCGTAGCCGCCGATGCGTTTGAGGTTCTGCTGCATCAAGCCGGTCAGGTAAGTGTTCGGCAGCACGTTCCACACCGCGCCCGTCAACTCCAGTTCCATCGTCGTGCCCGTGCCCATCGCGGCGCCGCGCGCGGCGTTGTTGATCCGCTCCCAGATGCCCTCGAGCACGCGCATGTCGTTGTGCCTGGCGTAGTAGTAGGACTCGGCAAAGTCCGGCACGACGTTCGGCGCCCGGCCGCCGTTGGTGATCACGTAGTGGATGCGTGCGTCGGACGGCACGTGCTCGCGCATCAGGTTGACCATCGCGTTCATGGCCTCGACGCCGTCGAGCGCCGAGCGGCCGCGGTCGGGCGCCGTCGACGCGTGCGCCGACAACCCGCGGAACCGGAACTTGCCGGTGATGTTGGCCAGCGTGCTCGACGCGCTTGCGGCGTTGCGATCGCCGGGGTGCATGGTGACCACGGCATCGACGTCGTCGAAGAGACCCGCGCGCAGCATGTAGACCTTGCCGGCGCCGCCTTCCTCGGCGGGCGTGCCGTAGAAGCGCAGGGTGCCCGATCGCTGGTTCGCGATCAGCCATTCCTTGAGGGCGATGGCCGAGGCGGTGGCCGCGGTCCCGAACAGGTGATGGCCGCAGCCGTGACCCGCACCCTCGGCGACCAACGCGTGGCGCTCAGGCTCGGCGGCCTGCGACAGGCCCGGCAGCGCGTCGAACTCGCCGATGATGCCGATCACCGGCTTGCCGGATCCCCAGGTGGCGGTGAATGCGGTGGGAATCTCGGCGACGCCCGTCGACATCGTGAAGCCCGCCGCGCGCAGCTGGTCCTGCAGGAGGGCGCTGCTCCTGGCCTCCTGATAGCCCACTTCGGCAAAAGACCAGATCCTGAGGGCGACGTCGCGGTACGCGGCCGCCTTCCGATCGATCGACGCGAGCACCGCGTTCGCATCCATCGTTTGCGCGGAGGCGGGCGGGATCGCCAGGGCCAGCAGCATCGCCATGACAGCAAGCCCCCAAGCCCTTAAGCCCTCAAGTGTCAGTTTCATATCAGCAATCTCCTCGAGAGGACCGACCACACGGCATAGGACAGCCGTTGACGGTCGTGACGCGCGATTTCCGATTTCCAGAATTCGCCGACCACCATCTCGGTGCCCGGCGGCAGCTGACCGATCGGCAGCGGATGCTTGTGCTCGGCTTCGTACCGCGCCAGCGTGTCGGCCGACGGATGACCCTGGTTGGCAATGACGACGTCGACGGGCCGGCCGATCGTCCGGCTGAGCCACTCGACTTCGTCGGCCGCCGTGAAGCCGCGCATGCCGCGGCCCTCGGTGAGCAGGTTCGAGACGAGCACGATCGGACCCTTGACCTCCGCGAGCACGTCGGTGACCCCGTGCACCAGCAGCGTGGGCATCAGGCTGGTGAAGAAACTGCCGGGGCCGATCACGACCGCGTCGAAGGTGGCGATGGCGCCGCGGACGCCCGGATGGATCTCGGCCGGCGGCTCGAGCCACACCCGCGTGACGTGATGCCCGCGCGAGTGGCCCTGGTCGACTTCCACCTCGCCGCGCGTCACTTCGCCGTCGGCATACTCGGCGCACAGCGTTGCCTGTTCGACGCTAACCGGCCACACGAACCCGCGGCACCCGAGCAGCGCGCGCAGGCCGTCGACCGCGGCCAGGAAGTCGCCGCTGTACTGCTCCATCATCGACAGCAGCAGGTTGCCGCCGGTGTGGCCGCCGAGGCGGGCGTGTTCGAGCGTCGGCAGCCGCGCCAGCAGCACGCGCCGCGCCTCGCCTTCGTTGCGCGACAACGCCAGCGCGCAGCGCAAGACGTCCCCCGGCGGCAGCACGCCCAGCTCGTCTCGCAACTGGCCGGAGCTGCCGCCCGAATCGAACATCGTCACGACGGCGTTGAGACGCAGCCAGGGATTGCGCTTGAGGCCGCCGAGCAAGCTCGGCAGCCCGGTCCCGCCGCCGAAGCATCCGAGGTTGATTTCGCGAAGTTGCATAGGCGAACAGCCGACAGGAAAGAGTCGTATTCTACAGGAGATGGACAGTTCACACGGCGGGCCGCTCGCCGCCACGCTCCACGACCTCCAACAGATCTTCGGCGACCGGCTGCAGGCCTTCGTGGCGCACGGGCGGCCGGAGGCGAGCCCGGCGCCGAGCCTCGCGCTGGTCCGCTCGCTCACCGCCGACGATCTCGCCGCGTGCGCCGCGCGCGCCTCCGCGTGGCGGCGCGCCGGCAGCGCGACGCCGCTCATCGTGTCGCGCGACGAGTTTGCCGGATCGCTCGACGCGTTTCCGATCGAGTACGGCGAGATCATCGACACCCACCGCGTGGTCTACGGCGCCGACCCGTTCACGGGCCTGTCGATCCGCGCCGACGACCTGCGCCGCGCGTGCGAAGTGCAGGTCAAGAGCCACCTCCTCCACTTGCGCGAGAACTACATCGACTGCGGCGCGCGGCCGGCGGCGGTGGCGGCGCTGGTCGCCGATTCCGCACCGGGCTTTGCGGCGCTGCTGCGCCGCCTCGCCAGCCTGGACGGCAGGCCCTGCGACACCGCCGCGGCGCTGGGCGCCTACGCCGCCGCGCGTCCGCGGCTCGATGCGCGCGTGGCCGGCGACGTTATCGCCCTCGTCGCGGGCGGGCCCGCCGCGGGCGTCGACGCCATTCGCCTCTTCCCGGCGTACCTCGAGGCGGTCGAGCAACTGGCGCGCTTCATCGACGGGTGGAGACCGGCGTGATCCCTCGCCTCGGGCGCGCCCGCAGCGGGCGCATGTGGCTGGTCGTGTTTCTGCTGGCCGCCCCGGCGTGGCCGGTGGCGGTGCTCGCGCAACCGGCGCCGCCCGCGCTTACCGCGCCGGTGAACGACTTTGCCGGCGCGATCGAATCCTCCGCCGAACGCGAGCTCGACGCGCTCATCCGCCGTCTCCAGGGCGCGTCCGGCGACGTGATCATCGTCGCCGCGGTGAAGACGTTTCAGCCGTGGCCGGATCTGCCGGCCTACGCCGTGAAGATGTTCGAGAACGGCGGCAAGGGCATCGGACAGAAGGGCAAAGACAACGGCGTGCTGATCGTCCTGGCCGTCGACGATCGGCAGGTGCGCGTCGAGGTGGGCTACGACGTCGAGGCGTTCATCACCGACGGCTACGCCGGCGAGCTGAGCCGCGAGGTGATGGTGCCCTTCTTCCGCGCGGGCGACTACGGCGGGGGCCTGCTGGCCGGCGCCACGCGAATCGCTCAACGCATCGCCGAGGGGCGCAACGTCGACCTCGGCCTGGCGCCGGTCGAGGCGCCCGAATCGGGGCGCGGGCAAAGCGGCGGCATCCCCATCGGCGTCTGGATCGTGCTGCTCATCATCTTCCTCAACCTGATGGGCGGCGGCCGCCGGGGACGCGGAATGCGGCGCGGTGGCCGCTGGGCCAGCGGCGCGGGCGCATTCGGCGCCGGCTGGCCGCGTGGCGGTGGCGGCTGGGGATCGTCGGGCGGGTTTGGCGGCGGGTTCGGCGGCTTCGGCGGCGGGCGATCGGGCGGCGGTGGTGGTGGAGCGTCGTGGTAACGAAACCACGAAGATCACGAAGAATCTTGGAAAGCCGAAAGCTGAAAGCCGAAAGCTGAAAGCTGAAAGCCGAAAGCTGATAGAAAGGGAGATATGACGACAGTCAAGCGCTTGCTCGTGGTTGTGGCTCTTGTTGGCGCGTTGGCGGCGGGTTCGGCGGCTTCGGCGGCGGGCGATCGGGCGGCGGTGGTGGTGGAGCGTCGTGGTAACGAAACCACGAAGATCACGAAGAATCTTGGAAAGCTGAAAGCCGAAAGCTGAAAGCCGAAAGCTGAAAGCTGAAAGCCGAAAGCTGATAGAAAGGGAGATATGACGACAGTCAAGCGCTTGCTCGTGGTTGTGGCTCTTGTTGGCGCGGCCGTGGCGGGTTCGGGTTGCTCGTACAACCGCTTCGTGAGCCAAGAAGAGGCGATCAAGACCCAGTGGTCGCAGGTGGAGAATCAACTGCAGCGGCGGAACGACCTCATCCCCAACCTGGTGGAAGCCACCAAGGGTTTTGCCCAGCAGGAGCGCGACGTCTTCCAGTCGATCGCCGACTCACGGGCCAAGCTGGCCGGCGCAACCACGCCCGATCAGAAGATGGCGGCCGCCAACGAGCAGTCATCGGCCCTGGCCCGGTTGCTCGTGGTCGTCGAGCAATACCCGCTGCTCAAGTCCAACGAGACGTTCGCCCGGCTGATGGACGAACTGGCGGGCACCGAGAACCGGATTGCCGTCGAGCGCATGCGCTATAACGAGGCCGTCCAGGCCTACAACACCTCCCGGCGCCAGTTCCCGGCCAACATCACGGCTGGCATCTTCGGGTTCAAGGGCGATTACCAGCTGTTCCAGGCCCCGGAAGCGGCGAAAGTGGCGCCAAAGGTAGACTTTTCGAAGAAACCTTGAAGACGACCTTCCAACCCTTCCCCACCCCTCAGCATCCAAACTAGAGCCGGTGGACGACGTCGTCCTTGCTGCTCAAGGAGATACGGCGGCTTTCGAGCGGGTATACCGGGCCCACATGCCGCGGGTTTTCAATCTCGCGCGGCGGATGGCCGGTCCCGACGCAGCCGACGAGTTAACGCAGGACGTGTTCGTCCGCGCGTGGCAGAAGCTTGCGCTCTTTCGGGGCGAGTCGTCTTTCGCGACCTGGCTGCACCGGCTGGCGGTCAACGTGATCATCGAGCGGTTCCGGACGCTCGGCACGAGCCGCGAGAGGTTCCTGGCCGACGGCGAGGCGGTACTGGAGGTTGCGCCGGCCGCCCGCACGAAGCATCTGGATCTCAGCATGGACTTGCAGGCGGCGATCGAACGGCTGCCGGCGGGCGCCCGCACCGTGTTCGTGTTGCACGATGTCGAGGGCTATCGGCACGAGGAAATCGGCACGATGCTCGGCGTCTCGCCGGGCACGTCGAAGTCGCAGTTGCACCGCGCGCGGCAGACGCTGCGCGGGTTGTTGATGAAACGTAGAG
>MELE01000179.1:13736-16025 GCA_001768615.1 Acidobacteria bacterium RIFCSPLOWO2_12_FULL_67_14b | reverse complement strand
GGCAGCGAATAGAAGAGATGAACGAACAGAATCGATTCGGCGAACACGATCACGAGCCGCTCGAGGCCGACGACCTCCTCGCGCGGGCGATCGGCGAGTGGCGCGACGAAACACCGGCACGGGACCTGTGGCCGGGCGTGGCGGCGCGGCTCGACACGGCGGGCGTCAGGCGGCCGCGGCAGATCGCGTTCACGCTGCCACAGCTGGCGATGGCGGCGTCCCTGCTGATTGCGGTGGCCTCCGGCCTCACGTGGCTGGCGGCGCGGCCCGCGGCCCCGGCGGGCGACGGGCAGGAAGTCGTGCTGGCCGAAAGCGAGCCGGCGGGCCTCGTCCAGGGTGACGTCCAGAATGCCAATTTCGCGGATGCCCAGTTCGACGCGGCCGTGACCGACCTCGAACGCATCCTGCGCGAGGACCGTGACCGGCTCGATCCGCGCACCGTGCTCGTGATTGAACGCAACTTGCAAGCCATTGACGATGCAATCCGGGAGGCGCGGATGGCGCTCAACGACGACCCCGCAAACACCTACCTCAATTCCCATTTGGCGGACGCGCGCCGGCGCAAGCTCGAGCTGCTGCGTCACGTCACCACCCTGGCTTCGGCTGGAGGAGACTGAGCGATGATTCGATGCTGTTTGACCGCCGCGCTAATCCTGATCGGCGCCCCTTCGTTCGCGCAGTCACGCGACGCGGCGCCCGACGCCCAGCAACCGATCCAGGCGCGTCCGGGCGGCCCCGATAACCTGCCCAAATCCGATCAGACCGTGGATGCCGTCAAGGGCACGCGGCTGGTGCTCAGCAACAACGCCGGCGAAGTCGTGGTGCGGTCGTGGGACCAGGACAAGGTCCGCATCCAGGCGACGCACGGCGCCCGCGATACCGTGACCGCCGAGACGACCGACATGACCCTGCGCATCCGCACGCGGGCGTCGCGCGGCCCGGCGGGGCTCGTCGACTACCAGCTCACCGTGCCCAAGTGGATGCCCGTCAACCTGTCGGGCACGTATCTGGACGCCACCATCGACGGCACCAGCGCCGAGGTCACCGTCGAGACGGTGCACGGCAATGCGCGCGTCAGCGGCGGTGGCGCGGTGACCGTGCGCTCGGTTGAAGGCGTCATCACCATCGACAAGGCGAGCGGGCGCGTGCAGGCGACCACGGTCAACGAAGGCATTCGCGTGACGAACGTCACCGGCGAGATCACCGCCGAAACCACCAACGGCGACATCGTCATCGACAACGCGCAGACGTCGAATCTCGAGGCCTCGACCGTCAACGGCGACGTGACCTTCAACGGCACAATCCGCGACAACGGCGTGTATCGCCTGACCACGCACGGCGGCGACATCCGGGTCGGCCTCGGCGGCGCCGGCAACGCAACGGTGTTCGTGCGCACCTTCCAGGGCGACTTCGCCGCGGACTTCCCGGTGCAGCTCCCCGAGGGTCAGACCGCCCGCAGCGGCAGCAAGCGCTTCAACTTCACGCTCGGCACCGGCAGCGCGCGCCTCGAGCTGCAGTCGTTCAACGGCGACATCGTGCTGGCGCGCAAGGCGATCGTCAGCAAGGAGGAAGAGCGCCAGCGCCGCCGCGACATGGGCCGGGCGCCGCAGGCGGTGCAGCCACCCCAGCCCCCGCAGCCGGCGCCGGCGCCAAAGCCGCCGAAGCCGCCCGGCTGGGACTTCGACGAGCCGTTCGAGGCCGGCTTCGAGAGGGACTTCGAGGCCAACTTCGAGAAGAACTTCGAGGTCAACTTCGAAAAGGTGTTCGGCAAGGACTTCGAGAAGAATTTCGAGAGAGACTTCGAGAAATCCCTCAAGGAGTTCACGAAGGGCTGGCCGGCCCGCCCGAAAGGCTAGACGCTAAAATGGCGGCATGCCCATCATCGACGCCATGCTGCCCGAGTTCGATCGTGAGATGGGTCTCACGCGGCGCGTGCTCGATCGGGTGCCCGACGGCCGGTTCGACTGGCGGCCGCACCCGACGAGCGTGACACTGGGCCGGCTGGCCGAGCACCTCGCCGAAATGCCGCTCTGGGTCACGTTGACGATGACCCGGAGCACCCTGGAGATGACGACCGGGCGTCCGGCGGACCATGTGCCGCCCGCCACGCGGGACGCCGTGCTCGCCCTGTTCGACACCCACCTCAAGGCCGGCCGCGCCAACCTGGCCGGGAAGACCGACGCCGAATTCAGGGCCCCATGGACGCTGACCGGCGGCGGCAAGGAAGTATTCACGATGCCGAAGGTGGCCGTGATACGGAACTTCGTGCTGAACCACATGATTCACCAC
>MELE01000179.1:0-13729 GCA_001768615.1 Acidobacteria bacterium RIFCSPLOWO2_12_FULL_67_14b | reverse complement strand
CTTGGGTGCTTGGGTGCTTGGGTGCTTGGGTGCTTGGGTGCTTGGGTGCTTGGGTGCTTGGGTGCTTGGGTGCTCGTGCACCTGAGCACCCTTGCACCTGAGCACCCAAGCACCTAAGATCCGGCCGGAGGCACGCCATGGCCGGTTCCGTTTCCCGTCGCGACTTCGCCCGACTCTTCGCCTTGGGTGGCTCCGCCGCCTTGTTTGCCGATCCCGTCTGGGCCCGCACGGCGCCGCAGGCGCCGGCCTTTGCGCCCGGCGGCGCCAGTGCCGGCGAAGCCTTCTGGAAGACCGTGCGCGAGCAGTTCGTCATGCCGGCCGACCTCGGCGTGCTCAACGCCGCCAATCTCTGTCCCTCGTCGCGGCCCGTGCTCGAGGCGCTGAAGCGCGAGACCGACAGCGTCGACCGCGACCCGTCGGGCCAGAACCGCGCCCGCCTTTCGGGCGAGAAGGAAAACACCCGCAAGGCCCTGGCCGAGTTCCTGCGCGTGACGCCCGAAGAGATCGTGATCACGCGCAATACCAGCGAGGCCAACAACATGGTCTCGAGTGGCGTCGAGCTCAAGGCCGGCGACGAGGTCATCGTCTTTGCCGACAACCACCCCAGCAACCTGACCGCGTGGAACGAGAAGGCCAAGCGCTACGGCTTCACGGTGGTCACCGTGCCGCAGAAGAACCCGCATCCAGGGATGGAGTACTACCTCGACGCCTACACTAAGGCGATCACGCCGCGGACCAGGCTCCTGAGCTTCACGCACCTCACCAGCACGGTCGGCGATCTCTTCCCTGCCAAGGAACTCTGCGCGCTCGCCCGCGCGCGTGGGATCCTCTCGCTGGTCGACGGGGCGCAAACCTTCGGCCTGCTCGACGTCGACATCGCCGACATCTCGCCCGACTTCTACACCGGCAGCGCGCACAAGTGGCCCTGCGGCGCCCGCGAGTGCGGCGTGCTCTACATCAACGCGCGCGCGCACAAGCAGATCTGGCCGTCGATCTACAGCGCGTACCCGGGCGCCGTCGGCATCTCGCGCACGTTCGAGAGCTTCGGGCAGCGCGACGAGGCGACGATGATTGCGTTCCGCGAAGCGCTGCAGTTCCAGACCAAGGTCGGCCGCGCCGCCATCGAGCAGCGCTCGCGCTCGCTGGCGCAACAGTTGATCGCCGGGTTGGCGAAGCTGCCGGATGTGAAGGTGTGGACGTCGCCGAATCCGTCGCTGAATGGCGCGGTCGTGTCGTTCCTGCCCGGCTCGTTGAATCCACCCCGGCTGGGCCAGGCCCTGTATGAGAAGGAGAAGCTCGGCCTGGCCGGGCGTGGCCTCGGCGACCGCGGCGGGCTGCGGGCCTCCCCGCACTTCTACAACACGCCGGTGGAGGTCGACCGCCTCGTCGGCGCCATCGGCCGCTACCTGAAGACCGGCGTCTAGGCGCGCGTCCGGATGGTCGCGTGGAAGACAGGAGACCAGAAGATCAGAAAGAAAATGCAGTCTCCTGATCTTCTGATCTCCTGTGACACCCTTACTGCCGGACGGTCGGGTACTTGATGCCCAGCTGATCGAGATAGGTCGGGAACTTCGTCGGGTCGTAATAGAACTTCTTCATCTGCTCGCGGTACTTCGCGAGGATGTTGGCGTTCAGGTGCGTCGGCGGCGGCGTGTCCTTCCTCAGGAACGGGACGTACTTGACGTCCTTGGTCTGGACGTTGTTGAAGTAATCCCACGCCTGTTTCACCAGCTCCGGCCGCGTCATCAGGTCGAGCACGGTCATCGCCTGCACCTTGGCGCCGGCCACCACGCCTTTGTGGGCGATGGGCGTCGCGCTGGCGATGGCGCTCGACCAGTTGTGGCCGGGCAGGCCGGGAATGTTCGCCGGGTAGCGCAGGGTGACGGTGGGGTAGTTCCACGAGACGTCGCCGATGTCGTCGGAGCCGCCGCCCGTATTCTCCCGGTCGGGATTGGGCACGCCGAGATTGCCCAGCTTCACGGCAAGGCCTTCCTGCTGCGGGTTGCGCAGTTCCTTTTGCAGCGCCTTGGCCAGTATCTGGTCTTCCGCGCTCCACGCCGGCAGGCCCACGGTCTTGATGTTCTCGTACATCGTTTCCGCCACCGTCTTGTTCATGTGCTGCGGGTAGGCGGTGCCGAGAATGCGCGACGTCCACTTGGTGTTGGTCATCAGCGCCGCACCTTCAGCCATCTTGTCGCCGATTTCCCAGAGCTCCTTGATGTGGGGCTGGTCGGTTTCGCGGAAGTAGAACCAGAGGCTGGCATTGCGCGGGACGACGTTCGGCTGATCGCCGCCGTTGACGATCACATGGTGCGAGCGCTGCGACAGGCGCAGGTGCTCGCGCCGGTACTGCCAGCCGTTGCTCATCAACTCGACCGCGTCGAGCGCGGAGCGGCCCCGCCACGGCGCGCCGGCGCTGTGCGCCGTCTCGCCCTCGAAGATGTACTCGACCGACACCATGCCGTTGCCGCCGCCTTCGCCCCACGACACGCCGAGGTTGTTGCCGACGTGCGTGAAGAGCACGACGTCGACGTCCTTGAAGATGCCGTCGCGGACGTACCAGGCCTTCGACGCGAGCTGCTCCTCGGCCACGCCCGGCCACAGCATGATGGTGCCGGGCAGCTTGTCGCGCTCCATGATCCGCTTCACCGCGACCGCGGCGATGATGTTGAGCGGCATACCGGTGTTGTGCCCTTCACCATGACCGGGGGCGCCCTCCAGGATCGGATCGGGGTAGGCGACGCCGGGCTTCTGCGACGCCTGCGGGATGCCGTCGATGTCGGAGCCGAGCGCGATCACGGGCTTGCCCGATCCCCACTTCGCCACCCAGGCCGTCGGCATGCCCGCCACGCCGCGCTGCACGGTGAAACCGAATTTCTCGAGCTGACCCGTGAGGTAGCGCGAGGTCTCGACCTCCTGCATGCCCAGCTCGCCGAAGCTGAACACCGAATCGACCATTTCCTGGGCGAGCTTGGCCATCTCGTCCACGCCCTTGACGGCCTCGGTCTTGTAGCCGGCCAGCTTGGGATTGGCCTGGGCGTACGCCGGTCCGGCGCCGAGCGACAGCAGCGCCAACGCCATCACACATGTCTTCGAAAAACGTCTCATCGGAATTCCTCCAACTGGCTGCGGGCCTTTCATGACGGGATCATCTTAGCCGTAGATTACGCGGATCGCCCTGATTTAGTCGATCACCACTTCGGCGTGATACCCATGTTGTGCATGATGAAGGCATAGATGTCGGCCGACGCCTCGATCTGCTTCGTGACGTTGCTTGCCCCGTGACCCGACTTGGTTTCGATGCGGATCAGCACCGGGTTGTCCTTGCTCGCGATCTTCTGCAGCGTCGCGGCGTACTTGAATGAATGCGCCGGCACGACGCGGTCGTCGTGGTCGGCCGTCGTCACCAGCGTCGCCGGGTACTTCACCGGCTTGATGTTGTGCAGCGGCGAATACGCGAAGAGCGCCTTGAACTCTTCGGCGTTGTCGCTCGAGCCGTAGTCGGCGATCCAGTTCCAGCCGATCGTGAACTTGTGGAACCGCAGCATGTCCATCACGCCCACCTGCGGAATGGCCACGCGGAACAGATCCGGGCGCTGGTTGATCACCGCGCCGACCAGCAGCCCGCCGTTGGATCCGCCCTGCGCCGCCAGCTTCGCCGGCGACGTGTAGTTGTTGGCAATCAGCCACTCGGCGGCGGCGATGAAATCGTCGAACACGTTCTGCTTCTTCGTCTTCGTGCCGGCATCGTGCCAGGCCTCGCCGTATTCGCTGCCGCCGCGCATGTTGACGCTGGCGTAGACGAACCCCTGCTCGAGCAGCGCAATCCGCAGCGAGTTGAACCCCGGCGTCGTCGCGATGTTGAACCCGCCGTAGCCGTACATCAGCGTCGGGTTGTTGCCGTCGAGCGCCAGGCCCTTCTTGTGGACCAGGAACATCGGCACCTTGGCGCCATCCTTGCTCGTGTAGAACACCTGCTTGGTCTCGTACTGGTTCGTGTCGAGGCCCGGGATCTCCGGAGCGCGGAACAGCGAGCTCTTTCGCGAGGCGACCTCATACCGGAAGATCGACGTCGGGTAGGTGAACGACGTGAAGGTGTAGAAGAGCGAGGTGTCGTCCATGTTGCCGCCGAAGCCGCCGGCGCTGCCGAGGCCCGGCAGGTCGATCTCGTTTTCGAATGCGCCCTCGAGGTTGTGGACGTAGGCCTTCGAGGCCACGTCTTTCATGTAGGTGGCAATGACCTTCCCGCCCGCCACGGCCACGCTGTCGATCGTGTCGGGCTGTTCGGCCAGGATCACCTTCCAGTTGGCCGGCGCCGGGTTCGCGGGATCGATCCGCACGACGCGCCCGTTCGGCGCGCTGTTGTCGGTGAACACGAGCAGCTCGCCGCGGACGCTCTCGAGCACGCTGTAGGTGTCGTCGCCGATCGCGGGAACCATCGGCATGAACTTCGAGCCGGGCTTCGAGAGGTCCTGCACGAACAGCGCGTTGCCCTGCTTGCCGGTGCCGCGGTCCGACACTTCGAGGATCGCGAAGCGCTCGTCTTCCGTGGTGTCCAGCGTGTGGAAGCGCTGCGGGTTCTTCGGATCCTCGAACACGAGCTCGTCTTGCGCCTGCGGCGTGCCGATGCGGTGATAGAACACCTGGTGGTTCTCGTTCACCGACGACAGTTCCTTCCCTTTCGCCGGCGCCGGATAGCGGCTGTAGTAGAAGCCGTTGCCGCGCCACGCCACGCTCGACACCTTGACCCACTCAATCTTGTCGGCCAGCGGTTTCCGGGTCGTCAGGTCGAGCACGTTGTATTCCTGCCAGTCGGAGCCGCTGCGCGAGACGCCGTACACGGCGAGCGTGCCGTTCTTGTTGGGTTCGAACGTGCTCAAGCGCACGGTGCCGTCGGCCGACCAGGTGTTCGGATCGATCAACACGTCCGGCGTGCCGGCCAGCCCCTGCTGGATATAGAGGACGCTCTGGTTCTGCAGGCCGCTGTTCCGGGAGAAGAAGTAGTACTCGCCCTTGCGTGACGGCGAGGAGTACTTCGCGTAGTTGTAGAGCGCGTTCAGGCGCTTCAAGAGCGGCGCGCGCGACGGAATCTTCTCGAGGTAGGCGAACGTGACCTTGTTCTGCGCCTCGACCCAGGCGGCGGTTTCGGCCGAGGTGTCGTCTTCCAGCCAGCGGTACGGATCCGGCACCTTGGTGACGTGGTAGGTGTCGACGTGATCCACTGTGCGCGTGACCGGGTATTGAAGTCCCTGGGCCGCGGCCACCCCTGTCAGGGCCACGACCGCCAGCCCCACCCGAAGTTTCGTCATCATGCGGGCAATTATGCTTCGATTCGCGGCCGGCACGCAGGCCCGCCGGCCGGCTCACTCAGCACAGGTAGAATCAGATATCGCTTCCTATACTCCACCTCCGCGATGGGCCGGGGGGCACAAGATGACGCTGTATGCGTGGGCGCGCCAGCGGCGCCTGCCCGGTCTTCCCGCCGCCGAACCCAGGCATTTCGACGTGGCGCCCGACGCCCGCGTGCTGGCCCACTGCAACTGGCAGCCCGGCCGTGAGGCCCGCCCGACGCTGCTGGTGCTGCACGGTCTCGAGGGGTCGAGCGACGCGCACTACATGCGCGGCCTCGCCCACAAGGCCTTCGCCGCCGGCTTCAACGTCGTCCGGCTCAATCAGCGGAACTGCGGCGGGACCGAGCACCTGTCGAAGGGCCTGTATCACTCCGGCCTCACGGCGGATCCGTTGTGCGTCCTCACCGAGCTGCGGGATCGCGACCGGCTCACGACCTTCGCCGTGGCGGGCTACTCGCTTGGCGGCAACATCACCATGAAGCTCGCCGGCGAGCTCGGCGCGTCGGCGTTCCCCGAGATCCGCGCCTTTGCCGCGGTGTCGCCGGTGATCGAGCTCGAGACGTGCATGCAGGCGATCGAGCGGCGGGAGAACCGGATCTACGAGTGGAACTTCTGCCGCAACCTGCAGGGCCGCATGCGGCGGAAGGCGCGGGTCTTTCCCGGTGGCTTCGACCTGACGGGCCTCTGGAAGGTGTGGTCGATCCGCGCCTTCGACGATCGGTACACGGCGCCGCACCACGGTTTCAACGGCGCCGCCGACTACTACCATCGCGCCAGCGCGATGCGCGTGATCGATCGCGTGGCGCGACCGGCCCTGATCCTGAGCGCCGCCGACGACCCGTTCGTGCCTCCGGAGATCTTCGACGCCCCGGCGGTCCGGGACAACCCGCACATCACCACCGTCGTCACCTCACATGGCGGCCACTGCGCATTCGTGGAAGAGCCCGCCTTCGCTGAAGCTACGGCGGGCAGGGCCAACGGCTACGACGGCTACTTCGCGGAACGCGCCGTCGTCGAGTTTCTCGCCGCCCGCGTCTGATACGACCAGGAACCGGCGGCCAACCAGCCAATTCCCGCCTATTCTCGCCACTGTGCAGCGCCGATACCGCCTGCATGAGCGGACCAACCGGTCCCGGCGAAGCTGCGCCTGCAGCCGCGCGCGAGGAGGTGCAGAGGCATGAAGCCCTGGGCACCGACCGCGGCGTCGTGGACGTGGACGAGGGGGTCGACGGCGAGGAAGCGATCTTTCTCGACTGGCAGGACGGCGAGCTCGACTCCGCGCTCGAGGCGATCGATTCCCGGCTGCCGGTCAAGCGCCGGCGGGCCACCGATCCGCCGGGCACGCCGCCGTTTCCACGTCAGGCTTTCCGGCAGCTGACGGTGACACCCGAGATCCTGGACGCGCTCGCCATGCGCGTGGCCGAACGGCTGAAGGCGGACGGGCAAGCCGTGGCGCCGGTCACGTCGGCGGCCTGTGAAACCCGGCCTGGCCCGAGGACGGTCATCTCGATCCGGTTTCGGTGGCCCCTCTTCTCGTTCAGGCTCTTCCGCCGGCGGCGCCGCCGCCGCCTGCTCACCAGCTTTTCGTCATAGCCTCGTTGTCGTCTAATCTCAGGGGGCGAGGGTCTGCTTGTACCCGGGCACCTTGCGCGCCTTGGTCACCTGCTCGAGCGCGTAGGCGAATCCCATCAGCTCCCCTTCCGTGTACGGGCGCCCCATGAACGTGATGCCCAGGGGCAGGCCCTGGCTCTCGCCAATCGGGACGGTGAGGCTCGGCGTGCCGGCGACCGCCGCCGTGCCGTAGCCGGCGCCCAGGAAGTGATCGCCGAGGACGTGGTCGGTGGGCCACGCCGGAGACATGCTCGGCGCGATCACCGCGTCGAGCTGGTTCTTCTCGAGCACCGCGATCAGGCCATCCCTGCCCGCGAGCCGCCGCGACTGGTCGCGGGCCTTGCGATACGCCGCATCCGTCAGCGGTCCCTTCGCCTGCGCGCGCTCGAAGATCTCCTGGCCGAAGAACGGCATGGCCCGACCGGCGTTGGCCTTGTTCCACGCGATCAACGCCTCGAGCGATCCATGAGGCGATCCGCTCCTCTTCAGGTAGGCGTTCAGCCCGTCCTTGAATTCATAGAGCAGCACGTCGAACTCGGCGTCGTTCCAGTCGTTGTAGGTGGCCATGCGCACGTCCACGACCTCGGCGCCCGCGCTCTTGAGCGCCGCCGCGGCTTTGTCCATCGACGCGTCGACGTCGGGGTGATAGCCCATGGCCTGACGCAACAACCCGAACCGCTTGCCTTTCACCGCATCGGCCTTCAGGAACGCCGTGTAGTCCGAGGGGATCTTGCCGGCGGCCGCAGGCCCCGACGGATCCGCGGGATCGACCCCGGCCATGCCGTTCATCATCAATGCAACATCGGCGACCGATCGGCCCATCGGCCCGGCCGTGTCCTGCGACACGGAGATGGGGATGATGCCGGTGCGGCTCACCACGCCGACGGTCGGCTTGAGGCCGGGAAGGCCGTTCACCGACGCCGGGCAGATGATGCTGCCATCGGTCTCCGTGCCGAGACCGATGGCGCCGAGGCTCGCGGCGATCGCGGATCCGGTGCCGGAGCTGGACCCGCACGGATTGCGGTCGAGCACGTACGGATTCTTCGTCTGGCCTCCCCGCGAGCTCCAGCCCGACGTCGACCGCGTCGAGCGGAAGTTGGCCCACTCGCTGAGGTTGGCCTTGCCGAGGATCACGGCGCCGGCGTCGCGCAACCGCTTCGCGACAAACGCGTCTTCTTTCGGACGGTTGTCCGCCAGGGCG
Organism: Acidobacteria bacterium RIFCSPLOWO2_12_FULL_67_14b; assembly: GCA_001768615.1. Taxonomy (GTDB): domain Bacteria; phylum Acidobacteriota; class Vicinamibacteria; order Vicinamibacterales; family UBA2999; genus 12-FULL-67-14b. Next base: position 5,566 of record MELE01000179.1, on the reverse strand, counting down.
AGCGAACCGGCTGAGTTCACCATGCCGGCCACGTCGACGTTGTCCTTGATGAGGACCGGGATGCCGTGCAGCGGGCCACGGAGCTTGCCGGCCTTCCGCTCCGCGTCGAGCGCCGTCGCTTCGGCGATCGCTGAGGGGTTGAGCTCGATCACCGCATTCAACCGCGGGCCGGCATCGTCCACCGTCGCAATGCGATCGAGATAGGCCTGGGTCAGGGCCTGCGCCGTCAGCGCCCCGGAGGCCATGCGCTCGCGCGCATCCATCGCGCTCAGCTCGACCACGTCGACGGCGGGTTTGGTGTCGGCCGGTTGTGCAGGCGGCGCCGTACACCCGACAAGAGTTGCCGTGGCCACCGCAATCGCCAATCGCAAATCGGCAATGAATCTGAAATCAACAATCGTCATTCTGAAATCCCCAGCAGCGTGAGCATGTGTTGCCCGAACGCTGCACCCTTACCCTCATCCTCGTGCTTGAAGTAGACGAAGACATCCGAGCACCGCTCCCCCAGCTGCTTCGCCGACGCCGCCCATCGCTCGATGTCGGCGTCCTGGTAGCCCTCGTCGCGCAGCCGGAAGTACGCATAATCGGCCGTCGCCATCACCGGCGTGTCGCGCTTCTCGCTGTCGGCGATGCACAGCGCAAGGTTGCGCGCCCGCAGCGCGTCGTAGACCTGATCGTCCAGCCACGAGTCGTGCCGGAATTCGAACGCCGCCGTCGTCTTTGGTGGAAGCAGGCTCAGAAACTCGTTGAGGAGCGGCACGTCCTTCTTGAAGTTGGGCGGCAGCTGAAACAGCAGTGCGCCGAGCCGCGGCCCCAGTTCCCCGGCGGCCGTCACAAAGGCTGTCACCGAATCGGCGACCTCGGCCGCGCGCAGCCGCTTGTCGTGCGTAATGCGCTTGGGCGCCTTGAGCGTGAACCGGAAGCCGGCGGGCACCTGCGCCGCCCACGCCGCCACGATCTTCGAGGTTGGCATCCGGTAGAACGTGTAGTTGATCTCGACGGTGCGGAACTTCGAGGCGTAGTACGGCAGCATTTTCGCCGCCGGCAAGTCCGACGGATAGAAGCTGCCTTTCCATTCGGGATAGTTGTAACCGCTGGTCCCGACAAGGATCATCCGGCGTTCTCCGCGATGCGGGCCTTGACCCGCTTCTTCACCAGCGTCGCCGGCAGTGGTCTTCTGGCCATGCGGTTCACGCTACCATGCCACCATCGCCTCTTCGAACAGGCGGCTCAATTCCTCCGGCCCCGCCGGACGCGGCGACAGTTTGGTCACCCGATGTTGCGGAAGGGTTCCCTCCACCAGCGCCGGGATGTCGGAGGACGTGTAGCCCAGCGCCGCGAGACCGTTCGGCGTCTTCAACCGCTGCATGAACCACGTGATGCGGTCGGCGAGAATGCTCCCGGCATCGCCGGCTTGCGCCCGCGACACGTCCACGCCAAGCGCCTCGGCGGCCTGCAGGTGCCGGGCCGGGGTCGAGGACGCCGTAAACCGGAACACGGCGGGCGCGTTCAGGATCACCGAGAACCCGTGCGGCACGAGCGGATGATCGTCGGGGTATCCGGGCGCGCGATACGTCTTCACGCGGCCCGACACCGGATACGACATCCCGTGCGGCAAGTGCACGCCCGCGTTGCCGAATCCCACGCCCGCGTACGAAGCCGCCAGCAGCATGCTGGCGCGGGCCTCGTCGTCCGTCGGATCGTCCACGGCCCGGACGATGAACTGGGCGACCATGCGGAGGGCTTGAAGGGCCCAGATGTCGCTGATCGGATTCGAGCCCTGGTAGGCCGGGCGCAGCGCCGGATGCGCCGGCAGCGGGCGCTCCGTGTACGGCAGCGCCGTGAACGATTCGATCGCGTGGCTCAGGATGTCGAGGCCCGTCGAGGCCGCGACTTCGGGCGGCATGGTCCGCGTGTTGTCGGGATCGAGGAGCCCGAGCGTCGGTTTCAGCCGGCGGCTGGCGATCCCCGTCTTGGCGTGCATGCGGCTCAAGTCGAAAATCGAGACGCCGGTCGTTTCGCTGCCGGTGCCGGCGGTGGTCGGAATGGCGATCAACGGTTTAAGCGGCCCGGGCACGGGCAGGCCCTTGCCGATGGGCGGGTTCACGTAGTCGAGGAAGTCCGCCGGCGGGTACCTCGTGTAGAGATTCACCGCCTTGGCCGTATCGATCGTGGATCCGCCGCCGACGGCGACAATCGCGTCGCAGGGATGCTGGCGCGCGAATTCGATGGCGTCGAGGAACGACTCGTCGCTGGGCTCGATGCGCACGCCGTCGTAGAGCACGAAGGGAATGCCGTTGGCCTCGAGGGATTCCATCACGGTCCGCACCGGCCCCAGCCGGCGCAACACGGGGTCGGTGATCACGAGCGCCCGTTTGACGCCGAGCTCCGCCAGGTCGGCGCCCACCTCGCGGGTCACGCCGGCGCCGAACCGGACGGCCGAGGCCGCCATCTCGAACGCAAAGTCGTTGGCCATCGGATGAACCGGCAGACTATCACTTAAGATGGTAACGATGCATCGATGCGCATGGCGCCTGCTCGCGGCAATCGCCTTCGCGGCCTCGTGCAGCCGCGCCCCCGAGGTGAAGGCGTACCAACTGCAAGGCCAAGTGCTGGCCGTCAGGCCGGACACGAGTGAAATCCTCGTCAAGCACGAAGACATTCCCCAGTTCATGCCGGCGATGACCATGCCCTACAAGGTGAAGGACGCGCGGCTGCTCGAGGGCCGCGCGCCGGGCGATCTGATCACCGCCACGCTGATGGTGGCCCCCGGGGAAGCGTGGCTGTCGGCGATCACCAGGACGGGATCGGCGCCGCTGCCGGAGGATGCGCCCACGCGGATACCCGCCGCCGCAGGCGTGGTCCTGCTCGAGCCCGGCGATGCGGTGCCGGAGACCACGCTGACCGATCAGGACGGCACGAGCATCTCGCTCGGCGGCGCGAGGGGTTCCGCCCTCGTCATCTCCTTCATCTATACGCGCTGTCCCCTGCCGCAGTTTTGCCCCCTGGTCGATCGCCGCTTCGCCGAAATCCAGAAGCTGGCCGCCGCCGACCCGGCGCTGCGGGGTAAGGTCCGGCTGCTGTCGATCAGTTTCGATCCGGCCACGGATCGCGCGGCCGTGCTCCGCGCCCATGCGGCCAGGGTCGGCGCCGATCCGGCGGTCTGGCGGTTCGCGACGGCCGAGGAAGAAACGGTCGATCGCCTCGCGGCCACCTTCGGCGTCAACGTGATCCGCGAAGCCGACGGCACGATCACACACAACCTGCGGACCGCGGTCGTCGACCCTCGCGGCCGCATCGTCGCCCTTCACGACGGCAACGACTGGACCGCCCCCACCATTGTCGATGAGCTCAAGGCCAGTGTTCTCGCGCGCTGAACGCGCGCTCGTCGCGAAGCTCAACACGCCGGGCAGGGTGCAGCGCTGGCTGAACGCGCTGCCCTACAACACCGAGAACGGCGGGCCGACGCAGCGGAGCTTCCGCACCGTGGCGAAGCTGAAGACCGCGCATTGCATGGAGGCGGCGCTGTTTGCGGCCGTCGTGCTCGAACAGCACGGCTACCCCCCTCTGGTGATGAGCCTCGAGTCGCAGGACTGGCTCGACCACGTCATCTTTATCTACCAGCACGACGGGCGCTGGGGCTCGGTCGCCAGGTCGCGGGACCCGGGGCTGCATGGACGCAAGCCCGTGTTCCGCTCGCCGCGAGCGCTCGCGCGAAGCTACATCGATGCCTATGTGGACCACACCGGCCGGGTGGAGGGGTTCGGCGTGGCCAACCTCGCGGAGGCCATGGGCGCGTACGACTGGCGCGTGTCCGGCAAGAACGTGTGGAAGGTCGAGCGGATGCTGATCGACCTGCCGCACAAGAAGCTGAAAAGCTCGATCCGGCGATACCGGGTGCTGTTACGACGGTATCGCGCCTACCGGAAGGCGAACAACGACCGGAAGCCGGTCTATTACCGCGGCCGGAACAAGTGGACACCAATTCCCAGCGTCTTCGGGCGTTGACTCTGCACTCTGAACTCTGCACTCTCAACTCGGCTAAGATCCTGTCATGGCCAAACTGACGAGCGAGCGGGAACTGCCCTGCCCCTGCTGCGGCGCGGTGCTGACGGTTGACCTCAACCTGGGCCGTATCGTCAGCCACGAAGCTCCTCCGAATCCCAATCGGCCCGAGCTCGACCACGCCGCGCAGATCCTGGCGGAACAGGCCGCCAGGCGCGATGCCATCTTCGAGCAGTCGGTCCAGAACGAAAAGTCCAAGGGTGACGCGCTCTCGAAGCGGTTCGAGGAAGCGCTCAAGGAAGCGAAGAAGGAGCCCGTGTCCAAGCCGCTTCGTGGATTCGACCTGGACTGAATGGCGCCCGAGGAGTCCAAGCGGACGCGCAACGTGCGCGTCGCCACCTACAACATCCACCGGGCGCGCGGTCTCGACGGGCGGACGCGGCTCGAGCGCATCGCCGCGGTCCTGGCCTCGGTCGATGCCGACGTCGTGGCGCTGCAGGAAGTGGTGGGCGCCAGCCCGCTCAAACCGGGACAGGCCGCCGAGCTCGGCGCCGCCCTCGGCATGGGCTGGGTCATGGCCCCGACGCGGCACCTCCGCACCGCGCTCTTCGGCAACGTCGTCCTCAGCCGATATCCAGTGCGCCAGCATGTCCAGTACGACCTGACCTGGAAGACCTGCGAGCATCGCGGCGTCCAGCGCGTCGACCTGGCGATGGAAGACGACACGCTGCACTTCTACAACGTGCACTTCGGCACGTCGCTGCTCGAGCGCCGCCACCAGGCCGCCCGCCTCGCCTCACTCGTCCACGACAAGCGCATGGTCGGGCCGAAGATCATCCTGGGCGATTTCAACGAGTGGGCGCGGGGCCTCGCCACGGACGTCCTCGCCGAGCGGCTGCAGAGCATCGACCTGAGCAAACACCTGAGCCGCCGGCGGACCTACCCCGGGTTCTTCCCGATCCTCCACCTTGATCACATTTATTACGAGGGCAAGGTGGAGGTGCTGAAGGTCACACTGCCGAAGGACCGGATGGCGAAGATGGCCTCGGATCATCTGCCGTTGGTCGCGGATTTGCGGATTGGTTTTGATTGATGCCAACCCTTGCGGAAGCTCCGCTGGCCGAGATCACGAGGTCTTGAAGACGAGCGGCGCGTGAGCCGCTGGCTGTTCATCGCGCGGATCGTGGCGATGTCCGCGCGATCGCGCCGGGACTATCCGTCAGAGCGCGAGAACATACCGCGCGAGGGGGCCGAGCCGCGCGCGCGTCTCAGGTGGCATGCGGGCCGCGAAGTCGGTCCCGGCACGCCCATCTCGCGGAATAAACGCGCCTTGGAGCGATCGGCGCGGCCCGCTCGACGTGTTTGCGCTGTGGCCATGCCATGCGGACCCGTTGAAGACGATCAGTGAGCCCGCAGGGCCGCACGCCAACATCTGCCCGTCGTGGTCGGCTCGCAGATCTGCAAGGATGGCGTCCGGGGTGCGGGACCACCGCTGCGAGCCCGGCACGAAGCGGGTCGCGCCGTTGTCGGGCCGAAACTCGTCGATCATCAGGATGAAGCC
>MELE01000178.1:12879-30159 GCA_001768615.1 Acidobacteria bacterium RIFCSPLOWO2_12_FULL_67_14b | reverse complement strand
CGCGTAGCGGCGCTCCTTGCCCGACGCGCGGAATGCCAGCTCGTCATCCTGATACTGCTTCGACTTCGGATCGAGATGCGTGGACCCGAACATGATCTCGTCGCTGCCCGGCCGGAAGAACGCGCAGGTTGTCTTGCCCATCCCGGTCGAGATCCGTTTGCTCTCGCCGGTCGCGAAGTCGAGCACGTAGATCTGATAGAAGGGATTGCCGGGCTCGCGCTCGCTCTGGAACACGAGTCGCTTGCCGTCGGGTGACCAATAGCCCTCGCCCGCGCGCTTGCCGTCGACGGTCAGCCGCCGGACGCGGCTCAGAAACGTGCGCTCGGTGGATTCGGACTGAGCGTCCACGGCCGCAGACCTGTCCGCCGAAGCGCGAAGCGCGAAGGTGGACGACGCAGAAATACAGATCACCAGGGCCGCAGATGACGCAGATAACACAGACCAGACTTTTTTCATCACGGCATTGGTCCCCAGGAAAGGCAAACCCATATTCTACTGGCGTGTGCCGCGGGGAGGAAACTGCCAGTCAACTGTTCTAGGATCGAGGCAATGAAACCGGCAGTATGGCTCAGCCTGGCGGCCTTGTCAGTCTCGGCGGTGGTCCTCATCGGCGCCCCGGCTGATGTCCGGATGCTCGAGGTCACCGGCGAGGGCGCGAAGTACTGGCCGCGATGGCGCGGACCCTCGGGCCAGGGCCAGGTGCCCGCGGGGCAATACGTGGACCGCTGGTCGCCCACCACGAACGTGCAGTGGAAGGTCGCGGTGCCCGGCCGCGGCAACTCGTCGCCCATCGTGTGGGGCGATCGCCTCTTCCTGACGAGCGCCCGCGACAACGGCCGGCGCCTGTCGATGTTTGCGTTCGCGCGCAAGGACGGCAGCAGGCTGTGGGAAACCGACATCCCGCAGAACGGCGTCGAGTACGTGCACGAGAAGAACGGCTACGCGTCGGCGACGCCCGCCACCGACGGCGAGCTCGTCTACGCCTCGTTCGGCCGCCATGGCCTGGCGGCGTTCGACTTCAACGGCAAGCTCGTCTGGCACCGCAAGTTCGGCGTGATCGACAACTATCACGGCCCGGCCGGCTCGCCCGTGCTCTACAAGGACCGCATCTTCCTCTACCAGGATCAGAACCCGTCGCCGGGGCAGACCGCGTTTGTGGCCGCGTTCGACAAGAAGACGGGAAGGACGATCTGGCAGACGCCTCGCACCGAGACCGTGGGATGGGGCACGGCCGTCGTGATCAGCACCGGCGAGCGCGACGAGCTCGTGATCAACAGCCAGCGCCGCGTGGCGGCGTACGACCCCGACACCGGCCGGGAACTGTGGACGGTCCGTGGCATGACCTTCGAAGTGATTCCGACGCCGGTCGTCGGTCACGGCCTCGTGTTCACCTCGTCGGGGCGGGCCGGCCCGACGCTGGCGATCCGCCCGGGCGGCACCGGCGACGTCACCGCCACGCACGTAGCGTGGAGTTCGCCGCGGGGATCCCCCTTCGTGCCCTCCGGCATCGTCGTCGGCGACCTGCTGTATTTGATCAACGACATGCAGAGCATCCTGACGGTGTTCGAAGCCGCCAGCGGCAAGCTGGTCTACCAGGATCGGCTCGGCGTGGCGATGCGCGAGGGCTTCTCGGCGTCGCCGGTGCACGTCAACGGCAAGCTGTTCTTCACCAATGACGAGGGGCAGACCTTCGTCGTCGAGGCGGGGCGGACGTTCAAGCTGCTGCACGTGAACGAGCTGGGCGCGCGCACGCTGGCCTCGCCCGCGCTTGTCGACGGCACGTGGTACTGGCGGACCGACGCGGCATTGCTCGCGATCCGGTGAAATCGCGGAACTAAAGTTCTGCGTGTTGTTAGAAGCGATACCTCACGCCGAGGCGGAACACGCGAGGCGCGATGATCTCCGTGGGCTGCAGGTAGGTTGAGCCGTTGCGGTTGGTCTGGTTCGTGATGGTGTTCGTGTTCAGGCTGTTGAACAGGTCGACAATCCCTTCAACCGACTGGTTGCCGAACGTCTTGAACCGCTTCGACAGGCGGTTGTCCCAGATCTTCGTCCACTCGTAACGGCCGGCCTGCGACTCCACGCGAATGGCGATGTTCTGGTTGAGCGCGTCCCGGATCTGCACTTCGCGGAAGAAATACTCGCCGCTTTGTGCGTTGAACGACGAGGCGAACAACAGGCCCCAGGGCAGCTGGTAGCTGCCGCTGACCCGCAGCACGTAGTTCCAGGACGGCTGGCTGAACTGGTAACTGCCCGTGCCGGTGCCGCCGGACTGCGGTCCGTGCAGGGCCTCGTTCGGGTTACGCGGCGCATTGTCGCGCAAGTCGCGATAGTCGGCGTTGAACGAAACCAGGAACGAATAGTTGTCGGCGTACTGCTTGTTCAACGTCACGCCGAGCGCGTGGTAGCGGTTATTGCCTTCGGCCTGGACCGTGTGCTCGATCGACCGGCCGAACGTCGGATAGGTGTTCGGCACCGAGTAGATAGTCAGCGTCTTGTCGTCGGCCGTTCCCGTCCGGTTGTCGGGGCCCGGATCGATGCCGGTCCTCGTCACGGTGTAGGCCTCGTACGGGAGCGCGAGATTGAGCGTCTTGTTGCTGTTCCCGTCGGTCTTCCTGACGTAGTTGAACTGCACGGTCAAGACACGGCTCAACCCCAGGTCGAGACCTGCGGTGTACTCGTCGACGAACGGCCCCTTGAGGTTGGGATCGATCGTGCGGCTCGTGCCGCCGCCCGAGGTCGACGTCAGGTTCGCGGGTACCGGCACGTACGGGATGCTGCCATCCCAGCGCGTGTAGGTCCGCGTGATGATGGCGTTAGGGTTGACGTTGCTTGCGCCAGGGCCGGGATTGGCGGACGCACCGGAGCTGCCGCCCACGTAGCGCCCGTAGCTGGCGCGCACCGCGACGCGGCCCTGGCCGGTCAGGTCGTAGACGGCCGAGACCCGCGGCACGAACGTCGAGTACTTGGGGTAGTTGTCCTCGCCCTTGTACTCGAAAATGTTCTTGGCGGCGAAGGGTCCCGTGCCCGGATTGCCCTGTTCCGGAAGGAAGCTCGAGTAGCGGTCGTAGCGGACGCCGACATTGAGCGTGAGCTTCCGCGACACCGTGATCTTGTCGTTGAAGTACCCCGAGCTGTACCACTCGCCCGACGCGGTCGTGTTCGGGTAGTCGTAGACCAGCACCGAGTCCGGCCGCGTGAAACAGCCGTCGTAGTTGTGGGCCTCGTCGCAGTTGGGATCGCCGGCCTGGCTGCGATAACGGTACTGCTGCTGGTTCGGGTAGCCGAGGTTCTCGGTCGACTGCATGTTGCGCCAGCCGAGGTATCCGGTCTTGAGCTCGTGGTTGCGGCCCCACAGATCGGCGAAGTAGGCGTAGGTGGCGCCGTATTGCCAGCGGCGCGGCGTCCGATCCGTCTCGAGGAACGCGCCGCGCGTCGGGCCGTTGTTGGTCGCCAGGTCGGTCTTGCGGATGTCGCTCGTCCACGGCACGTCGGGCCACCAGTAGCCGCCGCGCTGCAGGCTCGCGTCGAACGTGGAGCGCGACGAGACGATCGACTGCCACTTGAACGACGGGCCGACCAGCGACCAGGAATCCTGGTTCTGCGTCGATTCGAGCGGAACGTACCGGCTCGCGGTGCGATACGGCTGCCACTTGCGTCCGACCTGGAACATGCCCTCGAACTTGTTGTTCTTCGTGATCTGATAGGTGATCTTCGCGGTCGGGTCCTGCAGCTTCGTGTAGAACTCCACCTGCTCGCGGTCCGCCAGCCGGATGAAGCCCGGAATCAGGTTCCCGGACGACGCGTCCCGGTGACTCACATAGAACCACAGACGATCCTTCAGGATCGGTCCGCCGATTTCTCCGTAGTAGTCCTGGTACTTCGTGAACTTGTTGACGCCCGGCGCGTAGCCCTTGGCTGTCAGCTCCGGCGTGATGTTGCTGCCCTGGAAGTCACCAGACTGGTAGTTCGCCGAGCCCTGGCCCTTGAAGACGTTGCTCCCGGACTTGACGACCAGATTCATCGTCAGGCCGGGATTCATGGCGTCGGCGCCCTTGGCCGCGGTCGTGATCTGCGCCTCTTCGTAGGTGCCGAAGTCGCCGTAGGTCTGGTCCCAGATCATGCCGTCGTAGCTGACGACGCCGCCGCCGGCGCGGCCGAAGGTGCGCGCGGCCGGACCGGAGCCGGTGCCGAAGTTCGATCCGCCGACGTCGTACGAGGTGGCATAGAGGCCGGGGATGAGCGACACCAGCCCCGTGAGGCTGCGGCTGTACGGGATCTCGTCGAGCTTCTTCTGGTCCCAGTTGACGGCCACGTTGGCCGACTCGAGATCGATGGTCGGCGACTGGCTCGTCACCGTGACGCTTTCCTGCAGCGCGGCGACTTCCATCTTGCCGTTGATCGTCGCCGTGGCGCCCGCGTTCAGGCCCACGCCTTCGACGTTCAGCGTCGTGAAGCCCGGGAGCGTGAACGACACCACGTACTGGCCCCCAGGCAGCAGCGTGAAGCGATACACGCCCTGCTCGTCCGTGATCGCCGTGCGGGCGCCGCCGATCATGTTCGGGCTGGTGATCGAGACGGTGACGCCTGGCAGCGCCCCTCCACTCCCATCCGTGGCGCGGCCGGTGATGGCGCCTGTCTGCTGCTGCGCGTGGACCGGCAATGCGACCGCTGCAACCAACGCGAGCGCGGCCAGCCAGATCATCCCCTCTGTCTTCCAATGCATACACAACTCCCTTGATGGCCACTCGGCGCAAGACCGAGGGGAAGGGTCCTGGCGCCGGTCGGGCCGGGCTCTTTATAAGACGTTGCAGCCCGCCCCAATCAGCCCCTCTATAATCAGGTTCATGCATCGACCGTTCGCGCTCCTCCTGCTGACGTTGGCTCTGGTCGCCGCGCCCCAGGCGCAGAATCGTCCGGCCTGGCTCGATCCCCATCGCGACAACGCCGACAAGTTGATGAAGGCGGCGATGGCCGATCAGTTCGCCTGGAACCGGCTCGCCGAAATCACCGACACGTTCGGCCAGCGGTTGAGCGGGTCCGACAACCTCGCGCGCGCCATTACCTGGGCGGTCGATGCCATGAAGCGCGACGGGCTCGACAACGTCCGCACCGAGCGCGTAATGGTGCCGAAGTGGGTGCGCGGGCAGGAGAGCCTCGAGATGATCGAGCCGCCCCTCCACGTGCTGCCGATGCTCGGGCTCGGCGGCAGCGTGGCGACCCCGCCCGGCGGCATCGAAGCCGAGGTGATCGTCGTCGCCAACGGCGATGACCTGGTCAAGCGATCGAAAGACGTGAGGGGTAAGATCGTCCTCTTCAACGTGCCGTACACGAATTACGGCGAGACCGTCGCGTATCGGGCGAACGGTGCGCGCATCGCTGCACAGCACGGCGCCGTGGCCTCGCTCGTGCGCGCGGTCGGCCCGATCGGCCTGCGCACGCCCCACACCGGCGGCATGAACTACGGCGAAGAGCCGGTGACGAAGATCCCGACGGCGGCGATCACCGCCGAAGACGCCAATCGCATCCAGCGTCTCGCGAACCGCGGCGTCCGCGTCCGCCTCCGCCTCAGGATGGAAGCGCATTTCGAGCCCGACGTCGAATCCTTCAACGTGGTCGGCGAGATCCGCGGCAGCGAACGCCCCGACGAGATCGTGCTCGTGGGCGGCCATTTCGATTCGTGGGATCCCGGCACCGGCGCGTCGGACGATGCGGTGGGGTGCGTCGTGACGTGGGAAGCGGCGCGGCTGATGAAGCAGCTGAACATCCGGCCGAGGCGCACGGTCCGCGTGGTGCTGTTCACCAACGAAGAGAACGGCCTGCGCGGCGGCAACGGCTACCGCGACGCGCACGCGACCGAGGCCGCCAACCACGTGTTCGCGCTCGAATCCGATTCCGGCGTCTTCGCGCCGGCGCGGCTCGGCTTCAGCGGCCCGGATGCGGCGCGGACGATCGTGGCCGAGATCGCGACGCTGCTCGCGCCCCTCGGCCTGCCGGAGATCGTCTCCGGCGGCGGCGGTGCCGACATCGGCCCGATCGGCCTCCTCGGCCGGGTGCCGATGATGGCGTTCCAGGGCGACGCGACCAGGTACTTCACGATTCACCACACGCCGGCCGACACCGTCGATCGCATCGACCCGCAGGACGTGTCGCGCGCGGCGGCCGCCATCGCCGCGATGGTCTACGTCGTCGCCGACATGCCGCAGGCGCTGCCGAAGTAGGGGTCAGGCACCTTAACATGGGTTTCTGATGACATTCCTGCGCACTGCTCTCGTTGCCTTGTTGCTAAATCTGCAACCGGCGGTCACGGCCACCGACGGTTGGGCCGCCGAAGGGTCCGGTGCGGTGTATCTCACGGTGAACAACCCGACGATGTACGACACCTACATCGTGTCGGCGGCGAGCGAGGCGGCGGGCCGGATCGAGATGAGGGATGGCGACAAGGCGGTCACGGAGCTGACGGTGCCGGCGTACGGACGGCTCGAGTTGAAGGCCGGCGGACCGCACCTGCTGCTGATCGATGTGAAGAAGCCGTTGAAGGCGGGCGAGACGATCGAGATCGCGCTGACGACGGACGCCGGCGTGGTCATCAAGACAGAGTGCAGAGTTAAGAGTTGAGAGTTAAGAACGGATGCTCTTGACTCCCCCTCTAAACTCTACACTCTTAACTCTGCACTCTTAACTCTTCTTGATCGCAAAGCCCGTTTCGGTCTTCTCCCGGTTCTTCGTGTGGCAGGCCTGGCAGACGCCGCCGAGCTCTTTCATGTGGCCCTGCGCGCCGGGCATGTCGTTGGCCGTCGCCGCCTTGTCGATCTCCGCGGCATGGTTCATCGCGGCCATCGCCCAGTCAGCCGCCTCGGTGTTCTGGCGTCCGGCCCAGAACTGGTTGGCGTCCTTGAACAGCGCCACCAGCTTCTTGGCCTCGGCGGCGGCGGCATCGCTGTCCGCGGCCTTGCGCATGGCGCCATTGGCTGCGCCGACGCCTTTCATCAGCTTGTCGTAATCCTCATCCGTCTTGGCCTGGGCCGACGGGGTGACCGACATCGTCACGGCGACGAGCAGGGCCAATCCGGCCGCCATCAGAAAACGAGAAACGCGCATGGATCCTCCCGGGAACACTGAAGGTGCGGCGACATGTCGCATCACCGAGTACAACGCGGCCCGAAGAATATCATGGCGGTCGCGCGCCGAGGTATCCTGATCCAAGGCGTGTGAGCCTTCATCGCGCGCCGAGCGAGCCGCTTGCGCCTCTGGTGGCGAACGGGGCGGGAAACCTGATAGTTTCTCCCCCTATGACACAGCTTGTGCTCGCTGCCTGCCTCCTCGCCGCCGCCGCGTGCGCGCCGTCGACCCCCGCGTCGCCTCCGGCGGCGCCCGCCCAGACCAGCGCCTACCTGGACAACACCGGCCGTGCCGACGTGTTGTCGGGCGGCGTGCGGATGATCCCGATTCATACGCCGAAGGGCGACTTCCGCGTCTGGACCAAGCGGGTCGGCAACAATCCGCGGATCAAGGTGTTGCTGCTGCATGGCGGACCGGCCGCGACGCACGAGTACTTCGAGGCCGCCGACAGCTACTTTCCCCAAGCCGAGGTCGAGTACTACTACTACGATCAACTCGGATCGGCGTACAGCGATCAGCCGAAAGACCTGTCGCTCTGGGACCTGCCGCGGTTCGTCGACGAGGTCGAGCAGGTGCGCACCGCGCTCGGCCTGACCAAAGACAACTTCTTCCTGATGGGCCATTCGTGGGGCGGCATCCTCGCGATGGAATATGCGCTTGCGCATCAGGCGAACTTGAAGGGGCTCATCATTTCGAACATGATGGCGAGCATCCCGGCCTACAACGACTACGCGACCGCGGTGCTGATGCCGGCGATGGATCAGGCGGTCCTGACGCAGGTCAAGGCCTTCGAGGCGAAGAAGCAGTACGAAGATCCGAAGTACATGGAGCTGCTGATCCCGAACTTCTACGTCCATCACATCCTGCGCCTGCCCGCCGAGCAATGGCCCGATCCGGTGATGCGCGCGTTCAACAAGCTCAATCGCGAGATCTACGTCCTGATGCAGGGTCCGAGCGAGATGGGCGCCAGCGGCCGGCTCGAGAAATGGGATCGCACCGCGGACTTGAAGGACATCACCGTCCCGACGCTGGTGGTCGGGGCGCGGCACGACACCATGGATCCGAAGCACATGGAGATGATGTCGAAGGCCGTCGCGAAGGGCCGCTACCTGTACTGCCCGAACGGCAGCCACATGGCGATGTACGATGACCAGGCAACCTATTTCAATGGCGTCACGTCTTTCCTGAAGGACGTCGATGCCGGCCGGTTCTAGAGGACCTCATGATGACCATGCGCAAACAGACGCTTGCCTTCGCGCTCTTCACCCTCGTGGCGGCGGCGCCTGGCGATGCCCAGACCGCCCGCCGCGCGATCACGCTCGACGATCACTCGAAGATCGCCGGTGTCGGCGATCCGCAGCGGTCACCCGACGGCGTCTGGGTCGCCTACACGGTGACCACCGTCGACGTCGAGAAGGACAAGCGCAATACCGACATCTGGATGGTGAAGTGGGACGGCAGCGAGCAGCTGCAGCTGACCTCGTCGCCGGATGGCGAGTCGTCTCCGCGCTGGAGTCCCGACGGCAAGTACCTCGCCTTCGTGGCCTCCCGCGGCACCGAGGACGAGAAGAAGAAGGGCGGCCAGATCTGGCTGCTGCCGAGGGCCGGCGGCGAGGCGCAGAAGGTCAGCGACGTCAAGGGCGGCGTGTCCGACATCCAGTGGTCGCCCGACAGCACGCGCATCGCGTTTGTCGCCAACGACGAGGATCCGGACGACGAGCCCGAGAAGAAGGACGGCTGGAAGCGGAAGACGCCGCCGCCGATCGTGATCGACCGCTATCACTTCAAGCAGGACCGCGAAGGCTACCTGAAACAGCTCTATAACCACATCGCCGTGTTCGACGTGGCGACCAAGACCGCCACGGTGATCACCAGCGGCAAGACCGACGATGCGAGCCCGTCGTGGTCGCCGGACGGCACGCGGATCGCGTTCATGAGCAAGCGCGGTCATGCCGATCCGGATCGCACCTCGAACGAGGATCTGTGGGTGGTTGAAGCGCGCGAAGGCGCCGAGCCGAGGCAGATCACGAAGACCGCGGAGGGTGAAGGCGGCAGGCCGGCGTGGAGTCCAGACGGTAGCCGGCTGGCCGCCGTGATCGGCGATACCGATCGATTTGCACAGTACTCGATGAACAAGTTGATCGTCGTGCCGTCGAATCCGCCCGCGTCGGCGGGACCGGCAACCAGGCCGGCGATCTACATGCCATCGCTCGATCGCGCCGTGTCGAACATTGCGTGGTCGGCGGATGGTCAGAACATCTCGTTCCTGCTGCAGGACGACCGGACCACGCACGTGGCCACGGTGCCGGCGGAAAACCCCAATGGGACCGCACAGCGGAAGTCGTCCGGCCGGCGCGCGATTCGCGCGTTGAGCCCCGGCAAGGACGGCAACTTCGCCGTGCTCGCGACCGCGCCGAACGAGATGGCGGAGGTCTATGCGCTCGAGGGCGGGAACCTCCGCAAGCTGACCAAACACAACGACAAGCTGCTGGGCGAGCTGCAGCTGGCGACGACCGAGGACTTCCAGTCGAAGAGCAAGGACGGCGCCGACGTGCACGGCCTGATCGTCAAGCCGGCCGGCTTCAAGGCGGGCACGAAGTATCCGACGCTGCTGATCGTGCACGGCGGCCCGAACGGCCAGGACGAGCACGCGTTCTCGTTCGATCGCGAATTCCTCGCGGCCAACGGCTACGCGGTGCTGGCGATCAACTACCGCGGCAGCGCCGGCCGCGGCAACGCCTGGCAGAAGGCGATCCACGCCGATTGGGGCAACCTCGAAGTGGTCGATCTGCTTGGCGCGGTCGATGAAGCGGTGCGGCAGGGCATCGCCGATCCGGATCGTCTTGGCATCGGCGGGTGGAGTTACGGCGGCATCTCGACCGACGCGGCGATTGCCACCGACACGCGATTCAAGGCGGCGGTCAGCGGCGCCGGCGTTGCGTTGTACATGTCGCTCTACGGCGTCGATCAGTACATCATTCAGTACGATCAGGAGCTCGGCCAGCCGTGGAAGAACAAGGACGCGTGGGCGAAGATGTCGCACGGCTTCTTCAACGCCGACAAGATCAAGACGCCGACGCTCTTCATGGGCGGCGAGAAGGACTTCAACGTGCCGATCGCCGGCGGTGAGCAGATGTACCAGGCGCTCAAGAGCCTCGGCATCGACACGCAGCTGGTGATCTACCCCGGCCAGTTCCACGGCCTGACGATGCCGAGCTACGAGCGCGATCGGCTGCAGCGCTACCTCAACTGGTTCAACAAGTACCTGCAGCCGGCGGCGACGTCGACGGTGCAGTGACGTCCACCACCTGAGAAACGAGCGTCCATGCGTGTCAAGCCGGTAGTCCTCGTAGCTGTCGTCTGTTTCAGCACTGGGATGGTCGCACAGCAAGCGCCGGACTTAAGGACGCGGGCCGAGATCACCACCTACGAAGAGACCAGCACCTACGACGACGTGCAGCGCCTGATCGACGGCCTCGTGACCACGACCCCGCTCGTGCACACCGAGAGCTTCGGCAAGACCGAAGAGGGGCGCGACATGCCGCTGCTGGTGATCGCCGATCCGAAGGTCACCACGCCGGACGCGGCGCGAAAGCTCGGGCGGCCGATTGTCTTCGTGCAGGCCAACATCCATGCCGGGGAGGTCGAAGGCAAGGAAGCCATCCTGATGCTCGCCCGCCGGCTCGTCTCGGGCGATCTGCGGCCGCTCACCAGGCAGCTCGTCATCCTCATCGCCCCCGACTACAACGCCGACGGCAACGAGAAGGTCAGCCCGATGAACCGCACGGCGCAGAACGGCCCGGTGGCCGGCGTCGGCACGCGTGAGAACGGCAAGGGCCTCGACCTCAACCGCGACTATATGAAGCTCGACAGCCTCGAGGCGCGCGCTCTCGTCGGGCTGATGAACAAGTGGGATCCGCACGTGCTCGTCGATCTGCACACCACCAACGGCTCGTATCACGCCAACCACCTGACCTACTCGCCGATCCTCAATCCCAACGCCGACGCCCGGCTGATCGCGTTCTCGCGCGACCGCATGCTGCCGGCGATTCGCGCGGCGATGCTCGACCGCCACCAGTGGCGTACCTATTACTACGGCAACTTTGCGCCCGAAGACGGCGGCGGGCGCGAGAGTTCGCGCGTCGATCCCACCAACCCCGGCAACACCACGTGGCGCACCTTCGACCATCGCCCGCGCTTCGGCAACAACTACGCCGGCCTGCGCAATCGCATTGCCATCCTGTCCGAGGCCTACAGCTATCTCGACTTCAAGGGCCGCGTCGAGGTGAGCGAGGACTTCGTGGAAGAGATCTGGCGCTCGGTCGTGGCCAACGCCAAGACCATCATGACGCTGACGTCGCAGGCCGACCGGCAGTTCACCACGCCTCCGAACGGGCGTCCGGTCGAGCTCGGCGTCGACTTCGCGATCCGCGCGCTGCCCGAGAAGGTCGGCATCTTCGTCGGCGATGTGCGGAAGGTGCCGAACCCGCGATCGGGACGCGAGATGCTGGCGATGACCGACATGGCCGTGCCGGTGGCGATGAAAGACTACGGCGTGTTCGCCGCCACCCGCTCGGTGGCGATGCCGAAGGGGTGGCTGATTCCCGCGAACCCGCGCGTGACCGCGGCCGTCGAGCGGCTCCGCTGGCACGGCGTGACGATCCAGGAGATCACCGATCCGGCGCAGGTATCGGTCGAGCGTTTCGTCATTGCCGATTACACGCGCTCGGAGCGGGCGTTCCAGGGCCATCGGGAAGCGCGCCTGAAAGGCGTGTTCGAGAACGCGCAGTTGTCGGTCACGCCGGGGGCGTTGTTCGTGCCCGCCAACCAGCCGCTCGCGCGGCTGGCGTTCTACCTGCTCGAGCCGGAGAGCGACGATGGGCTGGTGACGTGGAACGTGATCGAAGACGGACTGGCGGCGGGACAGAGCTACCCGATCTACCGCGTCACCAACCTCACCGCGCTACGATTCAAGTAAGGACACGTGGGGACAAACCTTCAGGTTTGTCCTACTGAATCGCGATCTGATACAACCGCGGCCACTTCTTGCCGGTCACGAAGATCCGGCGCGTGGCCTTGTCGTAGGCGATGCCATTGAGGACGTCGGCGGGCGGCGTCCGTTGCGCCTGCGGCCACAGGCTCTCGAGGTCGACCCACGATGCCACCTCGCCGGTCGCCGGTGAAATCCGCGCGAGGCGGTTGGTGGTCCACACGTTGGCCCAGATCTCGCCTTCGATCCATTCCAGCTCGTTCAGCCGGCCCACGGGCGTGCCGGCATCGCGCACCACGAGCGGACGCGCGAGCGCGAGGGTCTTCGGATCCAGGAACGTGAGCGTGTCGGAGCCGTCGCTCATGACCAGCCGCGACGAGCCGTCGTAGGCGAGGCCCCAGCCTTCCGTCTTGTAGGGGAACGTGCGCTTCTGCGCGAAGCTCTTGCGGTCGTAGACGAACCCGAGCCGATGCTGCCACGTGAGTTGCAGCAGCTCGTCGCCGACCAGCGCGAGGCCTTCGGCGAAGTAGCGCTCGGGGACCTTGATCTCCTGCAGCACCCGCCCGGTCGCGATCTCGACCCGCCGCAAAGACGACTCGCCTTGCAGCCCGGTGCTCTCGAAGAGCTGGCCGTCGGCGAACACGAGTCCCTGCGTGAAGGCGCCGGGGTCGTGCGGAAACGTGGCCACGACCTTGAAGCCGTGGACCGGCGCCGGCTTCCGTTGCGCGATCGTCGCCGGTGCGCACGCGACCAGGGTCGTCATGATGATCGCTAAGGCTTGATCAGGTAGAAGCTTTCCTGACGTCCGTCGATCCAATCCCATTTGCCTCCAGGCATGAGGGCCGCGTCTTCTTCGAGCGCGAAGCGGACCGGCTGGTTGCCCCACTCGGGCACGTTGTGCGTCACGTTGAGCTCGATCGAATGCCACGTGTTCGGGCGGAACACGTAGTCGCCGCGGACCGGCACGCCCTGCTGATAGTCGGTCATGCCGATCGGCGGTCCCGCCGCGTGGCCGTGAAAGCCGACGGGGTGGCAATAGATCGAGGGCACGAGCCCTTCCTTCTTCGCCTGCGCCAGCGCATCGGCCAGCGCCTGGTTGCCCGTCCGCTCGAGCCGCGCGTACTGCATCGTCAGGTCCTGCAGGCGATTGCCGGCCTTGAGGCCGGCCTTGAGGCCCGCCGGCGCGTCGGTTTCGCCCGGCTTCAACACGTAGGCGTTGTGCTGGGTGTCGGTGGAGAAGCCGAGGTAGACGACGCCGAAGTCGGTGTGGAGCATGTCGCCCGGCAGGATTGCGCCGCGGGGGTTGGTCTTCTCGCCCTGCCGCCAGATCGTCACCGACGGCTGGAACCACTTGCCGAGGCCCATCTCGACCACGCGCTGCCGCATCCACCACGCGACGTCTTCGTTGGTGGTCTTGCCGGGGGTGATCACCGTGTTGGAGAACGCCTCGCGGATCACCAGGTGCGCGACCTTCATTACGTGGCGGTAGGCCTCCAGCTCCTCGGGCAGCTTCACTTCGAGCCAGCCCACCGCGAGCATTTCGGCGGACTTGATCTTCGCGGCGTGTGCGGGCCCGAGCGCCTCGACGAGGCGGCGCTTTTCGTTGGCGGTGATGCCGTCGGCGTGGTTCCACGAATCGGATTCGTTGATGCCGATGACCCTGGGGTTCTTTTCGTCGACGAGCTTGCGGAGCCCTTCATGCTGCCCGTCGTTCGGGGTCGGCACCATCGTGTAGATGCCGTCGTAGTCGAAGCGGCCGATCGAGTAGCGCTCGGCCGGCGCGCCTGCCCTGAGCGAAGCCGAAGGAATGGTGGAACCAGCATTCGGCTGAGTCGAAGGGCCGGGGTTGTAGAACACGAGAATCGTCCGCCGCCGCGAGGCGTAGTAGGTGAGCGGCGACATCGATGCGAACACCGGGTCTTCGTTGTATTCGCGGGTGGGGATGATCCACATGTCGATCCCCTCGCGCGTCATCAGCGGGGCGAGGAGCGTGTCGAAGCGCTTCTTGATCCACGGCGTGACCAGCGCGTTCTGCTCGCGATGCGTCAGCACGCGCTGCGTGGGGTCGGGGTAGCTGATCGATTGCGCCGCGTCTGTGTCGGACGTTCGGAGAGCGACGGCTTTAGCCGTCGCTGTAGTAGCCGTCGCTGAAACTGTGAGTGCACACGCGGTGATGCCGATCGAAAACACGGTGATTCCAAATCGCATGGTCCGGTGATTCTACCGCCTCCGGCTCGCGCTTTGCAGCGACTACTGCATGGCGCGACATCCACATCGGCTCGCGGATTCTCACTATCAGGGGTTGTACTGCCATTTTCTGACGGCATGCACGTATCGTCGTCGCCCGGCGTTCGTCGATCGCGAACGTTGCGAGGCTGTCATCGCGCAGTTATTACAGTCAGCGGCGAAGCATGGTTTCGCAGTAATTGCGTACTGCCTGATGCCGGACCACGCGCATGTGCTGGTCATGGCCGGACGGCCAGATGCGGATTTCGTGAAATGGTCGAACCTGTGGCGTCAACTGTCCGGGTACTGGGAGCGCCGGCGGACTGGGCAATACCTCTGGCAGGAGGGTTATTGGGATCACACGCTGCGCGATGACGAATCCGTGCCCGCCGTCGCCGCTTACATAGCCTGGAATCCCGTTCGAGCCGGATTGACGCAATCGCCGGAGAGTTATCCCTATACGGGCTCCTCGCAATTCAGCGTTGCTGAACTGGCTGCCCACATCCCTCAACGTCCGCGAGATGGTAGTCGTTCCAGCAACGGCTAAAGAACTCCAGCGACGGCTAAAGCCGTCGCTCTCCGAACGTCGAATTCCAGCGACGGCTAAAGCCGTCGCTCTCCGAACGTCAGGTCGCTCTCCGAACGTTCGGAGGGCGGGGACTTTAGTCCCCGCCTTTCGCCGCCAGCGTCTTCGCCATCGTTTGATAGTATGCGAGCCGGCTCAGTTGGTCTTTCGTCGGCGCGCCCGTCCAACGTCCGATCGCGCCATACAGTCCACTGATCCGCGAGATCAACTCGCGTGACTGGCGCTTCACGTCGGCGACCGCCGTGCCTTTCTGGATGCGATCGTTCACCGGCCCGTAGATCCGCGCCAGCGCGGCCACCTGCGACAGCGCGTCGGTCCACAGCTTGCGATCCGCCGGCGTGACGTCGAGGCGCGGATCCTCGCGCACTTCCACTTTCTGCTCCAGCGTCCGCCCGCCCGCGGCCATGCGTACGGTGTATACACCCGGCATCACCAGCGGCCCGGGTGTTCCCGGCGCCGGGCCGTCGCCGCCGCCGCCGCCAAACCCTCCGCGGATCGGGAGGTCCGCCTCGCGCAGGTTCCAGACCGTGCGGTTCACGCCCTTCAGCGAGGTGGCGCGCAACGTGTCGACCAGTTGGCCCGAGGCGGCATGCACGGTGATCGTCGGTGCCGTCCCGGCGGCGCCCAGCCAGTAATCCACGACGGCGCCGTTCGCCGGGTTCTCGCCGCGGAACCACATGTCGCCGGTGTGCGCCTTCAGGTTCGTCTGCCGGATCTGGTATGCCGGCGCCACGGTGAACAGGTGCGCGGGCGAAGCCGTCACCTGCGGCGTCAGCTCCTGCAGCGCGTTGATCTTGTCGAGGATCCAGATGCCGCGTCCGTGCGTGCCCAGCACCAGGTCGTTGTCGCGCGTGTGGATCACCAGGTCGTTGTGCGCCAGTGTCGGCATGTTGTTCTTCAGCTCGATCCAGTTGCTGCCGCCGTTGGGCGAGAAGAACAACCCGATCTCCGTGCCCGCGAAGAGCAGGTTCGGGTTCTTCACGTCTTCGCGGACCGTCCGCACCACCCGGCCGGCCGGCATGTCGCCGGCAATCGCCGCGAACGTCTTGCCGCCATCCGACGACTTGTAGATGTAGTTGTTCCGGTCGTTGCTGCGATGGTTGTCGACGGCCACGTACACCGTGTTGGCGTTGTGCCGCGACGCCTCGATGCCGCCGAACCACGACGATGTCGGCAGGCCCGGCAGGTGATCCTGCAGGTCCGTCCACGTCTTGCCGTCATCGGTGGTCACGCGCAGCCGGCCGTCATCGGTACCGACGTAGATCAACCCCCTCGTCAGCGGCGATGGCGCGATCGACACCAGGCCCGGGTAGTACGGCACGCCGTCGTCGATCGAGAGGACGGTCTCGTCGGGCATGCGTCCCATCAGCGGCAGCTTCGTGCGATCGACCCCCGTCGTCATGTCTCCAAGATCTTCCCAGGTGGTGCCGCGATCGCGCGAGCGGAAGAGGTGCCGGCCGCCGGCGTAGATGGTGGCGGGATCGAACGGCGAGAGCGCGATCGGCGCGTCCCAGTTGGCCGGATGCATGGCGTTGCCGAGCACTTCCTCGGGCACGTTCCTACCCCACGTGTTCCAGTTGCGCCGGTCGCCGATGGCGCCCTGCGGATCGCCGGGGCGGAGGTCCTGGCTCTGCCACGTGCGCGTGTCGTTGCGGCCGAGGCCCAGGAACTGGCTGGCCGAGAACACGATGCGCGAGTTGGCGGGATCGGGAACCGCAAAGAACCCGTCGCCGCCGCACAGGCGCGACCAGTGCTCGTTGAGGATGCCGGTGGTGGTCCAGCTCGCGCTCGGCCCGCGCCAGCAGCCGTTGTCCTGCAGGCCGCCGTAGATGTTGTACGGCCGCTCGTTGTCCACGGCGACGCGGTAATACTGCGACACCGGCAGCGACTGCACGTAGAGGAACTTCAACCCGCGATCGAACGAAATCCCGATGCCGCCATCGTCCAGCTTGATCACGTGGCGCGAGTCTTTTGGATTCACCCACACGAATCGATCGTCGCCGTGGGTGGTGGTGTTCGGCGAGGTGAACGACTCGCCGCCGTTGTCCGAGAACGAATACGAGTTGAGCATGTAGACGCGGCGATCGTCCTGCGGATCGATGGTCGGCTGGCTCGCATACATCGGCCGGGGGTTCCAGTTCGACATCAACCGCCACGTCTTGCCCGCGTCGTTGCTGCGATAGAGCCCGGCCTTGCGCTCGATGTAGGCCGTGGAAGCGTTGTAGCGCGAGCCCTGCTCGATGCTCACCATCACGACGCGCGGATCCTTGCGATATACCGAGATGCCGATGCGGCCGTACTCGCCGTCGGGCAGGCCGTTGCCGGTCAGCTTCGTCCACGTCGAGCCGGCATCCGT
>MELE01000178.1:0-12859 GCA_001768615.1 Acidobacteria bacterium RIFCSPLOWO2_12_FULL_67_14b | reverse complement strand
CCGGACCGCCGCCGTTGAAGCCGAACGCGCTTCGACGGCGCTGATACGACGCGGCGTAGAGCACGTTGGGATCGAGCGAGTCCATCGCAACGTCGGTCACTCCGGTGTCGTCGTCCACGTGCAGCGTGCGCTGCCAGGTCCTGCCGCCGTCCATCGTGCGATAGAGCCCGCGCTCGCCGCCGGATCCCCAAACCGAACCTTGCGCCGCCACGTAGACGATCGCCGGGTTCGACGGGTGGGTGACGATGCGGCCGATGTGCATCGAGGTCTTGAGGCCGACGTTGGTCCACGTCTTCGCGCCGTCGGTGGTCTTGTAGACGCCGTCGCCCCAGCCGACGCTCTGCCGGTTGGCGCGCTCTCCCGTGCCGACCCAGATGATGTTGGGATCCGGCTGGTAGATGGCGACATCGCCGATCGAATGCACCGCCTCTCGCTCGAACACCGGCGTCCAGGTGATGCCGTTGTCGCTGGTGCGGAACAACCCGCCCGTCGCCGACGCCACGTACATCGTGTAGGGATTGGATTCGACGACGTCCATGTCGACGAAGCGGCCGGACATCGTCGCCGGCCCGATGCTGCGCAACCGCAGTCCCGCGAGGTCGCTGCTCTGGAGGGCTGGTGGTGCCTGGCCCAGAAGTACGTGGGGACGAACCTTTAGGTTCGTCCAGTCCCCGGCCGCGACGAAGACAGCGAGGAGAAGAATGGAGACAAAGGTGCGTCTGAGCATGGCTCGATACTAGGACAAACCTGAAGGTTTGTCCCCACATCTCGGAAGGGCACACCTGAAGGTTTATCCCCACATCCCTGCATCGTGCCGCGCTTCCCGGATATTCTTGGTCAAGAGGATTCGCGCCAACATGCACTCACCGATCCGGATCGCCCTCGCGCTTCTGCTCCTGGGAACCACATTGACCGCCCAAGGTTCCACGCGCGCCGCGGCGCCGCCGACGCCACAGTTGCCGTACACGCCGTCGCTCGATCCCACCGCCATGGATCGCACGGCCGACCCGTGCGGGGACTTCTACCAGTTCGCCTGCGGCGGGTGGATGAAGAACAACCCGATCCCGCCGGACCAATCGAGCTGGACGACCTACGGCAAGATGCAGGACGACAATCGGGCGCTGTTGCGGGCCCTGCTCGAACAGGTCGCGCCCGGCACCGCCGGCCGCACGCCCAACCAGCAGAAGATCGGCGACTACTACGGCGCCTGCATGGCCGAGGAGACTCTCGAACGCCGCGGCGCCTCTGCCCTGGCTCCACAGATGGAGGCGATTGCGAAGATCGCCTCGATCGCCGACCTGGCGGCCGTCGTCGCCGACAGCCATCGCCGCATGGTCGTGCTCGGCCCGATCCTGTTCAGCCTGCGCGCCGAACAGGACGCCAAGAATTCCACCGAGACGGTCGCCGGGATCGATCAAAGCGGGCTCGGCTTGCCCGACCGCGACTACTACCTGAAGGACGATGCGGCAGCGGCGGCGCTGCGGGCTCAATACGGCGAGCACGTGTCGCGCGTATTCCAGTTACTCGGCGACACACCGGCCGTCGCCGCCGCCGGCGCCCAAACGGTGTTGCGCATCGAGACGGCGCTGGCCACCGGCCAGATGTCCCGCGTCGATCGCCGCAACCCGGACAACACCTATCACCGGCTGCCTCGCGCCAGGCTGGCGGCGCTCATGCCGTCGTGGCCGTGGGACGCCTATTTCAGGCAGATGGGTATTGCGCAGATCGCCGACCTGAACGTGGCCGCGCCCGGCTACTTCGCCGCGCTCGAGCGGCAGCTCACGAGCGTGCCGCTCGGCGACTGGAAGGCCTACGTGCGGTGGCACACCGCGCGGCTGGCGTCGCCGTACCTCAGCTCGGCGTTTGTCGACGCGGACTTCGCCTTCTTCAGCCAGACGCTGGCCGGCGCCCAGCAGTTGCAGCCGCGATGGAAGCGCTGCGTCGGCCGCGTCGACCGCCACCTCGGCGAGGCCCTCGGCCGGGTCTACGTCGAGCAGTACTTCACCGCCGACACGCGCGCCCGCACGCTCCGCATGGTGCGGCAGATCGAGGCGGCGATGGAAGACGACATCAACACGCTCGAGTGGATGTCGTCTGAAACCAGGACGCAGGCGCTCGAGAAGCTGCGCGGCGTGACCAACAAGATCGGCCATCCGGAGCGCTGGCGCGACTATTCATCGGTCAGGATCACGGCCGACGATTTCTTCGGCGATGCGAGGAACGCGATGGCGTTCGAGGTGTCCCGTCAGCTCACCAAGATCGGCAAGCCGCTGATCCGCGGCGAGTGGTACCTGAGCCCGCCCACGGTGAACGCCAACTACGATCCGCAGATGAACGAGATCAACTTCCCGGCCGGCGTGCTGCAGCCGCCGGCGTTCGATCCGCGGATGGATGACGCGCCCAACTACGGCAACACCGGCGGCACCATCGGTCACGAGCTGACCCACGGCTTCGACGATGAGGGGCGGCTGTTCGACGCCAGGGGCAACCGCCGCGACTGGTGGACCCTTGCGGACGGCGCCGAGTTCGAGCGCCGCGCCGGGTGCATCAGCGATCAGTACTCGTCGTATGTCGCCGTCGGCGACGTGCGCGTCAACGGCAAACTGACGCTGGGCGAGAACGTCGCGGACCTCGGCGGGCTGATCCTCGCCTATCGCGCGTGGATCGTGGAGACCACCGGCAAGAACCCACCGGCAAAGGACGGCCTGTCGCCGGTGCAGCGCTTCTTCGTCGGCTACGCGCAGAGCTGGTGTGCGAACACGCGTCCGGAGACGCTGCGGATGCGCGCGATCACCGATCCGCATGCGCCGGAAAGGCACCGCGCCAACGGCGTGGTCAGCAACATGCCCGAGTTTGCCCGCGCGTTTGCCTGCCGGGCCGGCCAGCCGATGGTCAGGGAGCCGGCGTGCAAGGTGTGGTGAGAATCACGGCTTGCCCTGCTTGTAGAGATCGCCGGCCAGGTACTTCAGCCCGGTGTCGACCGCCACGGTGGCGACCACCTTGCCCGGCCCAAGCTCGCGCGCCACGGCGAGCGCCGCAACCAGGTTGAGGCCGGTGGAGGTGCCGGCGAAGATGCCTTCTTCCCTGGCCGCGCGCCGCGCCATCGCCCGCCCTTCTTCTTCATCGATCACGCGCACCTCGTCGTAGGTTCCTGCGGCCAGGTGCGGCGGCCGGAAGCCTGCCGCCGTTCCCTCGACTCGATGCGGTCCGCCTTTCCCCGTCGTCAGAAAAGTCGATGTCGACGGCTCCAGCGCGATGATGCGCGCCGCGCTGCCGGCCTGCTTGAGCGCCCGCGACACGCCGACCAGCATGCCGGCCGTGCCGACGGCGCCGGCGAACGCGTGCACCGCGCCCGCCTGCTCGGCCAGCTCGCGGCCGATGTTGGCATAACCGTCGAGCGCGTCGACGTTGTTGAACTGGTCGGTCCAGTAGGTGTTCGGATCCTTCATCAGCTCCGCGATGCGCGCCTTGAATCGGTCGAAGAGCGCCGGCGTCACCTTGCCGCCGTCGCTCGGCACGATTTCGAGGTCGGCGCCGAAGGCCCGCATCGTATTCAGCTTCTCGGCCGCGAAGGCGTCGGACGAGAGCGGATGAAACGCATATCCCTTCATCGCGCACACCAGCGCGAGCGACGAGCCGGTACTGCCGCCGGTGTATTCGACCACGCGCATGCCCGGCCGCAAGGTGCCGCGTGTCTCGGCGCCCTCAATCATCGCCAGCGCCATGCGATCCTTGTACGACCCGGTCGGATTGAAGTACTCGAGCTTGACGACGACCGCGGCCGAGCCGGGCGGGACGAGCCGCTGCAGTCGAACCAGCGGCGTCGAGCCGATCGCGCGGAGGACGGAATCGACAGGGGCGGGCAGCATGGAGAACGGGATTATAGTCGGGCTCCGGGCTCCGGGCGCCGGGCGCCGGGCTCCGGGTGCTGGGCGCCGGATCGGGCCATAATCGACCTACGATTCCTTCCGGAGCCCGGAGCCCGGAGCCCGGCATGATCAAGGAGAAATATTGATGAGTATTCGTAACCTGTTGTCGATCGTCGCGGTGTGTGGCGCGATGGGCGCAGCGGCGGTAGCCCAGTCCATCCCTGAGGTGAAGCTGGTGCCGTCGCCGCCGGGACAGGCCGCGATCCAGTTGGGCGGCAGGTGGGAGAAGACGGCCGAGGGCGGCCAGGCCTACCGCGACGGCAAGTGGGTGGTCGTCAACTACGGCCGGCCGCTGCTGCGTGGGCGCGCCGCCATCTTCGGCGCCGGCGCCGACTACGGCAAGACCGTCAACGCCGGCGCCCCGCTCTGGCGTGCCGGTGCCAACGACACGACCCGGCTGACGACACAAGTGCCGCTCGAGATCGGCGGCAAGACCATTCCCCCTGGCGTCTACAACGTGTTCGTGGACTTGAAGCCGGGCAACTGGACGCTGGTGATGAGCACGCAGCCGGTGCAGGAGCAATTCGACCCGAACGACAAGGTCCGGCTGTCGGGTGCCACCAACTACGACCCGAAGTTCGATGTCCTGCGTGCGCCGATGACGGTGCACCCCAGCGGCCAGTCGATCGAGCAGTTCACCATCGGGTTCGTCAACGTCAACGCCACCACGGCCACCCTCACCATGTCGTGGGAGAAGACCATCGCCACGATCGATCTGAAGCTGGCGAGCGCGAAGTAGCCAGGCGCGGCTGGACGTGCCGCTCGCGCCGGGCCTGGTTGATTCGCGCCAGCCTGTCGTCCAGGGTCACGAGCTCGAGGTCGCGCGAGCAGGCGAGCCACAGGTAGCTCGCGTCGTACGCCGTCAGCCCTGTTTCAATGGCAAGCGAAAGAACCTCGCCAACCGGCACGGGAACACGCGTGATCTGCAGGCGCGGCAACCCGCTGATCGCGGTGGTGATCTCGAAGTGCTTGTCCGGATGCCGCCGGATCTTCTTCCACGCGATGTTGGCCAGTTGGTCGTCCATTTCGGAACCGCCATCGCGGCTCGTCCGTAGTATCGTGCTGCCGGAGGTTGTCCGTGACCCGATCGATCATCGCCGCCGTTGCCGCCGTGCTCTGCCTGTCCGTCGCCGCTCCCGCCCTCGCACAGGTCCGCACTTACAAGATCCTCGCGACGAGCAAGACGTCCACCATGCAGAAGGAGATGCAGGAAGCCGGTGACGCGGGGTACCGATTCGTCGCGGTCATGGGCGGCGAGACCGCTATTGGCGGCAAGGAAGTGGTCGTCCTGGTCGAGAAGTCGCCCGACGACAAGAACACCTACAGCTACCGCCTGCTCGCCACCAGCAAGACCTCCACGCTCCAGAAGGAGCTGCAGGAGGCGGGCGACGCCGGCTTCCATGCGGTAGGGCAGACCGTGTTCGAGAGCATGTTCGGCGGCAAGGAAACCGTCGCCATTGTCCAGAAGAGCTCGGGCGATGCGAGCGGCCCCCGATACGAATACAAGCTGGTGGCGACGAGCAAGACCTCGACGCTTGAGAAGGAACTGAAGGAGCTCGCCGACGCGGGCTTCCAGGCCGTCGATTTGACCGTCGGCAAAACCGCCCTGGGCGGCAGTGAAATCGTCGTGATCACGCGCCGACGGGCCAAGTGAGATCCGCCGCGCTGGTCGCCGCGCTGGTCGGCGTCCTCGGCACTCACCAGGGTGCGGACGACGCCTGGCTGTCGTGGACCGCGTCGCAGGCC
Organism: Acidobacteria bacterium RIFCSPLOWO2_12_FULL_67_14b; assembly: GCA_001768615.1. Classification (GTDB taxonomy): domain Bacteria; phylum Acidobacteriota; class Vicinamibacteria; order Vicinamibacterales; family UBA2999; genus 12-FULL-67-14b. The sequence goes on along the minus strand of MELE01000178.1, from coordinate 7,184 downwards.
CAGGGCATCGGCAAGGCCGCCTACGTCCAGGGCCGTGTGGGCGGGATCTTCGATACACGACTGCTGAAGACCGAGCGCTCCTATAACTACAAGCTGGCGGCGACATGGATGACGCCCGATGTCATCCGCGCCGCCGCGCGCACGCTGCAACTCGCGCAGCGATTGTCGGACGGGGAAGCGAAGGCGCTGGTCGCCGAAGCCGAGGCGGCGAGCGGTACGGTCGTCATGGTGGAGATCGACCCGCGCGAAGGATCCGGCGTGATTCCCGAAGACTGGTCGGCGTTTCTAGGGCCGGCCGGCGAGGGCCGGGAAGGCTCCGGCGTGCGCGGCGCGAATACGCCGAAGCTTCGGGACGTGAAGGCGCTCAACGGCGTGCTCAGGCGGAACTACGACTACGATCGCTTCTGGGTCGTGTTTCCGCTGCGGCGTTCAGACGGCCCGCCACTGTTCGCACCTGGTGTGACCCAGGCGGAACTCGTGGTCCGAATCGCGGACCGCGAGGGCAGGGTGAAGTGGCCCATACCGCCGTCATTCAAGAGGTGATCGCCGCCTGAAGATCGCGCACCAATGCCGGCGCCGTCGCCGGGCGGCGTGAGGGCTCGAGCGAGAGCGCGCGATCGAAGAACGCATCGGCAGGCGTCGGCAATTCCGGCGCGAACGATCGAATCGGCGCCGGCCTGGTGACCGGCATCCCGCTGCCGCCGGCCGCGGCGCTGAACGGATGCACGCCGCTCAGCATCTCGTACGCCATCACCGCCAGGCTCCAGACGTCCCACTCCGGCGCCGGCCGGGCGCCGCTCATCTGCTCGGGCGACATATACGGCACGGTCCCCGCCAGTCCGCCCGAAGACCTGGCAAAGCCCGTGGTCGGCGTCGCCCCGGTGACCTTCGCGATCCCGAAGTCGAGCACCTTGGCGACGTGATCGGTCGAGAGGAAGACGTTCTCGGGCTTGAGATCGCGGTGGATCAAGCCGTGCGCATGCGCCGCGTCGATCGCCGACGCCACACCCTGCAGAATCGCGAGCGCGCGGTCGGGCGCCATCCGGCCGTCGGCGACCAGCGTGTTCCGCAGCGATCGCCCGTACAGCCGTTCCATGACGAGGTATGGCGCGCCGCCCTCGTCCACGCCGAAGTCGTGCACGGTCACGATGTGCGGGTGCGAGAGCGACGCGGCCGCGCGCGCTTCCCGCTGAAACCGCTCGAGCCCGTCGGGCCCGAGCTGTTCTTCGCGGACCATCTTCACCGCCACCGGGCGTCCCAGCCTCTCGTCGATCGCGGCATAGACGACGCCCATGCCGCCCTCGCCAATCAGGGCCTCGAGCCGGTAGCGGTTTCCCAATCGCGGCGGACTCATGCCCGTCGTGGTCGGCAGCTCCGCCGAGGCGGGTGGTGACGACCGGCCGATGTCTTCCAAGACCTCTGGCTGGATCTGCGGCGCCGCGTCGCGTTCGCGGAAGAACCGGCGATCGAGCGCGATCATCCAGCGTACCCGGTGCCACCACGGGCGACGGGCTCCGGGCTCCGGGCGCCGGGCTCCGGGATCCGGGGATTCGCTCACGCTATCGCCTGCGCGGCACCACGACGTTCGCGGTGACGTCCCTTGTAGAGCGGACCTTCAGTTCCGCTTTGACCCCTGATCATTTACATCGACGATGTCTTCCCGCCCAGCACCGCGACCACCCGATCGATATCGTCGTGGTTGTTGAACACCGACACGGCGAGGCGGATCCGGTTCTCGTTCGCGATCACCGTCCCCACCACCTTGCCCGCCTGCAGCATCTTCGACGTCGCCGCGGCGTCCTTCACCTCGAACGCGACGATCGGCGTCTCGGTCCCCATCGGCGTGAGCGGCTTATAGCCGAGCGGCGGCAGTTCCTTCTGCAGCCGATCCGTCAACTGCTTCGCGTGCGCGCGGATGTTGGCGAGGCCGCACTTGTTCACGTAGTCGATGCCGGCGTTCACGCACGCCGCCATCATCACCGGGATGCCGCCGGTCTCGTAGCGCGCCGCGCCCGGCAGCGGCTCCCACGACAGCGCCGCGCGGTTGAAGTTCGACACCTGCCGGTGTCCGTACCTCGTCGTCGGCAGCACCGTACCCTGCAGGTCTTCGCGGACGTAGAGGAAGCCGATGCCGCGTTCGCCCATCAGCCACTTGTAGGTGCCGGACGAGGCGAAGTCGATGCCGAGTGCCTTCACGTCCACGGGCACGGCGCCCACGGCCTGGATGATGTCGGCGAAGACCAGCGCCCCGCGCGCGTGCGCGATGGCGCTCACCGCCTTGCAGTCGTGCATGAAGCCGTTGACGTTCGACACCAGCGCCATCGACACGAGGCGCGTGTTCCGGTCGATCGCCTTCGCCATGTCTTCCGGATCGATGGCCCAGTTCGTGTGCTTGACGATGCGGAGCTCGACGCCTTTCTTCTCGAGCTCCTTGTACATGTAGAGCGAGGTGGTGAAGTGGAGCTCGTCGATCACGACGTTTGCGCCCTTCGTCTTCGCCAAATCGAGGCCCAAGACGACGATGTTCTCGCCGTCGGAGGTGTTGGCGGTGTAGGCGATCTCGCTGGTGGAGGCGTTGATGATCGCGCCGAATTTCTTCTTGAGATCCTCCTGCGCGCGCGCCCCGAAATCCGCGCGCCCCTCGCCGGGGCCGAGCAGCCGGAAGTCGACGAGCTGCTTCACGGCATTGGCGGCGAAGGTGCCGATCGGATGTATGGCCGCGGAGTTCAGGTAGGTCTCACGCAGCACAGAAGGAAACGCCGCGCGCACCGACGCCGGGAAGATGTGTGGCGACAAACCTTCAGGTTTGACCGGAGTTTGTAGGGACCAACCTTTAGGTTTGTCCAAGAGGAATGTGGCGTCCGCCTTCTTGACCGCCGAAGCCTCGGCGAAGGCGGTCAGGCGGACTGTCGCAGCGAGCGCACCAGCACCGGCGAGAAACTCACGTCTACCCAGAACAGTCATCACACCCCCGAACGGACGGCTGAAACGTCCTTGCTCACCGAGAATCGCGCCAGGTCACTGGCGTCAAAGGTCTGTCCAGCCGTGTTCTTGCCAGACACCTGGATCCAATCCACGAACTTTGCGCCGGGTTCGAACCCGCTGACCATGGCGTCCTGGCGCCGGCCCACGCACCTGGCGCGGTACGTCCATCCCGCCTCGGCATCCGAATCCACCACATCGATCGCCTTGCAGTAGATGTCGGTGAACAGCGAATTGGCCACCTTGAGATCGGCCGGCTGCACGTCGAGAACCGAGTCGACCTGGAGCACGACATCGAACTGGAGATCGGCGAGACCGAGCTCGATCACTTCCGGCACTTCAACGCCGAAGGCCATCTCCTCCCGTACTGGCACGCCCAGCGGATTCCCCGCGGGTACGGCCGAGCGCTCCTTCACGGCGCGGTAGGCCCGCAGCGCATTCGCGCAGCTGTCGCACTCGGCCAGGTGAGGCAGATCGATCACCGGGCCGAAGGCATACTGCTCGAGTTGATCGAGGGTGAGGCACTGCGCCGTCGGTCCGATCGGCTCGTGGAGGATCCTGGTGACGTCGAGCTTGCTCAGGAACGAATCAACGTCCACGCGCCCCCGGGCTCGAAGCCTCTCCAGCGCGTCCTGTCCATCGCCGAGAGAAACCGGTTCCGGTGCGGGTCGATTGGGTGTGGTCATACCGAGTCTCCAAGGATACTGCTCAAAGCCTAGAAGGCCGCCTCGTCTCGAGGTGTTCTGTAAGCCACGTATTTGCAACAAGATACAGCTGTAAGATCTCACCGCTTCAGGACCGCGTCCAGCTGCTGCTTCAGCATCTGCAGTCCGCGATGCGTCTGTTGATAGATGGTGTTCACCGGCCGATCCAGCGTGACGGCGAGTTGCTGGGCGCTCTGGCGCTCGAGCAGCAAGCCTGCCAGCACTTCGCGATAGGGGCTGCGCAACTGCTGCAGGGAGTTGCGGATGAGCTCCGCCATCTCGATCGGTGGCGGGCGGGAGGTGAGGCCCCGCTCGCTCAACAGCGCCTCGATGGTTTCGATCGGCCTGGCGTCGATCGTCGCGCGCCGTTTGAGCTCGCGGCCGGCGCGATGAACGATGGCGGCCAGCAGGTATCGGAATGCCTCCGCCTCGTCGAAGGCCGCGACGCGCGCGGCCAGATCCTCCTTCTTGAGGAGGTCCATGAACACGTCCTGGACGGCATCCACGGCCACATCATGCGGCACGCCGTACCTGCCGGCCGTGATGGCCGCGAGCCTGGCGCCGATACGAGCGTAGAGCTGCCCAATCTGATCGCGCCGGTCCGGCGTCACCGGCCGACCTCGGACAGGTAGAGCACGACGGCGGCGACCACGAAGTCTTCGATTCGGCGGTACAAGTTGTGTTTCCAGCTTGGCAGCGTGGCGTGTGCGAGGTAAATGCGGGCGACGAGCACCTTGCAGAGGTCGATGAGCTCGTCGGTGCCGAGCGGCAGGTTGTACGAGCGATTCACTTCGGCGGCGGTCTTGTAGACCTGGTTGCGGTACGAGGTGCTGGCAAACCGCTGTTGCGCTTCCACGTCGTCGGTGGCGCAGCGCTTGAGCAGCAGCCGTTCCATGAAGTAGTTGCTGTTCACCATCTCAGCGACCCGTCAGGATGCCGGCGGCCGCGTCGATCTGGGTGAGGGCGTGGCTTCGGGCCGCGGCGATTGCCTGCTGCTTGGCCTCGTTCGGCATGTCGAGCGCGAGCGTGGTGATCTGCATCAGCGGCGGCCTGATCAGCAGCACGCGCGCTCCCTCCGCGGCCAACGACTCCTGGATGGCGGTTTCGAATTGCCGCATCAGGATGCTCACCGTCTGGCCGGCGATGCGCACCGCGCGGAGGGGAATCCTGAAGGTGCCCCGGTCGATGTCCGTCGGCTCGCCGCGATAGGTCACCGACGACCCGATCACCGCGAGGGCCGGGTGATGGCGATGCGCGATGTCGATCCGGCAGTTGCCGGTGTTGCCGCCATCCCAGCACCGCCGCTCGGTGAGCACGCCGTCGGAGGCGCGGGGGAAGTCGAGGGCGGTGTCCTTGAAGTAGCCCTGGATCGACATGCTCGCGCGCACGGCGCGCGCGATCGACAGGGTTGGCGTGGTCCTGGTGCTGAGCGGGAGCGAATCTCCCGTCAGCGCGTCGGTGGCGGTCACGGTCAGGTCGGGGCCGCGGTCACGCAGATCGGCGAACGACAGTGGCCGTTGGTGCTCGATCGACCACAGCATCGTCGCGAGCCACTTTTCGAAGGCGTCGCCCTTGAGGTAGCCGTCGGTGAAGAGGCTCCGCCAGTAACGGTCTTGGTACTCGCCGAACCGGAGCTGCATCGCCAGCCGCTCGACCACCGCGAGGGCGTTCGCCTGGCGTTGATGATACGGCCCGGGCGGCTGCTCCGCGATCGCGTTGGCGAGCAGCGCCGCCCAGATCGCGCCGATGCTGGTCCCGACCATGGCGCGGATCTCCAGCCGGCGCTCGACGATGGCCTGGAGCACGCCGATGTGGACGATGCCCTTGGCGCCGCCGCCGCCGAGGGCGACGCTGACGGCTACGGGCGTGGATGCCGCGGGTTCAGCCATGAACCGCGGGATCCTACCACCTCGGCGCCGGTGTCAGGTGAGGTCCCTTGTGACCCACATGAAGGCTTGCACATCAATCATGTCTTTGGCCCCGAGCTGAGCAAGCCTTTCCAGCAGGAAGTTACTCATTCGCAGAGTAGCTTCGTAGGTGGGCCAGTTGGGCGTCGTGCTGTAGCGCAAGTCGAAGTTCATCCTCGCCGCCATCAGCTCGGTGTTGGTGGGCTTGAGCGCCATGAACTTCTTCGGGTTGGCGAGAAACGGCAGCAGCGTCACGTTCGGCCAGGTCAGCACCTTGCCGCCGTCGGCGGGGAGCTGCGCGACGGCTTCGAACAGGTGCGCGAAGGTCGAGGTGTTGGCCTTCTCGACGAAGCCGAGCACGGCCTGCAGCACGTGCGTCCCGGCGTCTTCGTTCTTCTTCAGGCCCTTGTGCACGGCCTTCACTTCGAACGTCGACGGGATGTTGGTGGCGCGGAACAGCGCGTCGATGACGTCGGCGATTTCGGCGTGCTTACCCGAGCCGATCAGCTTGTCGCCCCGCGTCTCGCCGAAGTTCGCAATGAAGACGTCGTGCGCCGCGCGTTTGTTCCTCAGGTCGGCGTCGACGAACTTCTCGTCGGCGAACTTGCCGGGATAGGTCTTTTCGAACCAGGTGATGGCCTCGTCCAGGTGATGCACGAGCGCCTTGGCTTTGGCCTTCGCCTTGGCTTTCTTGGGCTTGGAGAGTCCGGTGCCGACCCCGTCGAGGTCGGGGTCGCTCTGGACCTTGGACCGGGAGATTTGCGGGGTGTCTTCACGCAGCTTACGCTCGGGACCCTGTGGAGAATCGGCGAGAGAAGTGAAGTGAATGATGGCGTAGGGCGGAGAGACGTCGAGCACCTTGCCGCGCTGCCAGACGGTGTGTTCCACGAGCGCGCCGATATCTTTCGGAGTCAACAACATGTCTCTATTGTAGTCCCTCCGGCGACCTTGGCACTGATTATGATTATCCGGCTCACCGTGTTCACTATTGAACACTTTCACCACTCTGCCCTCGCCACAATGGCTGCATGGCAATCTCCAATGAGAAGAAGGCGTCGACTGACGTCGTCGTCGAACAGAAGGTAGTGGCGCTGGCGGAGCAGATCGGGTGGTTCCTCGGCACCGTCCAGGCCAAAGCTGAAGGCTGGCTCGATCGGGAGAAGCTGAGCCAGCAGGTGGTCCGCATTCGCGACGGCGCTGCGGAGTTACTGAAGCATGTAAATCGCGCCAGCGCGTCGGCGCGGAAGGCCGGCGCGAAGCCGGCAGCGGCGAAAGCCACGGCGTCAAAGACGCGCGCGAGTCGTGGACCGGTGGATGCGCCGGGGAAGAAGCATCGCAAACCGCCGCCTCAGGAGTCCATCAACAGGCGGATGGGGGAGCCGGTGGGGAAGCAGATGGGGCAGAAGAGCTTCAAGGTGGGGAAGAGCCGCGGGCGCGGCTGATCGTTACGCCGGCCCCGCGACGATATCGAGTCGGACGCCCGCTCGGGCGAGCATCTCGACGAGCGCGTCGATCGTGAAGCGCTCGAAGCGGCCCCGGATCACGTCGGAGACTCGGGGTTGGGAGACTCCGAAGAGTCGCGCCGCTTGAG
>MELE01000177.1:4582-6127 GCA_001768615.1 Acidobacteria bacterium RIFCSPLOWO2_12_FULL_67_14b | reverse complement strand
CATCCCGGTCAGGCGCAGCCTGTCGCCAGCGCCAGCGCGCGGCAGACCTCCTGCATCTTCACCGCGCTCAGCGCGCCGACGAAGCCAACCAGCCGCGCCTGTTCGACCGTCTGGACATGATCCAGATTGACCGCCGAATCGTGTTTCAGTCCTTCTTCGACGCCGACCTTCACCTCACTCGGCGCGCCGAGCCGCGTCGACGTGATCGGCGCCACCATCACCGTGTGGAGCAGGGGAATGACGTCCGGCCTGGAAAGGACCAGCACCGGGCGGCGTTTGTCAGGCGCCTTGAACCGATAGGTCCAAATCTCACCCCGCGCTACTCGGCGGGCCATTCGCCTTCGCTCTCCCATCCCTCGAATTCCTTGCCCAGGCCCGTGCCCGCGCCGTAGGCGCGCCGGTACGCCGAGGCGATTGCGCTCGCGCGGCGCTTCTGCAGATACAGCTCCGCGGCCCGCCTCAGGACGGCGGAGCGGCCGTCGCGCTGCACTTCCTCGTCGCGATCCAGACGCGCGAGCAGGTCGTCGTCGAGCGTGACTTGTATAGCTTTCATGTGGTCATTATACAATATGAATTATATTGTATCAGCCGATCGCCTATGCGACCAGCCGGCCGCCTTCGAGTCGTAAGGTGCGGTCGCATTTCGACGCCAGGCGGGGGTTGTGCGTGGCAATAATCGCGGTCAACCCGAACTCGGCGTGCATCTCGCGCAACAACAGGTGGAGCGAATCCGCGGTGGCCTCGTCGAGGTCGCCGGTGGGTTCGTCGGCGAGCAACAGCGAGGGCTGCATCACCAGCGCGCGAGACACCGCCACGCGCTGCTGTTCTCCGCCCGAGAGCATGCCCGGACGATGATCCAGGCGCTCGCCGAGGCCGACGCGTCTAAGAAGGCTCTCCGCCCGCGGCCGCGCGGCGGCCACGGTGAGCCGCGCGATCCGCATCGGCATCATCGCGTTCTCCACCGCCGTGAATTCCGGCAGCAGGTGATGGAACTGGAACACGAACCCGATGTGGCGGTTGCGGAATGCGACGCGCGCCTCGTCGCCCATGCCGGCGATGTCGTGCGCACCGACCCGCACCTCGCCGCTGTCGATGGTGTCGAGCCCGCCGAGCACGTGGAGCAGCGTGCTCTTCCCCACGCCCGACGCCCCCATGATCGCCACCATTTCGCCTTTTTCGACCGACAGCTCGAGATCCCGCAACACATGCAGCCTGTTGCCGACGACGCTGTACGACTTGTTCAAGCCCGTAATGGTGATGAACGGCATGTTCCTACGAGGCCGCGAAGCGGCCGAGCCCACGAGGCGCGAAGCGCCGAGTCCTACGAGGGCCTGAGGCCCGAGTCCCACGAGGGCCGGAGGCCCGAGTCCTATTCATATCGAAGCGCCTGCGCCGGATCGAGCCGCGCCGCCTGGCGCGATGGGTAAAGCGTGGCGAGGAAGCACACCAGGATCGCCGCCACCACGACGAAGAACAGGTCCCACGGCAGCAGCGTGAATGGCAGGTAGCTCACCTGGTAGACGTCGCTCGGGATCGTGATCAGCT
>MELE01000177.1:0-4559 GCA_001768615.1 Acidobacteria bacterium RIFCSPLOWO2_12_FULL_67_14b | reverse complement strand
ATCACGGCCCCGGCGGTGGCACCGACGAGGGTGCCGACCACGCCGATGATGGTGCCCTGCAGCAGGAAGATCACGGTGATGCTCCGCGCCGACGCGCCCATCGTCTTCAGGATCGCAATGTCGCGGGTCTTCTCCATCACCAGCAGGATCAGCGAGGCCACGATGTTGAGCGCGGCGACCATGACGATCAGGCCGATGCCGATGCCCATGCCGATCTTCTCGAGCAGCAGCGCCGAGTAGAGCTGCTTGTTCATGTCGGCCCAGTCCTGCGTCACGTACTCGGAGCCGAACTCGACGTCGATGCGATCGGCCAGCGCCGGGGCGGCATAGATGTCGGCCACCTTCAGCTCGATGTGATCGACCCGGTCGGTCCCGGCGATCAGCATCCCGGACTCGAGCGATACGAAGCCGGTGCCGTTGTCGACTTCGTAGAGCCCCAGCCTGAAGGTGCCGACGACCTTGAAGCGGCGCTGCCGCGGCATCACGCCCATCGGCGAGAGCGACCCGTTCGGCGTGATCAGCGTGACGGTGTCGCCGGGCAGCGCGCCGATCGATCCGGCCAGGTCCTTGCCGATGACGATCCCGGGGAAGTCGTCCTCGGTCGCGGGCGTGAGCTGGTCGAGGGACCCGTCGGTCAGCGCCCGCGTGATGTCGGTCACGCTGCCTTCAAGCGCCGGGTCGATGCCCTTGACCTGGATGAACCCTTCGCCGGTCGAGCTCGCGATCATCGCCTTGCCCTGCACGGCGGGAGCGGCGCCGATCACGCCGGGCACGGCGCGCAGCCTCTCGACCTCGGCGCGGTAGTCCTCGATCCCCGACGGCTTCCACACGAAGATGTGCGCCGACGACCCGAGGATGCGATCCTGCAGCTCGCGCTGCAGGCCCGTCATCAGCGCCAGGGCGATCACCAGCGCCATCACGCCGACGGTCACCCCGACGGTCGACACCAGCGAGATCACGGAGATGAAGACCTGCCGGCGTTTTGCCAGCAGGTAGCGAAGCGCGATCTGCAGCTCGAACGGCATGACTATTCGGCAGAGCGCGGGCGCAGCAGCGGGAAGAGGATCACGTCGCGGATCGAGGGCGAGTTGGTGAGCAGCATGACCAGGCGATCGATGCCGATGCCTTCCCCGCCGGCCGGCGGCATGCCGTACTCGAGCGCGCGCACGTAGTCGTCGTCCATGGCGTGCGCTTCCTGGTCGCCGGCCGCCCGGTCGGCGAGCTGGGCCTCGAAGCGGCGGCGCTGCTCGACCGGATCGTTCAACTCGCTGAAGGCGTTCGCCACTTCGAAGCCGCCGACGTAGAGCTCGAAGCGCTCGACGGTGTCCGGATCGCCGGGCTTCTGCTTCGACAGCGGCGACACCTCGGTGGGAAAGTCGTAGACGAAGGTCGGCTGGACGAGCTCGGCCTCCCACAGCGCCTCGAAAATCGCCGCGGCCACCTTGCCGGCGCCACCCCCCTTCGGCGGGGCGACCCCGAGCCTCACCGCGAGCTGGCGCGCCGAGTCGGGGTGGCGCAGCTCCTCGACGGTGACCGTCGTGCCGAGCCGGGCGCCCGCCCGTTCCGCCGCCGCGTCGCGAAGCGACAGCCGGCGGAACGGCGCGCTCATGTCGATCGTGTGATCGCCGAACGGAAACTGCGTCGTGCCGATCACCTGCCGGGCCACCGTCGACAGGAGCTCCTCGGTGAAGTCCATCAGCCGCCGGTAATCCACGTACGCCCAGTAGAACTCGAGCATCGTGAATTCCGGGTTGTGCTGCGTCGAGATGCCTTCGTTGCGGAAGTTCCGGTTGATCTCGAACACCCGCTCGATGCCGCCCACGGTCAGCCGCTTGAGATAGAGCTCCGGCGCGATGCGCAGGAACAGGTTCATGTCGAGCGCGTTGTGGTGCGTCACGAACGGCCGCGCCAGCGCGCCGCCGGCAATCGGCTGCATCATCGGCGTTTCGACCTCGAGGAAGCCGTGGCCGTTCAGGAACTCGCGAATCGCCGCCACGGTGCGGGTGCGCGTCTCGAACACCCGGCGGACGTCCGGATTGACGATCAGATCCAGGTAGCGCTGGCGATAGCGGACCTCGACGTCCTGCAGCCCGTGCCACTTCTCCGGCAGCGGGAGGAAGCACTTGGCCAGGAATTCGAGTTTCGCCGCCCAGATCGACAGCTCGTTGGTCTTGGTTCGAAACAGGTGCCCGGCGACACCGACCTGGTCGCCGATGTCGAGCAGCTTCGAGAGCTGGTAGTCCCGTTCGCTCAAGGCGTCCTGGCGGACATACACCTGCAGGCGCGAGCGGCCGTCCGACAGCACCACGAAGCTCGCCTTGCCGAAGCTGCGGATGCTGACGATGCGGCCCGCGGTGACGGTGTCGACCCGCGGTGCCTCGAGCTCGGCGGCGGTCTTGTCCCGATACGCCTCGACCAGCCCGCTCACGCTGTGCGTGGTCTCGAACTGGTTCGGGTACGCGGCAAACCCGAGGCGCGTGATCGCCTCGAGGTTGGCCTTCCGCTGTTCGGTCTGGACGACTTCGCTGCTCATTCGTGAAGGTCCGAGCCCGACACATCGGCCGCGACATCGGAGCGGCCGCCAGGGGTTTCGATTAAGTCTGCCATTAATCCACCAGGAGGCCTTCATCCTTCAGACGGCGATACACGCCGTCGAGGACGCCGTTCACGAACTTCGCGGCCTCGTCGCCGCTGTACGCCCGCGCCAGCTCGATCGCTTCGCTGATGACGACGCGTGGCGGGCTCTCGCGATGCGCCAGCATCTCCTGTGCCGCCAGCCGCATCACGAGGCGATCGATCACGGCCATCCGCTCCACGCGCCAGTTCTTCGCCGCCTCGCCAATCCGCTCGTCCAGCGCCGCCTTGTCGGTCATCGCGCCCTTGACGAGCGCGATCACGAACGCGTGCTCGTCTTCGCCGGGATCGTTGACCTCCGGGGGGCCGGCATGATGCAGCACGCCCAGCGCCTGCTGCGGCGTCAGGCCGCCGATCTCGCATTCGTACAACGCCTGCAGCGCCGCCGCGCGGGCGCGATGCCGCCCCGCCCATCGCGATCCGGCGTCGGCGGTGTCGCGGGTCACGAGCGGCCGTCTCCGACGCGGGCAAACAAGCGGGCCATCTCCACCGCGGCCTCCGCGGCTTCGCGGCCCTTGTTGGCCGGGCCGGGCGCCGCCCGCTCGAGGGCCTCTTCCGCGGAGTTGGTCGTCAGCACGCCGAACGACATCGGCACGCCGGTCATCGCCGAGGCCGTCGTGATCCCCTGCGCGCAGGCCGACGCGATGTACTCGAAGTGCGGCGTGGCCCCGCGAATCAGGCAGCCCAGGCAAATCACCGCCGCCACGCGTCCGGTTTCGGCGATGCGCTGGGCCGCCATCGGGATTTCGAACGCCCCCGGCACGCGCAAGACCTCGACATCGCCGCCGCTCACGCCAGCGTCGGCCAGCGCGGCCGTCGCGCCTTCGAGCAGCCGCTCGGTGACGAAATCGTTGAAGCGGGACACCACGATGGCGATGCGCATTACCGGCCCTGCCACTCCGCCTTGCGCTTCTCGAGGAAGGCCTTCGTGCCTTCACGCATGTCGGCCGACGAGGCGATGGTGCCGAAGAGCGTCGTCTCGAGGAACTCGCCCGCCGCGAACGGCGTCTCCATGCCCTGGTGCACCGCGTCGAGGATGTAGCGCACGGCGATCGGCGCTTTCGAGGCGAGCGACTGCGCCAGCTTCCTCGCTTCCGTCATCAGGTCCGCGGCGGGCACGACGCGATTGACCAGCCCAATCTCGTAGGCCCGTTGTGCCGTGATCGCGTCGCCGCCGAGCAGGATCTCGAGCGCCCGGCCCTTGCCGACCAGCCGCGGCAGGCGCTGGCTGCCGCCGTACCCGGGAATCAACCCGAGGTTGATCTCGGGCTGGCCGAGCCGGGCAGTGTCGGCGGCGATGCGGATGGTGCAGGCCATCGCCAGCTCGCAGCCGCCGCCAAGCGCGAAGCCGTTCACGGCCGCGATCACGGGCTTGCCCAGGTGCTCGATGGCGTCGAAGATCCCCTGGCCGCGGCGCGCGTGCGCCTGGCCCTCCACCGGCGAGAGCGCGGCCAGCTCGTTGATGTCGGCGCCGGCCACGAACGACTTCTCGCCGGCGCCGGTGAGCACGACGGCGCGCACGTCCGCATCGTCCTTGAAGGCGGCCAGGGCGGCCGACAGCTCGGTGAGCGTCTGCGCATTCAGCGCGTTCAGGACTTTGGGGCGGTTGAGGGTGACGATGGCGACGGCGCCGTCGCGTTCGATCAGGAGGTTGTCAAAGGTCATGAGAGCCCCGGAAGCGGGCTCACTCGGCCCGCGACGGACCTCTCATGATACCCCACGCTCCGGCCGCGCCGACGGCGGCCACGGCGCCGAGCGCGTCGTTGAACAGGTCGCGCAGTTCCGCGTTCCGGCCCGGCACGTACATCTGGTGCCACTCATCGGTCACGCCGTACAAGGAGGCGATCGTCCAGGCGCCGACAAGCGCGCCCCTGGTGACGCCGCGCCACTCCCCCCGCGCGAGCGCGCGCAACGTGCACAAGGCG
>MELE01000176.1:3598-19656 GCA_001768615.1 Acidobacteria bacterium RIFCSPLOWO2_12_FULL_67_14b | reverse complement strand
ATCTCGGGCGCCATCGTCGAGCGCATGCGGTTTGGCGCGTATCTGATGTTCATCGTGCTGTGGGTGCTCGGCGTCTACGCGCCGGTGGCGCACTGGGTCTGGGGCGGGGGATTCCTGGCCACGGCCGGGGCGCTTGACTTCGCCGGCGGCGCCGTCGTCCACGTCAACGCGGCGGCGGCGGCGCTGGCGGCGGCGCTGGTCGTCGGCCCGCGCAAGGACTACGGCCGCCACGCCATGCTGCCGCACAACGTGCCGTTCACGCTGCTCGGCGCCGGCCTGCTCTGGTTCGGGTGGTTCGGGTTCAATGCGGGCAGCGCCCTGGCGGCGACGCCGGCGGCGGCGCTCGCCTTCGTCAACACGCTGCTCGCCCCGGCGGCGACGCTGGCCGCCTGGACGCTGATCGACCTGGCGCGCGGCGGCCGGGTCACGGCCGTCGGCGGCGCCACCGCGATCGTAGTGGGGCTGGTGGTGGTCACGCCCGCGGCCGGCTACATCGGACCCGCATCGGCGCTGGCGCTGGGCGCCCTTGGCGCCGTGCCGAGCTACTTCGCGTTGATCCTCCGCGCCCGGACCAAGCTGGACGACTCGCTCGACGTGGTGGCCGCGCACGGCGTGGGCGGCGCGACCGGCGCCATCCTGACCGGCGTGTTTGCCGACGCCGCGTGGAGCGGCGGCCCGAGCGGCCTGCTGGGCGGCCATCCGGGACAGGTGCTCATCCAGGCCTACAGCGTGCTCGCCGTGCTCGCTTACAGCGCGGCCGGCACGTTCGTGATTCTCAAGGTCATGAGCCTGTTCATGGCCCTCCGCATCAGCAAACGGGTCGAGGGCGTCGGCCTCGATGTGATCGAACATGGTGAAGAAGCCTATACGGGCGGCGATGGCGCCATCCTGGTGTTGCCCGGCGACGCCGCGTTTGCCCGAAGCCGCATGGACGTCGTCGCCGTGCAGGAAGGAGGCCGGTTGTGAAACTGATTGTCGCGATTGTGCGGCCCGAGCAGTTGAGCGACGTGCTCGAAGCGCTGTTCCACGCCGAGGTGCGGGGGCTGACCATCAGCCGCGTCCAGGGGCACGGCGGCGAGATGGAGCACGTCGAGAACTACCGCGGCACCACGGTCAAGATGGCGCTCGCCGAGAAGGTGCGCCTCGAGATCGGCGTGTCGAACCACTTCGTGCAGCCCACCGTGGATGCCATTCTCGCGGCCGCGCGCACCGGGGAGGTCGGCGACGGCAAGATCATGGTGCTGCCGGTCGAGAAGTTCTACCGCATCCGGACGGGCGAGCAGGACCAGGACGCGGTGACGCCGGTTCCGGCGGTGGTCCAGTCCATCTAATGTACAGATTGATTTTATAGATATATTGCGCTTTTATTATGCGTCAGGATTCTCTCTAATGGACCCGCCAGTGGGGAGAGCCGATGAATACGCGCGCATCGGAGGCGCCGGGCGACCAGGGCCTCTACCGTTCCCGTGACGAGCACGACGCCTGTGGCGTCGGCTTCGTGGCGCACATCAAGGGCCGGCGCTCGCACGGAATCGTGCGGCAGGCCCTCGACCTCCTGATCAACCTGGAACATCGGGGCGCCTGCGGATCCGATCCGGACACCGGCGATGGCGCCGGCATCCTCGTCCAGATGCCCGACGGTTTTCTGCGGCAGTCGGTCGGCTTCCCGCTGCCGCCGGCCGGCTCCTACGGCGCGGGGCTGGTGTTCCTGCCGCAGCAGCCCGAGGCGCGCGCGGCCATCAAGGCGCTCGTCGAGCGCGTGGCCGCCGACGAGGGCCTGGCGGTGCTGGGGTGGCGCGCGGTCCCGACCAATCTTGCGGCCATCGGCGCCAGCGCCGCGCGCGTGGCGCCGGTGTTCGAGCAGGTGTTTGTTGGGAATGGTCCGGCTGATGGGACCATCGAGCGCACGCTCTACATCATCCGCAAGCGCATCGAGCACGAGGCGGCGAGCCTCGAGTTGGCGGCCGCCGCCCGCCGCTCGTTCTACATCGTCGGCCTCTCGGCCAACACGCTGATCTACAAGGGCATGCTCACCGCCTCGCAGATCGAGCACATGTTCCCGGACCTGACGAACCCGGCGCTGGAATCGGCGCTGGCGCTGGTGCATCAGCGGTTCTCGACCAACACGTTCCCGTCGTGGCCGCTGGCGCATCCCTATCGCTACGTGGCGCACAACGGCGAGATCAACACGCTGCAGGGCAACGTCAACTGGATGCAGGCGCGCGAGGGCCTGCTGCGCTCGAGCGTGTTTGGCGACGACCTGCGCAAGGTGCTGCCCGTGATCGGCGCCGGCGGCAGCGACACGGCGACCTTCGACAACGTGCTCGAGCTGCTGGTGATGGCGGGCCGCACGCTGCCGCACGCGGTGCTGATGATGATCCCGGAGCCGTGGAGCGGCAACCCGCACATGGATCCGGCCGTGCGCGCCTTCTACGAGTATCACTCGTCGCTGATGGAGCCCTGGGACGGCCCGGCCTCGATCGCCTTCACCGACGGCACCCTGATCGGCGCCGTGCTCGATCGCAACGGCCTCCGGCCGTCGCGCTACTGCATCACCACCGACGATCGCGTGATCATGGCCTCGGAAGTCGGCGTGCTCGACATTCCGGCCTACCAGGTGGTGGTGAAGGACCGGCTGCGCCCCGGCAAGATGCTGCTGATCGACACCGGCCAGGGCCGCATTGTCAGCGACGACGAGATCAAGCGGAGCCTGGCGGCGGAGCGCCCGTACGGCGAATGGCTGGCGCGCCACCTGGTGGACATCGAGGACCTGCCCAGCGCCTGCGCCGAGCGTCCCGATCACCAGACGGTGTTGAAGCGCCAGCAGGCGTTCGGCTACACGCAGGAAGACCTGCGCATCCTGCTCATGCCGATGGCGGCGAACGGCGAGGAGCCGATCGGCTCGATGGGCACCGACACCGCGTTGGCCGTGCTCTCGGATCGCCCCCGGCTGCTCTACGACTATTTCGCGCAGCTCTTCGCGCAGGTCACCAATCCGCCGCTCGATGCCATTCGCGAGGAGCTCGTCACGTCGATGGCGTCGACGATTGGGCCCGAGCGCAACCTGCTCGAGGCGGATCCCGAGGCCTGCCGTCAGATCAAGATCGAGTACCCGATTCTCCACAACGACCAGGTCGCGAAGCTCCGCCACCTGCCCACCGGATCGCCGTTCCGATCGACGACGCTGCCGCTGCTGTACAACCCGGAGGAGGATGGGCCCGGGCTCGAGCAGGCGATGGCCGAGCTGTGCCGCAAGGCGAGCCAGGCCGTGGCCGCCGGCTACGGGATCCTGATCCTGTCGGACCGCGGCGTGGACGCCACGCACGCGCCCATTCCCAGCCTGCTCGCCACCGCCGGCGTGCACCATCACCTGGTGCGCGAGGGCACCCGCACCAAGTGCGGACTGCTGATCGAAACCGGCGACGCGCGCGAGGTGCACCACGTGGCGCTGCTGCTCGGCTACGGCGCCGGCGCGGTGAATCCCTACCTCGCCTTCGAGACGCTTCACGACCTGATTCGCCAGGGCCTGCTCCCCGGCGTGACGCACGACCAGGCGGTGATTCGCTACGTCAAGGCGCTCAACAAGGGCGTGCTCAAGGTGATGTCCAAGATGGGCATCTCGACGCTGCAAAGCTACTGCGGCGCGCAGATCTTCGAGGCGGTGGGACTCGATCGCGAGTTCGTCGACAGGTACTTCACGTCCACCGCGTCGCGGATTGGCGGCGTCGGGCTGCCCGTCATTTCGGAGGAGGTGCGGCAGCGTCATGCCCGCGCGTTCGGCCGGCGCGGCGCCGGACCGGTGGAGCTCGATGGCGGCGGCGAATACCAGTGGCGCCGCGACGGCGAAGTGCACCTGTTCAACCCGGACACCGTGTTCCGCCTGCAGCACGCCACGCGCACCGGGCAGTACGCGATCTTCAAGGACTACACGCGCCTCGTCGACGATCAGAGCAAGCGGCGCGCGACCCTGCGCGGCCTGTTCCGCTTCAAGCCGGCCGGCCCTCCGGTCCCGCTCGCTGACGTGGAGTCGGTCGAATCGCTCCTGCCGCGCTTTTCGACCGGCGCCATGTCGTACGGATCGATCAGCCAGGAGGCGCACGAGACCCTCGCCATTGCCATGAACCGCATGGGCGCCAAGTCCAACACGGGCGAGGGCGGGGAAGACCCCTCGCGAAACGTGGCCGATGCGAACGGCGACTCGCGCCGCAGCGCCATCAAGCAGGTGGCGTCGGGGCGCTTCGGCGTGACCAGCGAGTACCTGGTCAACGCCGACGACCTGCAGATCAAGATGGCGCAGGGCGCCAAGCCGGGCGAGGGTGGCCAGCTGCCGGGCCACAAGGTCTACCCGTGGATCGCGAAGGTCCGGCACTCCACCCCGGGGGTCGGGCTGATCTCGCCGCCGCCGCATCACGACATCTACTCGATCGAAGACCTCGCGCAGCTGATCTTCGACCTCAAGAACGCCAACCCCGTGGCGCGCGTGCATGTGAAGCTGGTCGCCGAAGTGGGCGTGGGCACGGTGGCCGCGGGCGTGTCGAAGGCGCATGCGGATGTCGTGCTGATCTCGGGCCACGACGGCGGCACGGGCGCATCGCCGCTCACCAGCCTCAAGCACGCCGGGGTTCCCTGGGAGCTCGGCCTCGCCGAAACGCAGCAGGTGCTGCTCCTCAACCAGCTCCGCGACCGCATCGTCGTGCAGGTGGACGGGCAGTTGAAGACCGGCCGGGATGTGGTGGTGGCGGCGCTGCTCGGAGCCGAGGAGTTCGGCTTCGCGAGCGCGCCCCTGGTGGTGATGGGTTGCGTGATGATGCGCGTGTGCCACCTCAACACCTGTCCGGTCGGCATTGCGACGCAGGACCCGGAGCTGCGGAAGACCTTCACCGGCAAGCCCGAGTTCGTACAGAACTTCTTCCGTTTCATCGCGGAGGAAGTGCGCGAGTTGATGGCGGAGCTGGGCTTCCGCACACTGGACGAGATGATCGGCCGGGCCGATTGCCTCGATGCGAAGCCGGCCGACAACCACTGGAAGGCGAAAGGCCTCGACCTGTCGCCGCTGCTGCACCAGCCGGACGTGCCGGCCGGCACGGCGCGCCGGGCCGTACGCCGGCAGGAGTCCGGACTGGCCGGCGTGCTCGATCACACGCTGATTGCGCGATCCGCCGAGGCGCTTGCCCACCAGACCCCGGTCGAGATCGCGCTGCCGATCCGGAACACGGATCGCACGTCGGGGACGCTGCTCGGCTACGAGATCACCAGGCGGTACGGCGGCGCCGGCCTGCCGGACGACACGATCCGCGTGATGTTCGAAGGCGCGGCCGGCCAGAGTTTCGGGGCCTTCCTTCCCCGCGGCGTCACGCTGACGCTCGAAGGCGAGGCCAATGATTTCGTCGGCAAGGGCCTCTCGGGCGGCCGCATCGTCGTCCGGCCGCCTCGCGCGGCCGCGTTCGTGGCGGAAGAGAACATCATCATCGGCAACGTGTCGCTCTATGGCGCCACCAGCGGCGAGGCCTTCGTCCGCGGGGTGGCGGGCGAGCGGTTTGCGGTCCGCAACAGCGGCGCGCACGCGGTGATCGAAGGCGTCGGCGATCACGCGTGCGAGTACATGACCGGCGGCCGCGTGGTGGTGCTCGGCCGCACGGGCCGCAACTTCGCCGCGGGCATGAGCGGCGGCGTCGCCTACGTCTTCGACCCGGACGAGGCGTTTGCGGAGAACTGCAACACGCAGATGGTGGACCTCGATCGCCTCGACGACGAAGCGGAGGTGGATTTCGTCCACGAGCTGATCGCGCGCCACGTCATGCTCACGGGCAGCGCCGTCGGCGCGCGCGTGCTCGAGGATTGGACCTCCATGCAGCGCCGGTTCGTGTCGGTGATGCCGCGCGACTTCAAGCGCGTGCGGGCCGCCGAGGCGCAGGCGCGCGCCCAGTCGCGCGAGCCCGGCTTGAGCGATCTCGTGGGAGCCTGAGCATGGGCAAGGCCACGGGCTTCATCGAGTTCGCGCGGGTCAAGGCGCCGTCGCGGCCGCTGCAGGAACGCGTCGGCGACTACCGGCACGTGTATCTCGCCTATCCGGACGGCGAGCTGACCCGTCAGTCGGCGCGCTGCATGGACTGCGGCGTACCCTTCTGTCACCAGGGCTGTCCCCTCGGCAACCTGATTCCCGACTGGAACGACCTGGTCTACCGGGACTCGTGGCGTGCCGCGGTTGAGCGGCTGCACCAGACCAACAACTTCCCCGAGTTCACGGGATTGTTGTGTCCGGCGCCCTGCGAAGGCTCGTGCGTGCTGGGCCTCAACCAGGACCCGGTCACGATCAAGGCCATCGAACTGGCCATCGTCGATCGCGCGTTCGACGAAGGATGGATTGTTCCCGAACCTCCGGCCGCGCGCACGTGGAAGAAGGTGGCCGTCGTCGGATCCGGCCCCGCGGGCCTGGCGGCCGCGGCGCAGCTCAATCGCGCCGGCCACAGCGTGACGGTGTTCGAGAAATCGGATCGCGTCGGCGGGCTGCTGCGCTACGGCATCCCCGAGTTCAAGATGGAGAAGCGGGTCCTCGATCGCCGCCTCGATCTGCTCCGCGCGGAAGGCGTCGTCTTTCGGACGAGCGTCAACGTGGGCGTAGGCGTGACCGCCGCCGATCTGCAGGGCAACTTCGACGCCGTGCTGCTTGCCGGCGGCGCGGGCCGTCCGCGCGACCTCCCGGTGCCGGGGCGCGATCTCGCCGGCGTACATTTCGCGATGGAGTACCTGGCCCAGCAGAACCGCCGGTGCCAGGGCGACGAGGTGCCCGAGGCAGAGGCAATCTCGGCCGCGGGCAAACACGTGATCATCATCGGCGGCGGCGACACGGGCGCGGATTGCCTGGGCACCGTGCATCGGCAAGGCGCCGCGTCGGTGCACCAGTTCGAGCTGCTGCCCACGCCTCCCACCGAGCGGGCCGCCGACAACCCGTGGCCGCTCTGGCCCAACGTTTTCCGCACCTCGTCGGCGCATGAAGAGGGCGGCGACCGCCTGTTCTCGGTGGCGACCACGTCGCTTGCGGGCGATGCGAGCGGGCGGGTCGCGGCCTTGCACGGCCACCGTGTGAATCGCGTCGTGTCGGGCGGCCGTATCACGTTCGAGGCCGTCGCCGGCAGCGCGTTCGAGATGCGCGCGGATCTGGTGCTGCTGGCCATGGGCTTTGCCGGGTGCGAGAAGGGGCGTCTGCTGGAGGAGCTTGGCGTCCGCATCGGCGAGCGCGACACCGTGTGGCGCGACGACCGGGGGATGACGAGCGTGCCCGGCGTGTTCGCCGCCGGAGACATGCAGCGCGGACAGTCGCTCATCGTCTGGGCGATCGCCGACGGGCGCCAGGCGGCGGCGTCGATTGACGCCTACCTCGCCACCGATTAACGGAAGACACCGCAGAGTCCAAGAACGCCACGAGCCACTCATGCCACGGGTCTGTTTGGCTCTGTCCAGCATCCACCAGGACGATAGAATCTCCTCGATGAGCCGGCTGACACAGATCTGGATCAAGCGGATGCATCGCGGGCCGATGGATCCAGCCCCGAGCGCCAGGGTGGTGGCCGGGAAGGGTCTCGTCGGAAACGCCAACCAGGGCGGCAAGCGCCAGGTCACGATCGTCTCGAGCAAGAACTGGGAGAAGGTCACCGCGCCGCTGGGCAACACGCCGGACCCGCAACTGCGACGCGCCAACCTGCTCGTCTCGGATGTTGACTTCACCGATTCCCACGGCAAGGTCCTGAAGATCGGCAGCGTCCGCATCCGCATCTACGGCGAAACGCGGCCGTGCGAGCAGATGGAGGCCGCGGTGCCGGGCCTCCAGGAGGCCATGAGCGTGCCGTGGGGCGGAGGGGCGTTCGGCGAGGTCCTCGACGACGGGGAAATCGCGGTGGGCGATCCGGTGCAACTTTTGGCCGGGTAGCCGAGCGAGGGTACCTGACCCGCTCGCCGCTGGAACCCATCAGAAAGAAACCACGAAGATCACGAAGAAAACCACGAAGTCCACGAAGATCTATTTCTGTTGAGGAAAACGTGGCCCTTCGTGGTGATCTTCGTGCGCTTCGTGGTTTCAGTTCATTTCCGGGCGATCTTGAGGCCGCCGTTGTTCGTGCGCACGCGCACGGTGGGGCCGCCCGATCCGAGCGTGGTCGTGATCCCGCCGCGGCGCCCGGTGAGATTGCCCTGCACGGTGACGGGGAAGTCGACGCGCAGGCTGCCGTTCACCGTCCGCGCCTCGAGCGCCGCGTTGTAGCCGTCGGGAATCGACAGCGTCACGCCGCCGTTGCTCGTCTGCACGTCGATGCCGTCGCCGTCCCAGCGGCTGCCGCTCAGGTCGACCGTGAGGCCGCCGTTGACCGTCCGGCCGTTGACGTGCCCGCCCAGGTCCGACAGGCGCACGCCGCCGTTGTTCGTGTCGAAGCGCAGGTTGCCCGAGACGCCGCTGATGGTGATGCCGCCGTTGCTCGCGTTCAGCTCGAGGTCGTTCTTCCGCGGCACGTTGATGCGGTAGCTCACCGACCACCATTCGCGGCGCGACGTGTCGGGGCCCGTCGCGGTCACGCGGCCGCCGCCGGACTGCACCTGCACGCCCGTCGCGAGCTGCCGCGCGGCGTCCTCGGTCCTGGCATTGGTGCGGACGATGGCCCGGACGCGGATGTCGTTCCGGTCCCAGCCTTCAACCGAGATGCCGCCGTTGTTGCCGGCATCGACGTTGAGCGGGCCCGCCGGCATGGTCTGGTCGCGCACCTCGCAGTGCTGGTAATAATCGTCGTCTCGGTCGCGGCTATTCGCGCATGGATCGGCGTCGGTCCCGGTCTGTCCGTCCACGTAAATGCTCCGCGACCAGGACGATCCCATCCGGATGCTGGAGCGGACGTTCGCACGAATCTCGTTGCGCACCTGCGCCGCGACCTGCCGGTTGACCTGGGCGCGCACGCGCGCCGCGATGCGGTCGGCGTGCTGATGCTCCAGCCGCTCGCGGCGGGCAATCGCGCGCTCCCACGTCCGCTAGATCCGTTCCCACTGCCGATTCATGGAATCGCGGGCGCGCTCCAGGGCGCGCTCGACGCGCTCGTGGACGTCCACGCGGTTGCCCGGTTCCCAGCGGAACACCTGGGCACTCGGCGCCGCCGCCAGGCCGGCCAGCATGGCCAGGGTGAAGAGGATGCGAAGGGTCATGGGTCCAGATCTCCTCAGGATTCGTCTCTCGAGGGGATTGGACGGAAAAACGCCTACGGAGGTTGGTGCCCCGTTGGCACCTGTGCGTACAGTGCGTACGGTGCGTACGGTGCGTACGGTGCCTGACGTGCCTATTTATCGGGTTCGCTGGCAATCGGCCGGGACGGGTCGGCGCTCCACTCGCTCCAGGACCCCGGGAAGACCTTCACGCCGTAGATGCCGGCATGCTCCAGGGCCAGCAGGTTGTGGCAGGCTGTGACGCCGGAGCCGCAGTAGACGACCACATCCTTGGGGTCGTGGCCCTTCAGGACGGGGGCCCACTGCGCCCTTAGCTGCTCGGGGGACTTGAAGGTCTTGTCGGCGCTGAGGTTGTCGTGGAAGAAGTAGTTGGCCGCCCCGGGAATGTGACCGCCGACCTTGTCGAGCGTCTCGTTGATCCCGCGATACCGATCGGGGGCCCGCGAATCCACCAGGAGCCGGGACCGGTTGCCGAGCCCGGCCTCCACCTCGACCACCGTCAGCCGCCACCCGGGACGCGGCGCGCCCTTGAAGTTCGCGGGCGTGGCCGACTCCACGCCGCCGCGCACGGCATGCCCCTCGCGCTGCCACCGCGCGAGGCCGCCGTCGAGCACGGCCACCGCATCGTGGCCCATCCACCGGAGCATCCACCACAACCGCCCGGCGTACATCCCGCTGTCGGCGTCGTAGGCGATCACCTGGATGTGAGGGCCGATGCCGAGCTCGCCGAATGTCCGGATCAACTCGTCGCTCGCCGGCAGTGGATGGCGCCCGTTGGCGCCGGTCTTCGTTCCGGACAAATGACGATCGAGATCCGCGTAGCGCGCGCCCGGAATGTGCCCCTCGCGATAAACCTCTTCACCCCTCGCGGGATTGGCCAGGTCGAAGCGGCAGTCGACGACGACCCACGAGGGGTCCTGCAGGTGTTGCGCGACGACCGACGGTGAGACGAGAGTCTTGTGCATAGTCATCAACGGGAAGAACACGAAGCTCACGAAGAATTCTAGGGCCTGAGCTTTTCGGCCAACTGGTGCAAAAACAGCCCGACGTCGGTGACGATTCCCACCGTCTGCGTCGATCCGCGATCCGACAACTTCGTGACGACCGCGGGGTTGATGTCGACGCAGATCACCTTGACCCACGACGGCAGCATGTTGCCGACGCCGATGCTGTGGAGCATCGACGAGAGCATCACCACGACCTCGACATCCTTCAACGCCCCGGCGTACGCATCCTGCGCCGCCACCAGGTCCATCACCGTCTCCGGCAACGGCCCATCGTCTCTGATCGATCCGGCGAGGATATAGGGCACGCCGCGGGTGTGACACGCGTGCATGATGCCCGAGGTGAGCACGCCGGATGCGACGGCGCGCGCGATGCCGCCGGCGCGGCGCACGGTGTTGATGGCGCGCATGTGATTGCGATGCCCGTGCTCGACCGGATGCCCGCTGCTCAGATCGATGCCCAGCGACGTGCCCGACAGCGCCACCTCGATGTCGTGCACGGCCAGCGCGTTGCCCGAGAGCAGGACGTCGACGTAGCCGAGGCGGATCAGGTCGCAGAAATACTGCGCGCCGCCGGTGTGCACCACGACCGGGCCGGCGACGAACGCAATCTTGCCGCCCGCCTGCTTGACGCGGGCCATCATGTCGGCGATGCGGGCCACGGCGGTCTCGACGCGGCGCTCGGACGAAACCTCGTTGCTCATGAAGCCGAAGCTGGGTCGGTCGCGCGACTGGACGTCCGGCGACACCCGGATGCCCTGCATGCCGCAGACGATGGCGTCGCCCTTCCTGATGTCGCGCAGCTTGCGGCAGGTCACGCGGTCGCCGTCGACGACCAGCGCGGCATCCATCCGCTGCCCGCCGGCGGCCACCCACCGGCCGTGGAGGAACACCGACGTGCGGTGATTGGTCGTGGAGTAGAAGTCGTCGGGCGCCGCGCCGTCCATGTCGGCGGGACGCAGCACCGCCTCGGGCGTGCCCTTGACGAAGCAGCCGAACACCGAGAGGCGGGAGAGCAGATCCTGCAACCGCTCCGGCGTGCTGGTGGTCAGTTTCAGCGCAAGGTACGAACCTTCTTCGTTCTTGCGCCCCACATCGAAGCGAAGAATTTCGTACTCGGAGCCGTGTTCGACGACGGTGGTGAGGATCGACTGGAAGTTGCCGGAGTCGATCAGGTGGCCTTCGGCTTCGACGGTTTCAGAGACCATGGGATGATTGGGGACAGGATGATTGGGGACAGGCCCCCGAAATCACACTGGGAACCGGTCGCGCATGTGTGACGAAGTGTGATTTCGGGGGCCTGTCCCCAATCATCCCTTTTGCAACGCCGCGATGCGGTCTTCGAGCGGGGGGTGGGTGGACACCAGCGCCATGAAGCCCTTGCCGCCGGCGATCTTCATCGTTGCCAGCTGGGGCTGCGTGGTGTCGACCAGCGTCTTGTTCTGCATCAGGCGCTGGAGCGCGCCGATCATGCTCGGCTTGCCCGCCAGCGCGGCGCCGCCGGCGTCGGCGCGGAACTCGCGCGCGCGCGAGAACCAGGCCACGACCATCATGCCGAGCACGCCCAGCGCGATGTCGAGCACCAGCGCGACGACGAAGAACACGATGTGCGAGATCTTCTCGTCGACCATCTGCCGGACGATGTTGGCGATGATGCGGGCGAAGAACATCACAAATGCGTTCACCACGCCCTGGATCAGCGTCATGGTGACCATGTCGCCGTTCCTGATGTGCGAGACTTCGTGCGCGAGCACGCCTTCGATCTCGTCGTGCCGCATCGCGCTCAGCAGGCCGGTCGACACCGCGACGAGGCTGCGGCTCTTGCTCGGTCCGGTGGCGAAGGCGTTGACCTCGCCGGAATCGTAGATGCCCACCTCCGGCATCGGCAGACCGGCCTTCTGCGTCAGCTGTTCGACGGTGCGATACAGCCAGTCGAGCTCGGCCTGGCCGGTGCGGCCGTTCACCAGCTGCACGCCCATGGCCATCTTGGCCATGAAGCGCGACATCGCCAGCGAAATGAAGGCGCCGCCCATGCCCCACACGAGGCAGAACACCATCAGGGCGGAGTAGTCGAGCCCGCTCGGGGTGATGTAGCCGGTGAAGCCCAGCAGGCCGAGCACGATCGACAGCGTGATCATGACCGCCAGGTTGGTGGCCACGAACAGGAGGATGCGTTTCATGGATCTAGGATAGCAAATGCCGGGCTCCGGGCCCCGGGATCCGGGATCCGGGCTCCGGGCTCCGGGATCCGGCTCCGGTCCAGGTTATCGGACGGGGGCGTAGCCGTCGGCCAGCTTCTTGCGGGCGGCTTCCACGTC
Organism: Acidobacteria bacterium RIFCSPLOWO2_12_FULL_67_14b; assembly: GCA_001768615.1. Taxonomy (GTDB): domain Bacteria; phylum Acidobacteriota; class Vicinamibacteria; order Vicinamibacterales; family UBA2999; genus 12-FULL-67-14b. The sequence goes on along the minus strand of MELE01000176.1, from coordinate 7,133 downwards.
GCGGTGGAACACGAACAGGGCGTCGGCGTTGTCGTTCTTGTCGGTGAAGTTCCAGGTCCGGCCGCCCCGCTGCTTCACGCGCAGGTTCTTCTGCAGGTAGTCGACGGCGAACTGCTCGGCCTGGGCGTAGCTGAGCGAGAACGCGTCGTTCTTGTTGGAGGTCTCGTATCGCAGGCCGTCGAGCGTCGCGGTGAGCGTGCCCTCGCACGACCCCATGCCGTGCTTGTGGACGACGGGGACCTTGGTGTTGAGGCTGACTTCCTTGATGCGAATGCTGATGGCGTTGGGGCCGGGCACAAGCTCGATGCTCTTCTGCACGCTGTCGAAACCGGTCGCCGTCAGTTGCACGCGCCTGGTGCCGGGCTCGAGCTTGTCGAGCGTGAGCGGCGTGTTGCCGACGAACTGGCGATCGATGAACACCGATGCGCCGGGGACGTCGGATTCGAGCGTGAGCGTGGCGAGCGTCGGCGCCGGGGCCTCGGCCACGGGCGCCGGGGCCCTCTTCGGCGCCGCTTTACGGGGCGCTTCGGCCACGGGGGCCGGCGCGGGTGGCGGCTCTTCCTTCTTCGCCGGCGGCGGCGCGGGCGCCGCGGCGCGCGTCTCGGGCGGCGGCGCCGGTGCCGGGGCCTCACGCATCATGAAGAACGCGCCCACGCCGATCAGGACGGCGAGCGCCACAACAATGAGAGCTGCGCGATTCATAGGCGTGGATGTTAACAGACGAGCTGTGTACCGGGCTCCGGGCTCCGGGCTCCGCGATCGGCAAGACCCGGCCTCCAGGCGCCGGGTTCCGTCGTAGTGAGGATCGGAGCCCGGAGCCCGGCATGATATGTAATGAGGCACTAATGACCGCTCGACTGTGCACCATCGTGGCGGCCGTAGTTCTGGCTGTCTCGGGATCGGCGGCCATGCAAACGCATGCACCTGCGTCGGCGCCCGGCGCCCGGAGCCCGGAGCCCGCTGAATGGTTCCAGTGGCGCGGCTCGAATCGGGATGGCATCTCCACCGAAGCCGGGCTGCTCAAGGACTGGCCCAGGGGCGGGCCGCCGCAGGTGTGGCGGACCACCGGCGCCGGCAACGGCTATTCGTCGTTTTCGACCTCCGGCGGACGCCTCTATACGCTCGGCGCGCGCGCGGGCAACGAGTACGTGATGGCGTTCGATCGCGCCACCGGCAAGAAAGTCTGGGAGCACCTCAACGGGCGGCGCTTCGAAAACGATCGCGGTGATGGTCCGCGCAGTACGCCGACCGTCGAAGGCGATCGCCTCTACATTCTCGGCGGCAGCGGCGATCTCACCTGTCTCGAGAACGCGACGGGACGGCGAATCTGGTCGGTCAACCTCGTCCAGAAGTTTGGCGGCGTGAATCCCTATTGGGGGTACAGCGAATCCCCGTTGATCGTCGGCGACCGCATTCTCGTGAACGCCGGCGGCCCGCGCGCCTCGATCGTGGCGATTGCCAAGGCCGACGGCGCCACGCTGTGGCAGCAGCACAACGACGAAGCCGGCTACTCGTCGCCGATGCTGCTGCGGACGGGGAGCCTGCAGCAGGTCGTCTTCTTCACCGGCCAGCGCGCGCTCGCTGTCGACGCGCGCGACGGCCGGCTGCTCTGGTCGTACAACAAGGTCGCCAACGGCACCGCCAACATCGCGACGCCGATCGTCCGCGGCACCCGCGTGTTCGTGTCGTCCGACTACGGCACCGGGGCCGCGCTGCTCGAGGTGCGCGCGGCGGGCAACCTCGCCTCCGCCACCGAGGTGTACTTCACGCGCGACATGCGCAACCACCACGCCAGCTCGGTGCTCGTCGGCGATCACCTCTACGGGTTCTCCAGCAGCATCCTCACCGCGCTCAAGTTCGACTCCGGCGAGACGGCGTGGCGCGACCGCAGCGTCGGCAAGGGCTCGCTGATCTACGCCGACGGCCGCCTGATCCTCTACAGCGAAGACGGCGTCGTCGGGCTTGCCGAAGCCAACCCCGCGGCGTATCGCGAGCACGGCCGGTTCACGCTGGCGCAGCAGAGCGGCCTCCCGACGTGGAGCCACCCCATCGTGGCGGGCGGGCTGCTGATCATCAGGGATCAGGACACCGTCTACGCCTACGATCTAAGGGTCCGCTAGGGTTTTTACAGTTACGAACGCCTGCCCGCTTTGGCAGCCGTCCCGGAAGCGGCGGCTGCGCGATAATGTCCTGCACGGAAAATGATTGGCCGCTCGTCAAACCCGGTGTGCGTGAAGTGTGGACGCCTGGTCCCCCTCGGGGCCGGGTTCTGCCCGAACTGCGGCACGCAGATCGGCGAGCCGTCGTTTTCCGCCCCCGCTGCGACCGATGATCCGGCGATGTTGCCGGGCGCCGGCCCGGCCAACCCCGGCAGCGGGTCCACCGCGGTCACCGACGCGGGACTCGCGCCGGCGGTTGACGCGCCGACGATCAGCCCCACGGGCCTGGTGACCTCGCTCGACAGCCCCTCGCCGCGGCCGCCCGTGCGCCCCGACGACGGCCCGTTCCAGGCGGGGCAGCAGGTGGGCCCGCGCTACACGATCATCCGGCTGCTCGGCACCGGCGGCATGGGCGCGGTCTACCAGGCCTTCGACCACGAGCTCGGCGTCGCCGTGGCAATCAAGGTGATCAGGCCCGCGGCGCAGTCGGATGCGACCGCCGCGAAAGAGCTCGAGCAGCGCTTCAAGCGGGAGCTGGTGCTGGCGCGCCAGGTCACGCACAAGTACGTCGTCCGCATCCACGACCTCGGCGAGATCGACGGCATCAAGTACCTGACGATGCCGTTCGTGGAAGGGGAGACGCTCGCACAGGTGTTGCGGCGTTCCAGCACGCTACCCCTTGCGCGAGCGATCCAGATCGGCCAGCAGATCGCGCAGGGGCTGGCGGCTGCTCATGAAAAGGGCGTCATCCACCGGGACCTGAAGCCAGAGAACATCATGATCGAGTCGCCTTCGCCGCTGGCTTCGGCGGCCCAGGGACGTGACCTGCCGAAGGGGGAGGGCGGCGACGCGTTGATCATGGATTTCGGGATCGCGCGATCGGTCGAGCACGGCGCCACGCAAACCGCGGCGGGATCGGTGATCGGTACGCTCGAATACATGGCGCCCGAGCAGGCGCAAGGCGCGAAGGTCGATCAACGAGCGGACCAGTACGCGTTCGGCTTGATCATGTACGACATGATCGTCGGCCGGCAGCGGCTGGCCAAGCGCGACAACCCGATGACGGAGCTGCTGGCGCGCCTGCAGTCAGCGCCGCCCGCACCTCGCTCGGTGAACCCCGACATTCCCGAGCCGGTCGATCAACTCGTGATGCGGTGCCTGCAGCCGTCGCCGGACGCGCGGTTCCCGTCGACCGCCGACCTCGTGAAGGCGCTCGAGCACCTGACGCCCGAAGGACACGTCCGATCCGGCGTGCACGAGGTGATCGTGCACGACGCGCCGGCGCGGACGAAATGGCAACTGGCGGCCGCGGGCCTCCTGATTGTGGCCATCGGCGGCGCCACCGGATGGGTCCTGTCGATTCGCTCGGGCGGCGG
>MELE01000176.1:0-3555 GCA_001768615.1 Acidobacteria bacterium RIFCSPLOWO2_12_FULL_67_14b | reverse complement strand
CGAGCCGGTGTCGGTACTCATCGCCGACTTCGAGAACAAGACCGGCGACCCGGTGTTCGACGGCGTCGTCGAACAGGCGCTCGGACTCGGCATCGAGGGTGCGACCTTTATCACGGCGTATCCGCAACGCGATGCGTTGCGGTCGGCGGAGGCGATCAAGCCGGGGAGCCGGCTTGACGAGCAGATGGCCAGGTTGGTCGCCGTGCGCGACGGCGTGAAGCTGGTGCTGGCGGGCACGGTCAGCTCGGCCGGGGCCGGGTACGCGATGTCCGTGCGGGCCATCGACGCTGCGGATGGGAAAGTCGTCGCGTTGGCCGAGGGGACCGCGGCCGACAAGGGAGCCGTGCTCACGGCCGTGGGGAAGATGGCCACCGAGCTGCGTCAGGACCTCGGCGATGCGACGGCGGGCGGCGCCGATGCGGGACGCGAAACCTTCACCGCCGGCAGCCTCGAAGCGGCCCGAGCGTATGTGCTCGCGCAGGAGCTTGCCGTCGGCGGAAAGTTCAGTGAAGCAATTACGCACTATCAGGAGGCGGTCCAGCGCGATCCGAACTTCGGCCGCGCCTACTCGGGCTGGGCGGTCAGCGCCAGGGCGCTCGGGCGCGCCAGCGAATCCGAGGAGCTCTACAAGAAGGCGATTTCTCTGACCGAGCGGATGACCGAACGGGAGAAGTACCGGACCCTCGGGGGGTATTATCTCGGGCCCGGCGCCAACGACGAGCAGGCCATCACGAACTATCGCGCGCTCGTCGAGCGCTATCCGTCGGATGAGGTGGGATGGAACAACCTCGGGGTGGCGTACTTCAACACGCTCGACTTCAAGCGCGCCCAGGAAAATGGCCGCCGCGCCCTCGAGATCTATCCGAATGCCAGAAACCGCACCAACCTGGCGCTGTACGCCATGTATGCGAGCGACTTCGACGCGGCCGCCACCGAAGCCCGAGCCGCCATCGCCGCGCAACCACGCGACATGGCGTACTTGCCCCTGGCCGTCGCCGCGGCGATCGGGTCGAAGCCTGACGAGGCGACGCGCGCGTACGAGGAGATGTCGAAGACCGGACCGCGCGGCTTCGCGACCGCGGGGATGGGGCGCGCCGACCTCGCGATCTACCACGGCAACTTCGAATCGGCCGCCGCGCAGCTGCGCGAAGGCGCCGACGCCGATGCCAGGGCCAATCAGCCCGCGCAGCAGGCCCAGAAACTGGTGGCGCTCGCGGAGGTCGCGCTCGCGACCGGGGCTCCGGCGCGAGCCGGGCCCGACCTTCGCGCGGCGCTGGCGCTGTCGACGTCCGAAGCCGTCGTCATACCCGCCGGGCGTGCGCTGATCGCGCTCGGGCAGGAGACCGAGGCGCGCAAACTCGCCCAGAGACTCGAAGCCGAGGTGCAGAAGCGCCGTCGCGCGTTCGGGGCGATCTTGGTGGCCGAGATCGCACTGAAGCAGGGCCGCTTGATCGAGGCCATCGACGCCCTGACCGCCGCCCGTTCGCTGGCCGATCTCTGGCTGGTGCGCTTCACGCTGGGGCGTGTGTATATCGAAGCCGGGCGGTTCGCTGAGGGCCTCGCAGAAATGGAGGCCTGCCTGTCTCGGCGAGGAGAGGCTGCGGCGGTCTTTCTGAACGACGTGCCCACGCTGCGCTACCTGGTCCCCGTGTCCTACTGGATGGCCCGGGCGCAGGACGGCCTCGGCCAGGCCGACAGCGCGGCTAAGGGCTACCAGTCGTACCTCGAGTTGCGGGGGAATGTCGCCGGCGACCCGCTTGCGGCTGATGCCCGCAAGCGGCTGGCTCCACGCTAGCGTATGGTCCGCTTATGGCCCGACAGTCGTCGGTTCGCGGCCTGTGCCGCCGGCTTCCGCTTCAGCGTGAAGGTGACCCGATAGCCAGCCAGGTCCGCCAGCACCCGGACGGAGAGTTTCGACGCATCGAGTTTGTCACGAAGCGTACGTTTGAGCTGGTTGGCTGGCGACCAGTCGTATGTCGGATCGCAGTAGTACAGAACGTAATCGGCAGGCAGCTCCCCATGCGTCCCATCAGCCAGCTCGAACGTGGCCCCCTGACGCCCCAACTCCTCATCAATGTCGATCGAGACAAAACGGTTCTTGGAACTGACGCGTGTCCTCGATGGCTGCGAACGGGAGATCATGGCGAGTCAGTTCTTTTCCCTCTCGCAGCGTGACTTCCAGCACGCGCTTTCGATAGTTGTGCTTGATCGCTAGCCACGGACCAACGCGGCCACAGATCAAACACAGATTTGGCGCAGATTAACCCCGAACGACGCTGGAGTTGCCGCTCGTGGCCCGATCGCGACACCCCTTAACAGGCGAGACCTCAGAGCCGCCGATGGACGCCGATCACGCCGACGACGTGAACGTCATCACCAGGGCCGCAGATGACGCCGATGACGCCGATCGAATGCCAGCCGGCTGAGCGAGGCGGCAGGAGCCCTGCGCCGCGTCACCAGGCCCGCAGACACCGCGGTCACGCCCGCCGCTGGCAGACGGATCGGCGTCATCGGCGGCTCTGATGTTGATCTCGGCGTCATCTGCGGACCTGTGGGTGTAGAAAAGGAACGGGCGCCGGCTGCGATCAACTCGCCGCCGGCGCCCCTGAGAACCGCGAGTGCCGGCTACTGGTTGTGCGGCACGGTCACGACGGCCTGTGCTGTTGCTGTGCAGCCGCCTGCGTCAGTGGCGGTGACGTTGATGGTGTAGACGCGGCCGTTCGAATCCGCGCCCTTCCGCCAGGCTTCCAGCAATACGACGAACGAGTAGCTCCCATTCGCCGCGACGGTAATGGTCTCCTGCGGCTTGATCGTGCCGTATTCGTCCACCACATTGAATAACGCGGTCACCGAGGTCACGTCCGTGATCGTGCCGCTCACGGTGACCGGCGTCATCGTCTTGTTCGGTGACCACAGGAGTGTCGGCGGATTCGCGGTTGCCGTCACCACTGGTGGCAGCGTGTCGTTCACCGTGAACGACTTGCTATCGCTGCTGCCCGTGTGATTGGCGTCGCCAGCGAAGGTGTAACTGGCCGTCGCGGTCCCCACATTGACGTTGTTCACGTAGACCGGCGCCGGTGCCAGGCTCAACCCGCCTGCCCCTGTCACCGCCACCGTGCACGGCGTCTGCGCGGCGCCGTTGTAGGGCACGCTCGCCGGGCAGGTCACGAGCGTCGTCGACGACGCCTCGCCGATGGTGAAGGCTTCGCTGTCGCGGCTGCCCGTGTGATTGTCGTCACCCCCGAAGGTGTAACTCGCCGTCGCGGTCCCTGCATTGAGGTTGTTCGCGTAGCTCGGCGTCGGCGTCAAGTCGAGCCCGCCCACGCCCGTCACCGCCACTGCGCACGGCGTGTGCGCGGCGCCCGTGTAGGTGAACGGCCCTGCGCCGCAGGTCACGACCGTCGTCGAGGACGCCTTGCCGATCGTGAAGGCCGCGCCCGCGTTCGTGATCGAGTAGTTGTCGAGCACCCCGGCCGCCGCGCTCAGCGTCGCCGTGATGGGGTAGACGCCGACGTCTTCCCCTGCCGCACGCCCGTAGGTCGCACTCACCCCATA
>MELE01000175.1:320-8145 GCA_001768615.1 Acidobacteria bacterium RIFCSPLOWO2_12_FULL_67_14b | reverse complement strand
AACACGTTAGAGGAGCCACATGACCCGGATACTTTCAGCAATTGCGCTTGCATGCACCGTCGGCGCCCTGGGCCTTTCGGCACAGGGGACCAGACATGTTGACCTGAAGGACGCCAAGGGCAATTCCGTCGGCATGGCGATGATCTCGGCCGGCGCCAAAGGCGGCATCTCGATCGCCCTGGACCTGAAGGGCCTGCCGCCCGGCGAGCACGCGATTCACGTGCACGCGGTGGCGAAGTGCGAACCGCCGTTCACGAGCGCGGGCGGCCACTTCAACCCGGCCGCAAAAAAGCACGGCCTCCAGAACCCGGAGGGCCCGCACGCCGGCGACATGAACAACTTCACGGTGGCCGCCGACGGCACGGCGAAGGCGACGATCACCAACCCGAACGTCACGCTGGCCGAGGGCCCCAACTCGCTCTTCACCAACGGCGGCACGGCGCTCGTCATTCACGCCGCAGCTGACGACATGAAGACCGATCCGGCGGGCAACGCCGGCGACCGCATCGCCTGCGGCACCATCATCAAGTAAGAGTTAAGAGTTAAGAGTTAAGAGTGCAGAGTTAAGACCGGTGTAGGGCGGCGTAGGGCGGAACTTTAGTTCCGCCGTCCGCCCCACCCCCTATTGGCCGCTATTGGCCTGCTGGCCCGGCTGGCAACAGGTCGGACCGCAACAACGCTCCGATGCGGCACCGGGTTTGACCGCCCGGACGAAGGCGCTCATGAAGCGGCCGTCGACCTGCTCGGCCATTTCGATGAGGCCGGGACCGGCGTTTGCCAGAAACGCCCGCGCGTCGGCGACCGAGTAGATGCGCGTCGGTTCGACATCGACCTGCTCAAACCCCGCCCCCTCCAGCTTCGCTCGATAGTCGCTCTCTTCCAGCGCGCCGGCGACGCAGCCGATCCAGAGCTCCATGCTCCGGCGCACCTCGGCGGGAACATCGTGGCCGCGCACGACGACGTCGGAGACGGCGAAGCGCCCGCCGGGCTTCAACACGCGAAACGCTTCGCGCAGCACGGCGTCCTTGTCGGCGGAGAGGTTGATCACGCAGTTGGAGATGATCACGTCCACGGAGTTGTCCGGCAGCGGGATGTGCTCGATCTCGCCGCGGAGGAACTCGACGTTGGTGACGCCCGACTTTCGCTGGTTCTCGCGCGCCAATGCCAGCATCTGGTCGGTCATGTCGAGGCCGTAGGCCTTCCCCGTGGGCCCGACCCGCCGGGCCGAGAGCAGGACGTCGATGCCGCCGCCGGACCCGAGGTCGAGCACGGTCTCGCCGGCCTTCAGGTCGGCCAGCGCGGTGGGATTGCCACAACCGAGCGACGCCACGACCGCTTCCACCGGAAGCGAGCCGAGCTGTTCCAGGTCGTAGAGATTCGAGGTGATGGGGTCGCCACAGCCGCCCTCGGCCGTCCCGCATCCGCAGCTGGTCCGGCCCACGGCCGCCCGCGTGGCCGCCTCGCCGTACTTCTCCTTCACGATCGCCTTCACATCCATGACCACTCCTTTTATATCTGCTTTAGCGAATATATAGACCCATGATATATTTGTCAAGGCGAATATATGACCTCTTGCTGCTCGAGCAAACCGGCTCCAAAAATCAAGGACCTCGACGCCCTGACGAAGGTCTATGCCTCGCTGGCCGACCCGACGCGGCTGCGGATCCTCGCGCTCCTGCGTGACGGGGAGATCTGCGTGTGCCACCTCCACGCCAGCCTCGACGTGCCGCAACCCACCGCGTCGCGCCACCTCGCGTACCTGCGGAAGGCCGGGCTCGTCGACGCCCGCCGACAGGGCATCTGGATGCACTACCACCTCACGCCGCAGGACAACCCGGTGGTCGCCGCCGTGGTCGCCGCGTCGCTGCACGCGCTGTCGCACACGGAGGCGAGCGTGAAAGACGAACGGCGGCTGCAGGTCGCGCGCAAGGCCTCGTGACCACGGTGCTCTTCGCCTGCGTGCACAACGCCGGCCGCTCGCAGATCGCCGCTGCCCTCTTCAATCGATACGCCGATCCGCGGAAGGCACGGGCGGTGTCGGCGGGCACCCAACCCGGGACGCGTGTTCACCCCGAAGTGGCGTCGCTGATGCGGGATCGCGGCATCGATCTGTCGGCCGCGGTGCCCCAGAAGCTCACCGATGCCCTGGCGGGCACCGCCCAGTGGCTGATCACGATGGGCTGCGGCGACCAGTGCCCGGTCGTGCCGGGCGCGCGGCGCGACGACTGGCCGATTGCGGATCCGAAGGGACAACCGGCCGGCCGCGTCCGGGAGATTGCCGACGAGATCGAGGTGCGGGTGCGCGCGCTCGTGGAAGAGCAGGGCTGGTAGTCGACGAGTAGCTCCTGTCTTATCGCTCCGGCTCGAGGTCGACGGCGTAGATCGTGTCGCCGTTCAGCTTATGGAGGCGAACGCTCATCACGCGTGATGCCGCGGTGATTGCCAGCATCCCGAAGAACTGCAGACCGGCGGCGGGGCCGGGATACGCCGTGCCGGGAGGCACGCCGACAAACCGCACCTCGGGCCCGAAAGTGTCGTCGAGCGCCAACGGCGGCCCGGTCGCCGCGTGCAACGGGCCGGCGACGAATTCCCAGAACGGCCGGAAGCCCTTGAAGCGCGCCCGTTCCGGATCGTAATGGTGCGCGGCAGCGTAATGCACGTCCGCGGTCACCCAGACCACGTTCTGAATCCGCTCGCGGGCGATGAAGCCGAGCAAGTCGGCCACCTCGAGCTCGCGCCCGAGCGGCGGGCCGGGGTCCCCGTTGGCAAAAGCCTCGTAGCCGATGCCCGGATCCTGCACGACGAGCCCGATCGGCAGATCGCTCGCAATCACCTTCCACGTGGCCTTCGAGGCCCTCAACCCGGTCTTGAGCCATTGGAGTTGCGACGTGCCTGCGAGCGCGGTCGCCGCGCTCGCCGCGGGCTGCCGATTGCCGGAATTCGCGCCGCGATAGCTCCGGAGATCCAGCGCAAAGACCTCGAGCAGTGGTCCGTACGGAACCGTTCGGAAGATCGGCGGCCGATCGCCGGCCAGCCGGAGCGGGTTGTGTTCGAGGAACGCCCGCCGCGCGTTGCCGCTCAACACGGCCGGATCCCTGATCGTGTACCTTGCGTCGGCCTCCAGGCTCATCGTCGGGAACCAGTTGTTCTTCACCTCGTGGTCGTCCCATAACACGATCTGCGGAATCTCGGCGTTGAACCGCCGCACGTGATCGTCGAGCAGATTGTAGAGGTAGTTGCCGCGGAACTCGTCGAGCGTCTCGGCGACCTTCGATTTCGCCGGCGTGACGACGTTCTTCCACACCGTGCCGTCGGGCAGCGCCATCTCCGGCGGCACCGGCGCGTCCGCGTAAATCGTGTCGCCGCAATGAATGAACACATCGGGCCTGGCGCGGCGGATGGTTTCGTAGATGCGCAGGCCGCCCCAGTCCAGGTTGATTCCCCAACCCTGCCCCACCGTGTCGGCCGACCACGCCACCGTGATGTCGCGCACGCGATCCGGCGCCGATTGAAACGAACCGGCCGCGGGAAGGCTGAGGTTGCGCGAATCGGCAAGATCCTCGAAGAGCACGCGATAGAAGATCTTCTGTCCCGGCGGCAGGCCCGCGAGATCGATGCGGGCCGTGAGCCCGGTCGATTCGCGCGCGACGGCCGCGGGCGCCGAGGCGCGGCGAACGTTCTGAAACGATTCCGTGGTCGACCATTCGACCCGCATGCGCGCGGGCCGATCGCTTCGGCTCCAGACGATCGCGCGCGTGCCGGTGACGTCGCCGGTCGCCGTGCCGCAGGGAATGCCGGGCCGCGCGGCGGCCTGGCGGGCAATCGCCGGCGCGCGCGCGAAGGCGACCGCGCCGGCGGTCTGCATCGCCGCCGACAGGAAGCGGCGCCGGCCGAAGGGGAAGGTGCCCATGTGAGACGCCATCAGGATATATTGTGCGCGCATGTCGCGCGCCCGGGGTCTGGCGGCCCTCGTCGTTCTCTTCCTCGTCCTCATCCTGATTCCACCACCGGACACGATCACGCCCCAAGGGTGGCGGCAGACCGCCATCTTCATCTGCGTGATCGCCGGCATGGTCACCGAGCCGCTGCCGGCGTCGGCGCTCGTGCTGATCGGCCTCACCGCGATGGTGGCCAACGGCACGCCGATGCGCGACGTGCTCGGCGGGTTTGCGGAACCCTCGGTGTGGCTGGTGATCGTCGCGATGCTGATCGCGAAGATGATGCTCGACTGCGGGCTGGCGCGCCGCATTGCGCTGCTCTTCGTGCGCGCGGTGGGCCAGACCTCGCTCGGCGTGGCCTACGCGCTGCAGATGACGGACGTCACGCTGGCATCGGGAGTGCCCTCGATCACGGCGCGCAGCGCCGGCATGGTGCTGCCGGTCGGCCGCAGCATCGCCGAGCTGTTCGGCTCGACGCCCGGCGCGACCGCCAACCGGCTGGGCGGGTTCCTGATGGCGGCGATGTATCAGGGCTCGGCCGTGGCGTGCGCGATGTTCCTCACCGGCCAGGCCAGCAACCTGCTGGGCGCCGACCTCGCCTTTAAGCTCACCAACGTCAAGGTCACGTGGGCGAGCTGGTTTACGGCGGCGGTTGTCCCGGGCCTGCTGTCGTGCGCGGTGGTGCCGTGGATCACGTATCGCCTGCTGACGCCGGAGGTCACCCGAACGCCAGAAGCGCCGATCTTCGCGTCAACCGAGCTGAAGAAGATGGGCCGGCTCCAGCAACGCGAATGGATCACGCTGTTAGTGTTCACCGGCGTCGGCGTGATGTGGATGACCTCGGCCTGGCATCGGCTGGACGTGACCTTCGTCGCCATGGTCGGCCTCGGCGTGTTGCTCGTGACGGGGACGATGAGTTGGCAGACGGCGGCGAGCGAGCGGTCCGCCTGGGACGTGTTCGTCTGGTATGGCGGCATGCTGAAGATGGGCCAGTTGTTGAACGACACCGGCTCGACCCGGGTCCTGGCCGAAAATGTGGCCGGGATGTTTGGCGGCATCCCCTGGCCCGTCGTGCTCGTCGGCATCCTGATCATCTATTTCTACGCGCACTATTTTTTCGCCAGCATCACCGCGCACATGCTGGCCATGTTTCCGCCGTTCGTGGCGGTGCTGATCGGCATCGGCGTCCCGGTGCAACTCGCGGTCTACAGCCTGCTCTGCCTGGCCAACCTGACGGCGGGCCTCACCCATTACGGCACCACGACCGGACCGATCCTCTTCGGTGTCGGCTACGTCTCACGGTCGGACTGGTGGCGCGTCGGGTTCGTCGTGTCGATCGCCAACATGCTCATCTGGCTCATCGCCGGCGCCGCGTGGTGGAAGTGGCTCGGATTCTGGTAAGACTCGCGGCTTCGCCGCTCGTTGGAGTCGCTCGCTCACGCTCGCTCCTGGGACTCGGCGCTTCGCGCCTCGTGGGACTCGCTTGGCTAGCGTTCTCGGTGGACATCATCAACTTCTGCCGGAACTTCCCCGCCGATCACTTCTCGCGGCGGATTCTCACCCAACTCCACGACGCGGGAACGTCGGTTGCCTCCAACTACCACGCCGCCTGCCGCGCCCAGAGCCGTAAACAATTCATCGCCAAGCTCTCGATCACGCTCGAAGAGGCGGACGAGTGCGTCGGCTGGCTGCACAAGCTCGCCGTGACGCGATTGGCATCTGGTCCCGCCTTCCATGCGCTACAGCAGGAAGCCTCCGAGCTGGTGGCAATCTTCTCGTCGTCTCGAAAGACCGCGTCCAGCGGTCGCGGAAAGCCGGACCGAGAGGGCCGAAAGACCCGCGCTCCCCACGATCGGTGAGAGGACTCAATCACTCAATCACTCAATCGCTCAATCGCTCAATCCCCAATCGCACAATGCGCAAATCACCCAATCACCAAACAATCGTGACACTCGCTAAATCGACAATCGGCAATGCGCCGCCCTTTGGTAACCCACATTTAACCTCCCCGTCATGACCGGGAAACCTCCAGTGCATACCCTGTACCTCGATGGAACCGGCCGCACAGATGCCACCACGCCCACGACCCGTCGGCGTCGCCCACCGCACCGACAAGACCCGCGTACTCGTGGTCGAGGACGAAAAAGACATCGCCGGCCTGGTGAAGCACACCCTCGAACGCGGCGGCGACACCATCGTCGAGGTGGCCGCCAGCGGCGACCAGGCGTTGAGGGCGGCCAGCGAACAGCCGCCGGACCTCATCGTGCTCGACCTGAATCTCCCCGTCCTCGGCGGGCTCGAGGTCTGCCGCCTGCTGCGCACCAGGCCCGGCACGGCACGCACGCCGATCATCATGCTCACGGCGCGCGCGAGCGAAAGCGATCGCGTGATCGGACTCGATGCCGGCGCAGACGACTACGTGACCAAGCCGTTCAGCCCGCGCGAGCTCGCCGCCCGGGTGCGCGCGGTCCTTCGTCGGGGCAAGCCCGACGAAGCCGCGGCGCCGCCGGTGTACCGGGGTGAGCACCTGGTGGCGGACTTCGATGCGGTGTCGATCACGGTCGACGGACAGCCGGTTCGCCTGACGCGCCGGGAGTTCGAACTGCTGCGCTACCTGGTGGAAAACCGCAACCGCGTGCTTTCGCGGGATCGCCTGCTCGAACGCGTGTGGGGCTACGACCGGATCATCGAAACCCGCTCGGTGGACGTGCACGTCGGGCGCCTGCGGGCAAAACTCGGCGCCGCCGGCAGGCAGATCGAAACGGTCGTGGGACTCGGCTACAAGTTTATTGAGACTGAGAAGTAACCTCAGCCCAGCCCTTCGCGCGCAGGTCACTTATCGCGATCGTTATGGGTCAGTGTCTTACACGGATGAGCAGGTCCCGGGGTCTCGTGCGCAGCGCCAGGGTCGTGGCCGCTTCGCGCGGCTCGCCGTCCACGTGAAAACGAATCGGCGTGGTCGACGTGATGTCGACGTTCGAGGCGGTCCGCATCAGCACCGTGTCGTCTTCGCGCAACGTGCCGCGAAAGAACGCCGGCAGCCGCGAGGCGATGCGAAAGAGCGACTGCGGCTTCACCACGACGATGTCCATCACGCCATCGTCGAGGCTCGCGAGCGGCGCGATCTGCGCGCCCTGGCCGTACTGGCGCGAATTGGCGATCGCGATGAAGAGCGCGTGCGTCCGCAGGGGCGCCCACCGATCGGCAGCGTCCAGATCGGACATGACGACGGAGTACTCGCTGGGCTTGTACGCGGGCATCTCGGCCAACGTCGCCAACACGTACCCGAGCAGCCCGCGCCTGGCATTCGCCGCGGCCAGCCGGCCGGCAATGCAGGCGTCGAGGCCGATGCCGGCCACATTGAAGAACAGCGATCCGTTGAGCTCGCCGGCATCGATCGCGCGCGTCGCGCCGGTGGCCGCCACCTCGAGGGCCGCGGCCGGATCGAGCGGCAGGCCGAGCTCGCGCGCAAGGCCGTTGCCCGATCCGCCGCCGATGATGCCGAGGGGCGTGCGGGAGCCGGCCAGCGCGGCGCCGGCGCCGTTGACGGTGCCATCACCTCCCCACGCGATGACGAGATCCGTCCCGTCCCGTAACGCCTCGGCGGCAAACCGGTGGGCGTCGTCCGGGCCGCCGGTCACGCGCACATCGGCGGCAAACCCGCGCGCGCCGAGGACCGAGCGGGCAAGCGTCGCGCAGGAGTCGATCGTCCTGGAGCGGCCTCGCCCGGCGATGGGATTGATGATGACAGTGGCGCGGCGGGCCGGCACCGGCGGGCGCCCTACTGCGACGCCAGCGCGCGCAGCGCCCGTGGCGTGAGGAACCAGCGTAGCGTGCCGGGGCCGCCAGGAGTGGCGCTGTCGACGTCGATCAGGCAGACGGCGCCC
>MELE01000175.1:0-278 GCA_001768615.1 Acidobacteria bacterium RIFCSPLOWO2_12_FULL_67_14b | reverse complement strand
GCCAGCTCGCCGAGGTCGGGTTCGTGGCCGACGAGCGCCAGGCGGCGGTGACGTTTGCCGTGCGACTTGATCGCTTCGATCACGGCGACGTGACGGCCGCCGGGCGCCAGGGCCTCGATCGGCTCGATGCCGGGCTTGGGCTTGAGGCCGGAGGCCAGCAGCGTGGCGGTCTCGCGGGCGCGCACGAGCGGGCTCGTGAGCACGAGGTCGATCGCCACGTCGAAAGCGGCCAGGCCCTGTACCCCTTACGTCGAAAGCGGCCAGGCCCTGTACCCCTT
>MELE01000174.1:44059-46005 GCA_001768615.1 Acidobacteria bacterium RIFCSPLOWO2_12_FULL_67_14b | reverse complement strand
GGCACGCCCGCCTCGTCGCACACCGTCTGCACGTGATAGACGACGTCGTTGGCGTATTCCTGGAGCGTGTAGTTCATGGACGACTCGAAGTTGGTCTGCGAGCCGTCGTAATCCACGCCGAGGCCGCCGCCGACGTCGAGGAACCTGAGGCCGGCGCCGCCCTTGGCCAGCCCGCAGTACACGCGCGCGGCCTCGTTCAGCGCCGCCTTGATGATGCGGATGTGCGTGATCTGGCTGCCGAGGTGGAAGTGGAGCAGCTGCAGGCAGTCTTCCATGCCGCGCTTCTTCAGCTCGTCGAACCCGCGCAGGATCTCGGTGACCGTGAGCCCGAACTTCGAGCGGTAGCCGCCCGACGACTGCCAGCGGCCCGAGCCGCGGGCCGCCAGCTTCACCCGCATGCCGATGTTCGGCCGCACGCCGACCTTCTCGGCGTACTCGAGCACCAGCTCGAGCTCGGTGTACTTCTCGACCACCGGGATGATCTGCCGTCCCATCTTCTGGGCCAGCATCGCCATCTCGATGAATTCGTAGTCCTTGAAGCCGTTGCAGATGATCGGCGTGTCGTTGTTGGCCAGCGCCACCACGGCCAGCAGCTCCGGCTTGCTGCCAGCCTCGAGGCCGAAGCCGTACTGGCGGCCGAAGTTCAGCACTTCCTCCACGACCTGCCGCTGCTGATTGACCTTGATCGGGTAGACGCAGCAGTACTTGCCCTGGTACTGGTTCTGGCCGATGGCGTTCTGGAAGGCGCCGTGGATCTCGCCGAGGCGGTGCTTGAGGATGTCGGTGAACCGCAGGAGGATCGGCACCGCGAGCC
The DNA here is from genome assembly GCA_001768615.1 of Acidobacteria bacterium RIFCSPLOWO2_12_FULL_67_14b. Taxonomy (GTDB): domain Bacteria; phylum Acidobacteriota; class Vicinamibacteria; order Vicinamibacterales; family UBA2999; genus 12-FULL-67-14b. The sequence goes on along the minus strand of MELE01000174.1, from coordinate 45,191 downwards.
CGCGCAGCTGGAGGCGATCCACCAGCCGCTTGAGATCGACCGCCCGCCCCGGTTCCTTCGTGGGATGGACCTGCAGGTGGCCCTGCGCGCTCACCGAGAAGTAGCCCTGACCCCATCGGGGCACGTCGTACAGCTCCGCGGCTTCGGTCGCCGACCACGGCGTGCTTCCGGGGCTGGTGCCGGCAATCAGGCGTCCGCCTGCAACTGTGCTCATCTTCTGGTTCAACAGAATAAACGAACCTGGTTCGTTTTTTTCGACTGGTTCGCAAAAAACTGTAGGCGCCGGCTTCAGCCGGAGCGTTAAGCTTCAACCATGCCCGACCGGGTTCCCGCCATCAAGGTCCTCCTGCTGCCGAAAGACACCAACGCCCTCGGGACCATCTTTGGCGGCGTGATCCTCTCCCATATCGACCTGGCGTCGGCGGTCGAGGCGCGGAAAACGGCGACGCATCGCTACGTCACCAAGGCCATGAACGCCGTGGAATTCCACGCGCCGGTCTTCGTGGGCGACCTCGTCAACTTCTTCACCGAGACGGTCCGGGTGGGACGGACGTCGATTACCGTGAAGGTGCTCGTCGAGGCCGAACGCTGGGGCGCCGGCCAGGGCGAGCGCGTCATGGTGACGGAAGCCGAAGTCGTCCTGGTGGCCATCGGCTCCGACGGGGCGCCGGTGCCGGTCCTGGCGGCATGATTGCCGCCTACGCCCCCGGCTCGGTGTCGAACGTCGCCTGTGGATTCGACGTCCTGGGCTTCGCCATGCACGAGCCCGGCGACATCGTGATTGCCGGCCAGAAGGACGATCCGGGCGTCCGGATCGACGCCGTCCATGGGGATGGCGGCCGGTTGCCGCTCGATCCGTCGAAAAACACCGCCGGGGCGGCCGCGCTGGCGCTGCTGCGGGCGCTCGAGACGACGCGCGGCGTCACGCTGACCGTCCACAAGGGCCTGCCGCTCGAGAGCGGCGTGGGGAGCAGCGGTGCCAGTGCCGTTGCCGCAGTTGTCGCCGTCAACGAACTGCTGGGCCGGCCCGCCCCGATGGACGTGCTGCTGGCGTGCGCGATGGCCGGCGAAGAGGCCGGCTGCGGCGCGTCCCATCCCGACAATGTCGCGCCCTCGCTGTATGGCGGGTTCA
>MELE01000174.1:18513-44036 GCA_001768615.1 Acidobacteria bacterium RIFCSPLOWO2_12_FULL_67_14b | reverse complement strand
CCCGACATCGTCCGCCTGCCGGTGCCGGAGGGGCTCTCGTGCGCGGTGCTGCACCCGCATCTCGGCATCCAGACCGGCGCCGCCCGCGCCCTGCTCGGCGACACGGTGCCGCTTCGGGACGCCGTCCGCCAGTGGGGCAACGTCGGCGCGCTCGTCGCCGCGCTCTTCACCAACAATCGCGCGCTGCTCGCGCGGTCGCTCGAGGACGTGATCGCCGAACCCCGGCGTGCCGTGCTCGTCCCAGGCTTCTTCGCGGTCAAGGCGGCCGCCCTCGCGGCCGGCGCGCTGGGATGCAGCCTGTCAGGCTCGGGCCCGTCAATGTTCGCGTTGGCCAATTCGCTGGACGAGGCGAAGCGGGCCGGCGAGGCGATGGCGCGCGCCTTCGATGGCGAGAACACGGTTGGCGCAGACCTGTGGGTGTCGATGGTCGGACGGCAGGGCGCCCGGATAATCACCTAATGGTTCCTCACGAAGGTTCCTCACGATCGTTCCCCGCGGAGGTTCCTCACGGGGGTTCGGCACGAAGGTTCGTGCGATGAAGAACCCCCGTGAAGAACCCTCGTGTAGAACCGTCGTGGGGAACCCGTGTGAGGAACGATCGTGATCTGCATCAGCACGCGTGGACAGTCACTTGCGGTTCCGTTCCGGGAAGCCGTCCTCACCGGCCTCGCCCCGGATGGGGGGCTCTACGTCCCCGACGTGATTCCCCGGTGTCCGGACGCCTGGTGGCAGGCGCTGCGCGGCCGGCCGTTTCCCGAGGTTGCGGCGGCCATGGCGGAGCGGCTCATCGGCGACGAATTCTCGACCGCCGAGTTGCACGGCCTCATCGCCGGCGCCCTCAACTTCCCGGTTCCCATCGTCCGCCTCGACCAGCAGCTCAGCGTCGTCGAGCTCTTCCACGGGCCGACGTTCGCGTTCAAGGACTTCGGGGCGCGGACGCTGGCGCGGCTGATGGCGCTCGTGCACGACGCGGCCGAGCCGCTGACCGTGCTCGTCGCCACCTCGGGCGACACGGGCAGCGCCGTAGCGCAGGCCTTCTTTCGCGTGCCGGGCACGAGGGTCGTGGTGCTCTATCCGGATGGCCAGGTCAGCGACGTCCAGGAGGCACAGTTCACGACGCTTGGCGAGAACGTCACGGCGGTGGCCGTGTCCGGCAGCTTCGACGATTGCCAGCGGCTGGCGAAGAACGCGTTCGCGAACGACACGCTCCGGCGTCGCGTGAAGCTGACCTCCGCCAACTCGATCAGCCTCGGCCGGCTGGTCCCGCAGATGTTCTATTACGGCTATGCTGCGCTGCACGCGCCGGCGGGAACGCGCGTGGTGATCTCGGTTCCGAGCGGCAACTTCGGCAATCTCGTGGCCGGCGTCATGGCGTGGAAGATGGGCGCGCCCATCGCGGGCTTCGCCGCGGCGACCACGGTGAACGACACGGTGCCGAGGTACCTGGCGACGGGCCGGTTCGAGCCGCGGCCCTCGGTGCCGACGTTGGCCAACGCGATGGACGTCGGCAACCCGAGCAACTTCGAGCGGCTGCAGTGGCTGTTCGGCGGCGATCGGCACGCGATGCGCGAGCTGATCGCGTCGAGCGTCCATACGGATGACGAGGTGACGCGCGCGATCGCGCAGTTGTCTCGCCGCTACAACTACACGGCCGATCCGCACACGGCCATTGCCTACCTTGGGGCGCTCGCCGCCGGCGCGTCGCTGTTTCTCGCCACCGCGCATGCGGCGAAGTTTCGCGACGTGGTCGAGCGGGCAACCGGAGCGACGGTGCCCCTGCCCGAGGCGCTGGCGGCGACAGTGAAGCGGCCCCGTTTCGTCCAGAAGATCGGACCGACGCCAGGGGAGCTGGCCGCTATTCTGCAGGCTTGAGCGTGTCGAACATCACCATGCGCGCCGCCTCGATCAGGCCGCGCCGGGTGAAGGGCTTCTCCAGGAACGCGGATTGATGGTCGAGGGCCGGCCGCTCGTCGAACAGCAGGTCGCTGAAGCCGGTCTGGAAGAGCACAGGAACCCCGGGGAAGCTCTCGCGCACGCGGTCGGCCAGCTGCGGCCCGGTCATCTCGGGCATTGCGACGTCGGCGATGAGCAGGTCGAGCGACGTCACGCGGTCCAGCCGCTCGAGCGCCTCGGCGCCCGAGGCCGCCCGGATCAACTCGTAATTCTCCTTCGAGAGAATGCGGCCGATCACCTCGAGCATGAGTGGATCGTCGTCCACGATCAGCACGGTGCGCCGGCGCTTGAGCGGCGGCAGCGCCGCCGGCGCCGCGGCGGGCTCGGGAGCGGCGTCGCGGGTGGTCGCCTGCGCCAGCGCCGCCGCCGGGTCCAGGGCAAAGGCCTGCGGCGGCGCGCCCTGCCCCGCGATCACGAACAGCCGGTTCAAGAGCGGGCGCGGCAAGCCGATTTCGGCGGCGACGACGTAGATGTCGCGGCACAGCGCTTCCATCTCCCCCAGCCGTTTCTCCAATTCGCCATACGTGGGGCGCGTGTCCGGAGCGGAAGGGCGAGCGCTCGCGTTCGGCCAGCCGGACTGTCGATTGTCGGCCATCTTCCGATGATACGCGAACCCGCCCGCCTGCCATATGATCGACCACACATGGCCCCGGTTGCCGCGACGACGGTCCCCCTCCGTGAGAGTCTGGATCCGAAATACACGTGGGACCTTTCGTCGATCTTTCCCGATTGGGATGCGTGGGAAGCGGCGTTCACCGAGCTCGACCGCGGCATCGAGGAGTACAAGGCCTACGAGGGCACGCTCTCGCGGGGCAGCGAACAACTCCTGCGCGCGTTGCGCGACCGTGACGCACTGGGCCAGTTGAGTTATCGCGTCTGGTACTACCCCTCGCTGCAGTACGACGAAGATCAGCGCAACAACACCATCAACGCGCGGCGGCAGCGCGTGCAGTTGCTGATTGCCAGGTGGCAGCAGGCGACGTCCTGGTTCAATCCCGAGTTGCTGCGCTTGCCGCTCGACACCGTGCGCCAGTGGATGGCCGGGTCGACCGAGCTGGCCGTCTACCGCTTCGCCGTCGAAGAGGTGTTTCGCCTGCAGGCGCACGTGCTCGACCCGCAGGGTGAACGCCTGCTGTCGTTGTCGGAGCGGCTGGGTAGCGTGCCGAAAGACGCGTATGCGGCGCTGTCGACCGCCGATGCGCGGTTTCCGACCATCACGTTGTCGTCGGGCGAATCGACGCAGGTGAGCTACGGGCAGTACCGGAAACTGCTGGCCACGTGCCGGTCACAGGCGGATCGCCGCGCGGCGTATGAAGCCTTGTACGACACGTATACGGCCAGCCTCAACACCTACGCCGCCATTTACAACGGCGTCATGCAGCGGGACTGGTTCGAGGCCCGTTCGCGGGGTTACGCGACGACGCTGGATGCGGCGCTGTTCGGCAACGCGATCCCGACCAGCGTGGTCGAGAACCTGATCCACGAGGCCAAGGCGGGCGTCGCGCCGTTCCGCCGCTATCACCAGCTGCGGAAGCGCGTGCTCGGGTTGACGGACTATTACGTCTTCGACGCCTTCGTGCCGCTCGTGGATTTCCAGGAACACTACAAGTACGACGAGGTGCTCGAGCGGATCGTCGAGGCCGTCGCGCCGCTTGGCGAGGTCTATCAGACGCGGGTCCGCACGGCGTTCGCGGACCGGTGGATCGACGTCTACGAAAACCAGGGCAAGCGCAGCGGCGCGTATTCCGCCCCGGTCTACGGCGCCAATCCGTACATGCTGCTCAACTACAACGACACGCTGGACGCCGTGTTCACGCTCGCGCACGAGCTCGGCCACTCGATGCACACCCTGCTGTCGCACGAAACGCAGCCGTTCGTCTATGCGGCCTACACCATCTTCGTGGCCGAGGTGCCGTCGACGCTCAACGAGGCGCTGCTGCTCGACTTGATGCTGGCGCGGGCGAACACCAGGGAAGAGCGCATCGTGCTGCTGCAGCATGCGATCGACGGCATCGCCGGCACGTTCTACAACCAGGTGCTGTTCGCGGACTTCGAGCTCGAGGCCCATCGCCTCGTCGAGCGCGACCAGCCGATCACGTCCGAGACCCTGAGCGGCATCTACGCGCGGCTGCTCGGGGAGTACTGGGGCGACGCGCTGTCGGCGGATCCGCGGGTCCAGCACACGTGGGCCCGGATTCCGCACTTCTTCCAGTCGCCGTACTACGTCTACCAGTATGCGACGTGCTTCGCGTCGACGGCGAAGCTGATGGAGGCGATCGGCGGCGCCGACGCCGCCGCCCGGAAGGCGGCGGTCGCGCGCTATCTCGACCTCTTGCGGTCGGGCGGGTGCGATCACCCGATGACGCTGCTCGGGCGGGCCGGGGTGGACCTGTCACAACCGGAAACCGTGCGCGCCGTAGTCAGGCAGCTGGATGACCTGGTGACTAGCCTGGAAGGTGAGCTCGCGTAGGACTCGGCGCGCCGCGCCTCGTCGGACTCGCGGCTCTGCCGCTCGTGGGACGCCTCGCGTCGCTCGTCGTAGGACTCGGGCCTGACGGCCCTCGTGGGCGATTCCCACGAACGTAGTGAGTCCCAGGAGCGAGCGTAAGCGAGCGACTCGCACGAGGCGCGAAGCGCCGGGTCCCACGTGGGCCGAAGGCCCGAGTCCTAGTCGATTCGCAGCGCCGCGAGCGGGTCGATTCGCATCGCCTTGCGCGCCGGGACCAGCGCCGCCAGCGTCGCAATCGCGAGCAGGACCAGCGGCACGCTGATGAACGTCAGCGGGTCGGTCGAGCCGATTCCGTACAGCTGGCTGTCGAGCAGCGGCGCCACCGCCAGGGCCATCACCACGCCGATGGCCGCGCCGACGGCGGCAAGCCTGGCCGCTTGCATCACGATCATCCGCAGCAACTGTGACGGCTCGGCGCCGAGCGCGAGCCTGACCCCGACCTCGCGGGTGCGCTCGCTGACGACCAGCGACATCACGCCGTAGACGCCGATGGCCGCAAGCCCGAGGGCGAGCACGCCGAAGGCCACCACCAGCAGCAGGATGAACCGGCGCGTCGCCACCGATTCGGATCGCAGCGTCGACATGGTGCGCATGTCGTACAGCGGCAGGTCCTTGTCGATTCGGCGCGCCTCGGCGCGCACGGTTTCCGCGAACGCCGCCGGATCACCCGTGGTGCGCAGCACGATGAAGGGCGACACCGGCGGACCCTGGAGGTAGGTGATGTACATCTCCGGCTCCGGCACCACTTCGAGGCCGCCGTGGCGGATGTCGCCGATCACGCCGATGATCGTCGTCCACGGGCCGGTGGCGTTCGGGCCGGTGCGCACGCGCTGGCCGATCGGATCCTGATCCGGGAACAGGCGGCGCGCCATCGTCTCGTTGATCACCGCGACGCCCGGCGCCAGCAGCCCGTCTTCGGCGCCGAAGCTGCGGCCGCGGATGATCGGGATCCCCATCGCGCCGAAGTAGTCGTGCATGGCGCGGCGGAACTGGACCTCCGGCTGCTCGGTCACGGGCACCGGCCGGCCGTCGATCTGCACGGTGGTCGTCACCGAGGTGCTGCCCAGCGGCACGCGCGTGGTGCCGCCGACCGACACCACCCCGGGCAGCGCTGCCATGCGCTCGAAGAAGTCGCGGTAGAACGCCACGCGGTCGTTGGCCGAGGTCAGCCGATCGGGGATGTTCATCTGCCACGTCAGCAGGTGCTCGGTCTCGAAGCCGGGATTGATGTTCATCACCGACACGAAGCTGCGGAGCAGGAGCCCGGCGCCGGTGGTCAGGGCCACGGCGAGCGCCACCTCCGCGATGACCAGGCCGGCACGCGCGCGGCGGCGCCGCGCGCCGCCGACCGTGCCGCGGCTGGCATCCTGCAGGCTGGCCTGCGGATTGACGTTGGCCGAGCTGAAGGCGGGCAGCAGGCCGACGAGCACGCCGGTGATCATCGTCGTAAAGGCGGCGGTCAGCAGCACCCGCCAATCGACGCTGACCTCGCCGATGCGCGGCAGGTCCGCGGGCGCGAGGGCGACCAGCCCCCGGATGCTCCACCACATGATCAGCATCCCGACCACGCCGCCGGCGACGGCGAACAGCACGCTTTCGGTCAGCAACTGCCGGACAATCCGGGCGCGGCCGGCGCCGAGCGCGGCGCGTGTGGCCAGCTCCTTCTCGCGAGCGATGCTGCGTGCCAGCAGCAGGTTGGCGACGTTGACCGACGCCATGATGAGCACGCAGCCAATCCCCACCAGCAGGATCAGCAGCGCCGGCCGAATCGACCCGACCGTCTGATCCATCGTCGGCACCACCGTCGCGCTCCAGCCCTTGTTGGTGGTTGGGTAGGTCTGTTCGAGCTGGGCGGCGATGGTCTTCAGGTCGGCTTCGGCCTGCTGCGGCGACACGCCCGGCTTGAGCCGGCCGACGGCGCCGAACCAGTGGACGTTGCGGACGATCTGTCCCGACTGCGTCAGCATGCGGTTGGCCAGCGCGTGCGGGCCGGCAAACTGGATCGGGATCCACATGTCGACCCGCTGCACGCGCGTGAAGCCGCTCGGGCCGAGCATGCCGCCGTAGGGGAACACGAAGTCCGGCGGCATCACGCCGATCACCTGGAACGACTCGCCGGAGACGGGCAGCGTGCGCCCGACGATCGCGGGGTCACCGCCGAAGCGGCGTTTCCAGAACCCGTCGCTCAGAATCACGGCGCCCTGCGGCTCGTTGACCGCGAAGGTGCGGCCAGCCGCCGCCGATCGGCCGAGCATGTTGAACATGTTCGGCGTGACGAGCACCGAGAACACGGCCTCGGATCCGGTGTCGGTTTGCAGCTCGCGCGGGGTGACGAACGTGAAGTAACCCTCGAGGCCGTCGAGCGTGGTGTTCATCCTCTGGAAGTCGAGGAAGTTCGCCGGCGACATCGGGTTGCGCGGCCGTCCCTCTTGCGTCATGTTGCTCCAGAGGTTCACGAGCCGATCGGTGTCGCGATACGGCAGGGACCGCAGGAGCACCCCGTTCACCACCGCGAAGATCGCGCTCGTGGCGCCGATGCCGAGCGCCAGCGCGAGGATCGTCAGCGCCGTGAACACGGGCGTCTTCACCGCGAGCCGCAGGGTGTGGCGAAGGTCGGCGCGAAGGGTGTCCCAGAACATGAAGTGTCTCCCTGAGGGTTCGTACAAGTGGGGCGTGAAAGTGGGGAAGAAGGACCAGCGCACCATCGCCGCCCATCGCTCCGCGAGCCCGCTAGCCACGAGCGCGCCGAACGCCAGGCGCTGCTGGGCGCGGAAGCCCTGGCGCATCTCGGAGCCGAAGCGGCGGCGGAACGCGCGCGGGTACGCCAGCAGCGCCAGGCTGAACAGGGTCTCGGCGATCCTCGACCGGCCCAAGCCTGCCCGCCGAAGCCTTGGCGAAGGCGGGTTCACACGCGCGCGCCTTTCAGCAGCCGGCGGGCCCGGGCGGCGGCGACCTGGCCCTCGAGCCGCGCCGCCTCGGCGCGGGCCACGGCGATGCCGCTCGGGGTCAGGCGGTAGTAGCGCCGCCGCTCGTCGGCATTCGCGTCGGGTGATTCGCTCAGCTCGTCGATGAGGTCGCTTTCGAGCAGCCGCGCCAGGGCCCGGTACAGCGTGCCCGCATGCAGGGACACCGCGCCACCGGAGCGGAATTCCACTTCTTGCAGGATGCCGTAGCCGTGGCGCTCGCCGTCGGCCAGCGCCAGCAGGATTTCGAAGGCGACCGGCGTCAGGGGAAGGAAGGTCTCGGGTCGAAACTTGTCCATAGGTGCGTGGCGACTATACGCTCAAGGCACATAGACGGACAAGCCCCGGAAAAGGTTGCAGGGGATGGGGTCTGGCACCTTAACATCGAAATCCGCGCAGTTCCTGCGATCTCACCGCCTCTTTAGTACGATTCGTTTGCCATGAATCCGCAGTTTCTTGCGAATATCGTCAAGGAACTCCTGCGGCAGGGCTTCGTCAACCGTCTTCGCCCAGTCGTCAGGTAAGGGGACGGGACCCGGATCCAGCAGGCCTCGGTCGTTTCCCAATCGCTCGGCAAGGCTTGACCAGTGCCATTGCTGTGCGGTGTCGACCAGCCCCGCCCTGACGGGGTTCGCCTCGACGTAGCGCAGCGCGCGGTAGCAATAGGTCTCAGAGTCGATGATGAACGAGTGATACCGGCCTTGATAGATGTGTCCCTGTCCAATCGTCTTCGTGAGACCTCGCCGCCGTACGGCGTGGGTGGTACCGACAAGATGCATGAACTTCCGAATGGAGTGCTCCTCCTCGGGCCAGACGACAAAATGCCAATGGTTGGGCATGAGCACGTACGCAACTATTCGGATCGGTTTTCGCGTCTTGGCCCAGCGCGCGATGTCGAGGAATTCCTCGAATTCTTCCGGGGAATCGAATAGACACTGGCGATCGTTTCCGCGGTTGAGGATGTGGTGGACGCTATTGGGCGGTGAGAATCTGCGAGATCGAGGCATGGGGAACCCTCCGGCGCGTGCAGTACGCAATTCGGAGACCATGCACAGTTCATCCACAAGGGCGCGGCAAGATCGAGAACTTTGCGCGCGGCGCCGATCGCGAAGTGAAAAATCTGCGCCGTTTTCGATGTTAAGGTGCCAGACCCCTATCCGCCGATGCAGTACAGGTATCTATAGCCGCGGAGGAAGATTTCGCCGTCGACCAGTGCCGGCGAGGCGTCGAACCCGTCGTCCAGCGTGTTCTCGGCCAGCACTTCGTAGGCCGGGCCGTGCTTGAGGACCATCGTCACGCCGTCGCGGCTGGTGATGTAGACCCGGCCGTCGGCGCCGACCGGCGAGGCGAAGACTTCGGGCGCCTTCGGCAGCCGCTGCACCTGGTAGTGCGGCTTGCCGCTGACCGCGTCATACGCCGACAGCAATCCGTTGTTGGTCTTCAGGAAGTACAGGATGTTGCCGTAGAGCAGCGGCGACGGCACGTACGGAGTGTCACGATCGAGCTGCCACGCGATTGCCCCGGTGGTGCTGATGTCGCCCTTGGCGTCGGCCAGCTTGATCGCCTTCAGGTTGTTGCCACGGAATCCGCTCATCACGAACACCATGCCGAGTCCGGAGACCGGCGACGGAATGACGTTCATGGTCGTGCCCGGGCCCTCCCACACGATCTTGCCGGTCTCAAGATCGTAGCTCCGGATCCGGTTCATCGCGTTGACGACGACCTGCGCGCGCCCGCCATGTTCGACGACGAGGGGCGTGGCCCACGTGTCCATCTCGTCCCGGTTGGCGCGCCACACTTCCTCGCCGGTCCGCTTGTCGAGCGTCACCACGAATGACGGGCCGGTGATGTGATCCCACACCACGACGAGGTAGTTGCCGTGCAGCGCGGGCGTGGAGCCCTCGCCGAACTGGTTGCGCATCCGCTTGTCGCCGAAGTCGGTCTGCCAGAGCAGCTTGCCGTTCAGATCGTAGGCATACAGGCCGCGCGACTCGAAGTAGGCGAACACGCTCGTGCCGTCGGTGATCGCGGAGCTCGACGCCCACGTGCCGTTGTCCTGATGCGACGCTTCGTGCGGCTCTTCTTCGCGGGCCACGCGCTCCCACACCGTCTTGCCGGTCTTGCGATCGATCGCCATTACCTTGTACTGATGCATCCCGCGTTGCGGCAGCCCGCCGCGCGGCTGGTGCTGGGCGGGGCCCGAGACGCCGGCCGGAACCGCGGTGAGCAGGTAGATGCGGTCGCCCCACACCACCGGCGAGGCCGATCCGCGGCCCGGAATCTCGACCTTCCACCGGATGTTCTTGGTCTCGCTCCACTCGACCGGCGGCTTGGCGGTGTTGGAGACCCCGGTCATGTAGGGACCGCGCCACTGCGCCCAGTACTTCTCGTCGTCGGCAGCGCCGAGCGCCACGAGCGGCAAGCCCAGCAGGACGGTCAGGACGAAGGCGCGGTTTCGCATGTCCTCGATACTGCCACTACTTGACGGCCGCTTACCGGAACTGTTATTGTTCCTTCCATCCGGATTAACGGATTGATACTTGGCTTGGGGCTTGGGACTTGGGGTTTTTCAAGCCTCAAGCCTCAAGCCTCAAGCCTTAAGCCTCAAGCCGGCCAGTAACATGAACACCCAGATTCTCGACCACATGGCCGCGCTGGCCGACCCCATCCGGTGCCGGATGCTCCTGCCGCTCGAACGGCACGAGCTGACCGTCAACGAGATCTGCTCCGTGCTCCAGCTGCCGCAATCCACCGTCAGCCGTCACCTGAAGACCCTGGCCGACGATGGGTGGGTGGTGTCGCGGCGGGACGGCACGAGCCGTTTCTACGGCATGGTCTTCGGCGACCTCGACCCGGGCGCCCAGCGCCTGTGGCCGCTCATCCGCGAACAGGTGTCGACCACCAACGGCGCCGATCAGGACGAGCGGCGTCTGAAAAGCGTGCTCTCCCGCCGCCGATCGAAATCCGAAGCGTTCTTTGCCTCGGCGTCAGGGCAGTGGGATCGCCTGCGCACGGAGCTCTTCGGCGATCGGTTTCATCTCCATGCCCTGCTCGCACTGATCGACCCGGGCCTCACCGTCGGCGACCTCGGTTGCGGAACCGGGCAGGTGAGCGAGCTGGTCGCCCCTCACGTGGCCAGGGTCATCGCGGTCGACGGCTCCACCGACATGGTGCAGGCCGCCCGCCGTCGCCTGAAGGGCGCGGCTCACGTCGACATCCGGCGCGGCGACATGGAAGCGCTGCCGATCGACGATGGGCAGCTGGATGTCGCGATCGTGGCGCTGGTGCTGCATCACGTGCCCGAGCCGTCCCGCGCGCTGGCGGAAGTCCACCGCGTGCTGAAGCCCTGCGGCCGCGTGCTGATTGTCGACATGCTGCCGCACGACCGCGAGGAATACCAGCAGCAAATGGGACACGTCTGGCTGGGATTCTCGGAAAAGACGATCAGGAAGTATCTGGAAGGCGGGGCCTTCGAGAAGGCCACGATCACGCCGTTGCCCACGGACGACACCGCCAAGGGCCCTGCGCTGTTTGTGGCGACGGCGAGGAAAGCCAAGAGTGACAGGTAGCGACAGGTAGCGACAGGTAGCGCGGAACTTCAGTTTCGCGATCATCGCGATCATAAGGAGACAGTGATGGCAATTGCAGTAAACGAAGCGCACGCGTTTGACCTGGCCAGGAAGGCCGGCCGTGAACCGTTCAAGGTCCGCGACCTCGGCCTCGCCGAATTCGGCCGCAACGAGATTCGTCTCGCCGAGCACGAAATGCCCGGGCTGATGGCGCTGCGCGCCCGCTATGCCGGCAAGACGCCGCTGGCCGGCGCGAAGATCATGGGTTCCCTGCACATGACTGTGCAGACCGCCGTGCTGATCGAGACCCTCACCGCGCTTGGCGCCGACGTGCGATGGGTGAGCTGCAACATCTTCTCGACCCAAGACAGCGCCGCCGCGGCCATCGCCGTCGGCCGGCCCGAGACCGGCGGCACGCCCGCCAACCCGCGCGGCACACCAGTGTTTGCGTGGAAGGGCGAGACGCTGCCCGAATATTGGTGGTGCACGGTCGAAGCCCTGGTCTGGCCCGATGGCAGCGGCCCGACCATGATCCTGGACGATGGCGGCGACGCGACGCTGTTCGTGCACAAGGCGCTCGAATACGAGAAGGCCGGCGCAGTGCCGGCGTTCAACCCCGACAAGGATCCGGAAGAGTGGGGCGTCATTCTCGACACGCTCCGGCGCGAGCTCAAGGCCCGCCCCGGAACCTGGTCGAAGCTCGCCGCCGCCATCAAGGGCGTCAGCGAAGAGACCACCACCGGCGTGCATCGCCTCTACGAGATGACCGCCGCCAACACGCTGCTGTTCCCGGCCATCAACGTCAACGACTCGGCGACCAAGAGCAAGTTCGACAACCTCTACGGCTGCCGCCACTCGCTGATCGACGGCCTCAATCGCGCCAGCGACGTGATGCTGTCGGCGAAGGTCGCCGTCGTCTTCGGCTACGGCGACGTCGGCAAGGGTTGCGCGCAGGCGCTCAAGGGCCAGGGCTGCCGCGTGATCATCACCGAGATCGATCCGATCTGCGCGCTGCAGGCGGCGATGGAGGGCTACCAGGTCACGACCATCGACGACGTGGTCGACACCGCCGATATCTTCATCACCGCCACCGGCAACAAGAACATCCTGACCGTGGAGCTGATGAAGCGCATGAAGGACAAGGCCATCGTCGGCAACATCGGCCACTTCGACAACGAGATCGACATGGCCGGTCTCGCCAAGGGCGGCTCCAAGCGCGTGCAGATCAAGCCGCAGTACGACGAGTGGGTGTTCGCGGCGGAAGGCAAGCGCGCCGAGCACAGTATCCTCGTGCTGGCGGAGGGCCGCCTGCTGAACCTCGGCTGCGCCACCGGCCACCCGTCGTTCGTGATGTCGTCCTCGTTCACCAACCAGGTGCTGGCGCAGATCGACCTGCACCTGAGCGCCAACGGCAAGCCGACGCTGTCCGGCACCGCCTACGACGCCAACCGCGTCTACATCCTGCCGAAGAAGCTGGATGAAGAGGTCGCGCGGCTGCACCTCGGCAAGCTGGGCGTGAAGCTCACGACGCTGACCAGGGAGCAGGCGGATTACATCGGCGTGGCGGTCGAAGGACCGTACAAGTCGGCACATTACCGGTACTAGTCCGGATAAAATCGGCTATTGCCATGAACCGTTTGCTGTTGGGGTTGGCGTGCGGCGCGCTGCTGGCGGGGTGTGGCGGAGGTGCGGGCACGCCGACCGGTCCCTCGGCATCCGGGGCCGGGGCGGGGACGCCGAGACTGTCCCTCACCAGATTCCTCGCCTTCGGTGACAGCCTCACGCTCGGCGAGGTCACGGCCCCCCTGAACGGGACGGGGCCCGAGACGCCGATTGGGCAGCTGCCGCTCGTCAGCGGCCGGATGATCATCGTGCCCTCGGCGGCCTATCCGGGCTTGCTGCAGGCGCAGCTCGCCTCGCGCTACGTGGCGCAGTCCGGCAGCATCATCGTGATCAACGAAGGCAAGTCCGGCGAGCACGCGCACGAGGGCGTGCCGCGGTTTGCCGAGGCGTACCTGGCGGCGCGCCCGGAGGTCGTGTTGCTGTGGGAGGGCGCCAACTCCCTCCACTTGTATGGCACGGACCTGCCGACAGACGCCCTTACCGTGATGACCGTCGATGCCCGGACTCGCGGATCCCGCGTGTTCATCGCGAACCTGCCGCCCACCCGCCTAGGCTTCCGGAACTCGCAGCCCCTTGTTGAACTGCTCTCGATCAATACGAAGATCGCGGCGATGGCGACGGCCCAGGGAGCCGTCCTGGTGAATATCTACGATGCGATGCTGCCTGAGGCCGACACGCTGATCGGGTCCGACGGCTTGCATCCCACCGAGGCGGGTTACCGCCGGATCGCTGACATCTTCTTCGCCGCTATCCGTGGAGAACTCGAGGTCCGCTAGTCACCACAAGAGAAGAAAAGCGCCACAGAGACACAGAGAATTCTTTTTCAAAATACAAATACGGATTGTACCGGGCCCGAACCCGCGTTTTGTATTTTTGAAAAGCTATCTCTGTGTCTCTGTGTCTGTGGCGTTCCTTTCTCAGTGGGTCACTTCAGCGTCACCTTTTGCACCCGCCAGTTGGTCATCTCTCCAACCAGCAGCTCGTTGTCGTTACGGCAATCGATCGAGTTGGCGAGGCCGAACTCGCCGGGCAGCTTCCCGGCCGACCCGAACCTGCCGACCACCTTGCCGTCGAGCGTCACCTTGTAGATCGCCGCATCCTCCATGCCGTCGTCATCCCCGGCGTGCGACACGTAGAGATACTGCGTGGCGCCGCGGGTCATGCACAGGGCGAGCGGCGTGCCGATGTTGCCGAATTCCGACTTGAACGTGCCGGTGCCGTCGAACACCTGGATGCGCTTGTTGCCCGCGTCGGCGACGTAAACGTTGCCCTGCGCGTCGACGGCGATCGCCTTGACGCCGGTGAACTGGCCGGGGCCGGTGCCGGTGGAGCCCCAGTGCGCCAGGAAGCGGCCTTCCTTGTCGAGCTTGACGACGCGGTTGTTGTTGCCGATGCCGTCGGCCACGTAGATGTTGCCGGCGCGATCCCAGGCGACATCGGTCGGACGGTTGAAGCCCGATCCGGGAATGCCCGATCCGGCCGGAGGCCTGGCGCCGCCCTGGCCGCCACCACCCGCGGCGGCTGCGCCGCCGGGAGGTCCGCCTCCCCCGGGCCCGCCGCCGCCCGGTCCGCCGCCGCCCGGTTGATTCGGGCGCACGCCGATCGTCTCGGGCTTGCGTCCCAGCACCAGGCCGATGCTGCCATCGGGATTGAATTTCACGACCTGGTTGGCGGCGACGTCGATGGTCCAGACGTTATCCTGCGGATCGACCCGCAGCCCGATCGCCGCGTTGAAGCCGTAGACGTCCTGGCCCCACTCGCGCACGAACTTGCCGTTCGCATCGAACAGGAACAACTTCGACCCGCCATGCGAGAACGTGCGGTTGTCGCCGAGCGTCGCATAGGGGTGGCCGGTGCGCGTGTAGACGAAGATCTGGCCCTTCGAATTGGCGCCGACCCCGGCGACCTCGCCGACGAAGACGTCGGCCGGCGTCTTCAGCAGGTCGGTGGTGGTGGCCGACAGCTGCGGCACACCGGACTGGGCGATGAGCGATCCCCCGAGGGCCAGGATCGCCGCCGCCACAAATGCTGTAATCGTGCGTGACATCGGCATCTCCTACTGTTGGCTCGTGGTCTTGATGGCCTGCGGCTTCAGCCCGGGGCCCCCGCCAGCCGTTTTTTGGCTGGTGGGGTGGAGCAGGATCTTCTGCGACCGCCAGTTGTTGATCTCGGCGGTGTAGATGACGTCGGGGTCGCGGCAGTCCATCTGGTGAATGGTCGCGAACTCGCCCGCGGCTTTGCCGGCGCGGCCGAACTTGCCGATGATGGTGCCGTCGAGCTCCATCTTGTAGACCTCGCCGGTGAACTCGGCCGGGCCGGCCGGGGCGCTGTCGGGCCACGAGTTCGACACGTAGAGGTACTGCTTGCCGGGGTTCTTTGGCCCGGGGCCGCCCGAGACGCAGACCGCCCACGGATTGCCGGTGTCGCCGTAGTTCGCTTTCCAGTTCAGGTCGTTGTCGAGCACCTGCACCCGGGCGTTGCCGCGGTCGCCGACGTAGACGTTGCCCTGGAAGTCGGTGGCGATCGAATGCGGGGTGTTGAACTGCAGGTTGCCGTTGCCGCGCGTGCCCACGGCCTTCACGAAGCGGCCGTTCTTGTCGTACTTGACGACGCGCGCGTCGAAGTAGCCGTCCGAGACGAAGATGTTGCCCTGCTGATCGAAGGCGACGTCGGTCTGCCGGCCAAAGCGGTACTTGGCGTTGCGCCCGTGGAAGCGCCCGGCGCCGGGCATGTCCGACAGCATGGCCACCGGATCCTCGCGCCGCCCGATCGTCATCAGCACCTTGCCCTCGGGGCTGAACTTCACGAGCATGTCGGTGCCTTCGTCGACGGCCCAGATGTTGTCCTGCGCGTCGACGCGGACGGAGTGCGCGAAGGCGAAGCCGTAGTTGTGACGGCCGATTTCACGCACGAAGGCGCCCTGCGGCGTGTATTCGAAGAGCCGCGTCTCGTTGGCGCGATGGTAAATGTAGACGTTGCCCTTCGAGTTGGTCGCGATGCCCATGTTCTCGCCGGTGTAGATCCCCGGCGGGTTCTTGAAGAAGTTGGCGACCGCCTCGTGGGGAATCACCGTCACGTTGGTCGCCTTCGCCCGGGACTGGGCGAGCGGTGCGCTACTGATCAGCAGGGCCAGCGCCAAGCCACACAAGACTCTCTGTCGCATGAAATCCTCCGGCAGCCGGAGAGTGTATCGCATTGCGGTCCTGCCGTGCAGATCGACCTTGCGCGGCCCAGGGAATGGGCGTAACGTCACGACCATCATCCCGGCGCCCGGTCGCACTCTTTTCCTTGTCATGACGTTTCCAGGAGGACGGCTATGGGGACAAAGCAGCGCGTATGGGTATGCGGGGCGATCGTGGTCTGGCTGCTGGGCCCGGCGCCTGCGGCGTCGGCGCAGTCGTTCCAGGGCGGCATGCGGGGCGCCGTCAAGGACGCCCAGGGTGTCATTCCCGGCGTCATCGTGAGCCTCGTCAACGAGGCGACCAACGTGTCGCGCGATACGGTCTCGAACCAGTCCGGGGAGTATTCCTTTCCGGCGCTGGATAACGGCAGTTACACGGCCCGGGCGTCGGTCCAGGGGTTCAAGACCTTCGAGCGGAAAGGCATCCGCGTCGGCACCCAGCAGTTCATCACCCTCGACATCACGCTCGAGATCGGCACCGTCGCCGAGACGATCACCGTGACGGCCGATGCCCCGCTGATCGAGACCTCCAACGCGTCGCACGCGGAAGTGATCGACGCCAAGACCATCGAGATGCTGCCGACCATTGGCCGTAACGTGTTCCTGATGGCGGTCACGGTGCCGACGGTGCAGAGCAGCGGCGACACCCACTGGAACCGCATGCAGGACCAGTCCGGCGCGTCGGCGATCTCCCTCGGTGGTGGCGGCGTGCGCGCCAACAACTACCTGCTCGACGGCTTCCCGGTCACCGACCTCCAGAACCGATCCTCCACCAACCCCAGCGGCGAGATGCTCGAGGACGTGCGTGTGCAGGTGCACACCTACGACGCGGAAATGGGCCGCACCGGCGGCGGCGTGCTCAACACCACCGCCAAGTCGGGCAGCAACGCCTTCCGCGGGTCCGGGTTCTTCCAGAACCGGCCGAACGCGCTGATCGGGCCGCTGTTCTTCAACCAGATCCGCAACATCGAGAACTCGCCACAGTTCTGGCGCGCGTTCGGCGGCGGCTTCGGCGGACCGGTCATCCGGGGGAAGACGTTCTTCTGGGTGGCGGGCGAAGGCTACCGCGACGGCCTGTCGCAGAACAACACCATGCACGTGCCGACGGCGGCGATGCGCAACGGCGACTTCTCGCAGGTCACCGACGCGCAGGGCCGGCAGATCGTCATCTACGATCCCCTGACCACCGACGCGAGCGGCCGCCGCCAGCCCTTCGCCAACAACATCATCCCGGCCACCCGCATCAACCCGTGGGCCCGCGAGTTCCTGAAAGCCATACCGATGCCCGCGCGCAACGTCGACGACAGCGGCGGCAACCTGCCGGCGCAGGACGTGATCAAGGACGCCGCGCAACAAGGCTCGCTCAAGGTCGACCATCATTTCGGCGACCGGATCGCCCTGAGCGGCGTGTACCTATACCAGAATTCGTCGGAGCCCAACCGCAACTTCTTCCCCGACGCGCGCTACGCCTATCCCAGCTACCAGCTCGATCGCGCCATCAACGTGCTGGTGCTCAACAACACCTACATCATCAGCCCCTCGACGGTGGCGACGTTCCGTTTCGGCATGAACACGTTCGAAGACGACAACAGCCTGCCGTTCGCCTTCGACGCGGCCAGCCTCGGCTTCAATCCGGCGTTCGTGAGTCAGATTCCGGTACAGAAGTTCCCGTCGGTCACGCTGACCGGCTACCAGGGCACGGGCTTCACGGGCGTGACCAACCGCGACTACTACTCCTATGGCGGCAACGGCACCATCACCCGGCTCGCCGGCGGGCACAGCCTCAAGCTCGGCGCCGACTATCGCATTCTCGGCATCAAGGCGGAGAACTTCGGACAGTCGGCGGGCTCGTTCACGTTCAACGGGCAGTTCACCGGGTCCGCCGTCAACAACCCGGCCGCGACCAGCCGCAATGCGATCGCCGACCTGCTGCTCGGCTACCCCTCGTCCGGCTCGTTCGTCACGAACACCCCGGTCAACAACTCGATCCGGTACTACAGCGCCTACCTGCAGGACGACTGGCGCGTGAACGATCGCCTCACGGTCAACTACGGCGTCCGGTTCGAGAAGGAAAGCGGCCTGAGCGAGGCCGAGAACAAGCTGGTCGTCGGCTTCGATCGCACGACGGCGAGCCCGCTGAACGTGACCATTCCGGCCGGCCTCGATCCGCTCAATCCGACGGCCTCGCGGCAGGTCATGGGCGGGCTGATCTACGCCGGCGAGAACGGCGCCCCGACGACCACCGGCAATCCGCCGGCGGTGAAGGTGTCGCCGCGCGCGGGCTTCGCGCTGAGCGTCAACGACCGGACCGTGCTGCGCGCGGGCTACGGCCTGTTCTGGGCGCCGTGGGCCTACGGCGCCAACAACTCGGTGGGCTACTCGGCGACGACGACGCTCCAACAGGACACGACGGTCCCGATCACGGCGATCAACAACCCGTTTCCCAGCGGGATCATCCCGGTGTCGGGTAATTCGCTCGGCATGCTGTCGGGCGTGAGCTCGGCGATCTCGTTCGTCGATCCCACCAAGACGGCGCCGCGCGTGCAGCAGTACTCGGTCGACATCCAGCGCGAGCTGCGGGGGAACCTCAACCTCACCGTGGCCTACATCGGCTCGACCGGATCGCGGCTCACCGTGAACGGCAACGTCAACATCAACCAGCTCGACCCGAAGTACCTGCGGCCGGACCTGGTGACGCAGATGACGCAGAACGTGCCCAACCCGTTCTTCGGCAACCCCAACGCGGGCAGCTTTGCCGCCCGCGCGACCCTGCCGCGCAACCAGCTGCTGCGCCCGTTCCCGCAGTTCGACACCGTGAACATGGCCGAGACCAACCACGGCAAGTCGCAGTACCACGCGGGCGTGATCCAGGTCCGCAAGCGCATGACCTGGTGGAGCGGCAGCTTCAGCTACACGTTCAGCCGCCTGTGGGATAACCAGTTCGGGCAGGGCAACTACTACACCTCGGCGCCGGGCCTGCTGAACAACTACACGTTCATCGAGGGGTCAGACTACTTCAACCCCGACGCCGAGTACCACCGGAGCCTGCTCGACTCGCCGCACAAGGTCGCGATCACGCCGATCGTGCAGCTGCCGTTCGGCGAGGGCCGCCGGTTCCTCAACGGCGGCGGCTGGACCAACGCGGTGTTCGGCGGCTGGACGATCTCGGCCGTCATCCAGATGCAGAGCGGCTTCCCGATCGGCGTCAGTCAGAACACCAACACCAACAGCTATATGCTGGGCGCCGGCCAGCGCCCGAACCTCGTCGACGGCCAGAACTTCCTCGTCGGCGGGAGCATCACCGATCGCCTGCGGGATAACCCGCTGGACGACCGCTACCTGAACGCCGCCGCCTTCACGCAGGCGCCGGCGGGCACGTTCGGCAACGCCCCGCGCACGCTGCCGGGCGCCTACTCGCCGTGGCGCAACTCGACCGACGTCGCGATCAACAAGGACGTGCGCTTCGGCGCTAACCGCCGCGCGACGCTGCGCCTCGAGATCATCAACCTGTTCGACAACCCGTGGTATGCGGCGATGCAGAGCGTGGCGTTCGGCAACGCCAACTTCGGCCGCGTCACCTCGCAGGGGAACTATTCGCGAACGTTGCAGGTGACGGCGAGGATCAGCTTCTAAGAACGCCCAAGGGCGGGTAGACTCTGCGCATGAGTCGAGCCGCCCTTTTTTTCCTCCTGCTCACCCTCGTCCTTCCTGTCCGGCTGGCCGTCCTCGACGCGCAATCGATCGACTGTGCCATCCCGGCCCTGCAGGCGAAGGCGCCGGCCGGCACGACGATCACCGGCGCGCAGGTGGTCGAGGCCGCCGGCCGGGCGCCGCGCTCAGCACATGCTGGCGTCGCCCGACAACTACCTGTCGCCGGAGAAGATCGAGTTGCTGTCGCGGGCCACGCTCGCGGCGTGCGACGGGAAGGACGGTCTCGTCGACGGACTGATCACCGATCCGCGGGCGTGCACATTCGATGTCGACACGCTGGCGTGCGGGAACGACAAACCTAAAGGTTTGTCGCCACCTGCAGGTCTGTCGCCACCTGCAGGCTTGTCGCCACCGGACTGCCTACGAAGCCTCCACATCCGCCGGCGAGGCGTTGCGCGTTCGCGCGTCGGCCAGGGCGTCCACGCGCCGCAACAGCTCGCGAATCGCGTGGTCGAGGTCAACGCAGGGTCCACAGCGCGGCGGCCGTCAGCAGATATGCCTCCGGGTCCTCAGGGTCGGCAGCGATGACCGCTCGAAACGCCGCAAGCGCCTCTGCGTGGTCGAGATTGAAGCCGAGCTCGAGGCCACGCGATCGCAGTGCGCCGGCAGTACGCTTCGCCGCTTCGACGAACGTCGATGGTACTTGCGCCGACGCGGCCGCGGAGAGCAGGACGGCGGCTGCCACGATGCCGATCGAGCGCGGGCACGGCAGGGTCATATGTTTGGTTCAACATAGACACCCGCTCAGGCGAAGTCCTGAGACACCGCTGAGAAGTTGTGAGGAAGCGTGAGGAGGGCGGCGAGCTAGGGCGAAGCCCGGTAGACGACCTTGCCTGCCACGAGCGTGAGCTCGCACCGCAGGTCCTTCAGCGCGGCGGTGGTGACTTCGTACGGGTGGCGATCCCACACCGCCAGATCCGCGTCCTTGCCCACCTCGATCGAACCGACCCGGTCTTCGAGAAACATCGACCGCGCCGCCCACCGCGTGTACGAGCGCAGCGCCGTCCGGATGTCGACGGATTCGGCGGTGCCGAACGGCGTCGCCCCGTAGGTGCCGTTCAGCGTCTCCCGGGCCACCGACGCCCACAGGCCATAGCGGGCGGCAAAGGGCGTGACGGGATAGTCGGAGCCACCGGCCCACTGCACGCCCTTCCGCAGATACGTCTGGAATGGCTTGAGCCGCTGATTCCTCAGCCGGCCGAGATTGCCGGCGTAGTTGTCGCCGATCCACCACATGAACGTGGCGGAGGATTCGGGATAGGCGGCGTCGTAGTCGCGCTGCAGCCGCGCCATGGTCTCGATGGCGCGATCGGTGGGGGTATTGCCGTGGATCAGGCCATGGCGCAGGCCTCGTGTGGGCCGGGCCTGCAGCGCGCGGTCGTAGGTGTCGATCGCCCAATCGATGGCGCGATCGCCGATCGCGTGCGTGCTCACGTGCACGCCGGCATCGTGGAGCTCGGTGACGATCTGACGATATGCTGACGGCTCCGTCGCGGGGTAGCCCGCATTCCCGGTGTCGACGTCGGTGAGGTTCTTGTTCCAGTCCGCATGCATCCACGCCGTGCGCGCGCCGCCGCTGCCATCCATGAACATCTTCACGCCGCCCGAGATCAGCATGCCGTCGCCGGCGAGACCGGCCCGGCGCGGGTTGGCGAGCGCTCGCGCCAACACGGCCGCACGATCCTCCAGCCGGCGCGCGCCGGACCACAAGGCGAATACCCGTACGGTGAGCCGGCCCTCGCGAAGCAGCTCCTGATACAGCTCCCATTTGGCCTGGCCGATGCCCGGGTCCTTGGCGCCGGTCATGCCTTCCTTGTTGAAATCCTCGACGATCTTGATGAGCCCCTGCTTGAGCTGATCGCGCGTGAGCGGCGGCACCAAGCGGCTGACCAGTCCCATCGCCGCTTCCTTCATCACGCCGGTCGGCGATCCCCGGGCATCGCGGTCGATGGTGCCCGCCGGAGGATCCGTGCTGTTCTTCGTCACCTCGGCCATCTTCATGGCATAGGTGTTGGCCACACCGTAGTGGCCCGTCGTGTGGGTGAGCCACACGGGGTTGTTCGGGGCCACGGCATCCAGGTCGGCCGCCGTGATGTAGCGCCGCTCGGCGTACTTCCCCTCATCCCAGCCGCGTCCGCGGACCCACTCGCCAGGCTTGAGCCGGGCCACGTGATCGGCGACGCGCTTCTGCACATCGGCGATGGTCTTCACCGCGGCATCGCCGAGATCGACGGTGAACAACGCATCGGCCTCGGAGAAGTGGACGTGGGTGTCGATGAGCCCTGGCGTGACGGCTCGACCGCGAAGGTCGATCACGGTGGTGGTGCTGCCGATGCTCGACCTGACCTGATCCGTCGTGCCGACTCCCGTGATGCGGCCCCCGGTGATGGCGACTGCCTGTGCGATCGAGTCTCGATCGTCGACCGTGATGATTGCGCCGTTGACGAGTGCCAGGTCGGCCGGAGACTGCGCGTGGGGATGCCGCGCGTCCGCCCAGACGACCCACGCACACAGCAGGGCGATCGCGCCGGCGCGACCGCGACGGGCTGTGGTCACTTCGCGACCCTGCCGGCGGTGATGCCCTTGGCCAACGAGTACGACGCCCCCACCGCGCCAACCATGCACGTTTGTCGCGTGAGGCCGACCAGCTCGCGGATGCGATAGACCGATTCGATGCCCGTGCAGTGCGCGCCCATGAGCTGTTGAACGCCGAACGCCTTCAGCTGCCCGGCCGTCCATGCCAGGTGCTTGTCGTCGGCGGCGAACAGATGCAGCCCGCCGATCACCGCCTTGACCGGAGCCGGATCGATGGTCTTGCGCGCGTGTTCCAGCGTGTTGATGACGCCGGCATGTCCGCATCCAAACAGGTAGACGGGACCCTGCGCGGTCTGGAACACCAGCGTCATGTCCTCGGGCACGGTGTCTTCGACGTCGCCGGCCGCGGTGCGGACCTTGCCGACCGAACTCCAATTGCGCTCCGGATGGACCCGGGGCACCGGTCCGGTCAGCCAGACGCCGGGCAGAATCTCGGTGGGCCTAGCCACGTCGACGATGGCGCCGCCGGTCGCTTCGTAGTCGCGCCTGACGCGGGCCATGCGGTCGCTGACCGCCCCGGCCGGGCTGATGCGCGGCCAGAAGATGCCGGTGCCGCCGTAGACCTTGCTGAGCGCCCTGGGCGACTTCGCTGCGAACTGTCGCCGGAGCGGCAGCAGGCCGGTCGTGTGGTCATCGTGGTTGTGGCTGAGCACCACAATCTCCACGTCAGAGAGGTCGAGCCCCAACTCCTTCAAGTTGCGCTGGACGGTATCGTCGTGGGCGCCAGTGTCGAACAAAATGCGACGGCCATCCACCTCCACGAGCGCGGCGAACCCCCACTCACCGAATCCCTCATCGGCCAGCATGGTCGAGAGAATCCTGATCTCGAGGCTGGTGACCTTATGACCCGATGGCGGCTGAGCCGATAGCGGTGTGCCAGCGACAGCGATCGCGGCGAGGAGCAGGAATCCGACTGATGCGATTTGGCGGGGCAGTGACACGGCGGCCAGCATACCCTACACTCCCTGCGATGACGACACGGCGACGGGCGGGGCTGATCGCGATCGCAGCGGGGCTGGTGTCGGGCGCCATGGCTGCGCAAGCGCCGCCGCCGGGCGTGTCATACCGCTTCACCTACGCGCAGGCCGGCGACAGCACCGTCGCGGTCGAGATCGGGTGGGGCAGTCCATTGGCCGAACCGCGGTCGCTGGTGATGCCGCGGGCGATTCCCATGGGATACGGCGAACAGCGCTACGACGCGTTCGTGACCGACGTCCGCGCCTTCACCACCGATGGGCGCAGCACGGCACCCGAGAGGGAAGAAGGTCCGCGCTGGCGGCTGAACGCGGGCAGCACGCGCGTCACCTACCGCGTCGACCTGCAACGGATGGAACGTGATGTCCGCGCCGCCTCGGATGCATCACGAGTGCGCGAGGGCTACCTGGGCGCGCTGGGCTACTCCGTGTTTGGATTCGTCGACGGCTTCGAATTGCGGCCCGCACGCCTGCGGGTGGAGGGGCCAAACGGGTGGCCGGTGTTCGTGACGCTCGCGCCGTCATGGCCGGTCACCGCGTCGGCCGTCGATGCCGGGGCCGCGGACTTCTACGAGCTCGCCGACGGCCAGATCGTGATGGGTCCGAAGGCCGTGATCCGCCGCCTGGCCGACGCGCCCGCCCCCCTGTACCTGGCCGGATACGCCGAGGGCGCGGTGGACTTCGACCGCGTTGGAAGGCTGGCGGCGACCGCGTTTCAGCGCGTGACCGACTATTTCGGTACGGTGCCAGTCACGCACTACACCGTGCACCAGGAACTGCTCACGCCGCTGTCGCCGCAGCATGAGTACGGCATGAGCATGGAGCACCTCGGTTCCAGCACCTACTATCTGCTGGCCTCCACGGGCCTGACCGCGGCGTCGACCGCCGACGATGACGCGCGTGTGCTCTACAACTTCGCCCATCACATGGCCCACGCGTGGGTCCCGAAACGCGCCTACGGCCACGGCTACTTCCCGTTCCAGTGGGAGCTGGCGCCGGTGCTCGACTCGATCTGGTTCGCCGAGGGCTTTGGCCAGTACGCGGCGATCATGGCGCTGGCGCCGGGCACGCCCGATGCGGCGGCCTATCGCAGCGGCATGCTGAACCGCCGCTTCCGGCCGAACCTTGCGAACGCGCCGGCGTTTCTCAAGAGGCTCAGCCTGGTCGACCTGAGCCGCGTCGCGTCGACGAGGTATGCGGAAGACTTTCGGACCGGCCGGCTGGTGTTCTCGCGTGGCGGCCTGATGGCCGCGGCGATCGACGATCGCATCCAGTCGGAATCGAAGGGGTCGAAGAGCCTGCGCGACGCGCTCCGGTTCCTGGTGGCCTGGACCGCGCGTGAGCGGCGCGCGTTCTCCAACGACGAACTGGCCGCGCTTATCCGGCAGTCCACGGGGGTCGAGGTCGGCGCGGTGATCGGCGAGTGGCTGCGGCCCCTTCCATAACTGAAGGCGGAATCGAGGAAGAATCACGGGCGTGACGGCGCAGGCCGTGTCGGCGGCCTCCAGTGCGCCTTCGGCCATCGGCCGTCAGCTTCGAGGGTCAGTTTGTGGGCGCGGCCGAGTGCGATCGAGACGGCCGTGCGTGGCTGCATCACCCAGTTATCGGCATGCCGCGAGAGTTCGTAATCGTCCGCTACCAGCCTCTCACGTCTCCCGGCGCGCGAACGCGTACACCGCATCGGTTCCTCCGGCGAATCGTCCCAGAATACGGCCGAGCACACCGCGGTCGCCGGTGTGCGACAGGTCAACCGCTTCCATCAGGGCTTCGCCGAACGCCGCGCGATCGACGAGCCGCGGGGGCAAGCCTTCAGATTGGCCGGCTGCCGAGTTCATCACCGCCAGCGCACGGGCCGCGTTGAGATACGACACCGCGATGGCGAAGTCGTCCAGCACCGGGCGCTCACCGGCGCCGAGGCCCTCGATGCTCGCGCGCAGGTAATGGTAGGCCAGCGGCTGGATCTCGGGCGCGTTCAGGTCCAGTCGAGTACGCCTCAGCACACCCAGATCGACCCGGCCGAACGCCGGTGCCAGGCGGTGGAAATGCGCGAGCAGCCGGAGCGTGGCCAGGCGAATCCGCCAGCGCGGCGCCCGGCCGTATTCGATTCGCAGGCGCATGGCGGCGACCACGAACAGGAATCCATGCTGGAGCAGGCGGCCGACGCGTGTCTCCGGCCGCGGCTCGACGGCCTGGGGCGTGGTGGCCGCGAACCCGGTTGTCAGCGCCACGTATTCCGCAAAGTCGGCATCCGTCAACCGGACCACGCGGCTGCGCGTCAGGTCTTCGAGCGTGTGCGCCACCCGCAGCATGTTCTGCCGGAGATCGCGCGTGCCGTCGGCGTTCACGCGCGCCAGCACCGCCAGGAGGTTCTCGCGCAGCACGCGGAGGGTGGCGGCGTCGATGGGCCGTCCCTCGACGAAGACGCGGAGCGGGGATCCGCTGCGG
>MELE01000174.1:0-18502 GCA_001768615.1 Acidobacteria bacterium RIFCSPLOWO2_12_FULL_67_14b | reverse complement strand
CCGATCGGCTCGCCGCGGTTGGCGACCACGGTCGGACACCCGAAGCTGGTCTTGACGATGACGGCCGATGGCGCAGGGTGGAAGCTGTAAGGGAACAGGCGGCACGTGAGCGGCTTGCGATCGGCGCCGAGCTCTTCGTGCAGGCGGCATCGGCCTTCGAGCGACAGGAACCCGCACGCGCCGTCCTCTCGCTTGCGGATGCGGTGGTGCCCGCGCCACCCGGGCGTGGGCTCGAGGGGATCGCGGGCCGCACCCTCCGGCTGGTCGGCGCGCTCGCGAAACCAGCGATCCGCGCCCCGTCTGCGAAGCGTCTCCACCTCGGCAGGCGAGACGAGGATCTCCCAGCGGCGGCAGCAGCGGCCGCAGCTCGCACAGGTAAACCGCTGTTCGGCGTCGATGCGAAGAGGAAGCACGCAGGTGCAGTATATTCAGCCGATGCGGACGAAGGACTTGCCCCTGGCGATTGGCCTGCTGTGTCTGTCCGTCGTGTCGGCGGCCGCGCAGGAAAAGGGCGGGGAGGATGAGACCGGACCCTACGAGGTGGCCGCGGGCTGGCCGCAGCCGTGGTCGAAGGCCGGGTACATCTGGGGATCGCAGCCCGCGGTGTTCGCGCAGTCGCCCGACCGCATCTTCATCGGCGCGCGCGGCGAGTTGAAACTCCCCGAGACGCTGCCGCGCGGCTTCAACGGCATCTGGGGGTCGCTGGGCCAGCGCGCGACCGAGCCCAAAGCCGAGGTTCGCAACTGCATCGTCGTGGTGGATGGCGCCGGCAAGCTGATCGAATCATGGACGCAGTGGGACCACCTCTTCGAAGGCAGCGGGCCACACAAGATCCGGATCAGCCCGTACGATCCGCAGCAGCACGTGTGGGTCGTCAACGACGGCAAGCACCAGATCCACAAGTTCACCAACGACGGCAAGCAGCTGGTGATGACGCTCGGCGAGGCCGGCGTGCCCGGCGAGGACGCCACGCACTTCGGCATGCCGCAGGACCTGGCGTTTCTGCCGGATGGATCGATCCTGGTCGCCGACGGGCTGCGCAACGCGCGCATCGCGAAGTTCGACAAGGACGGCGCGTTCGTGTCGTCGTTCGGCACGCGCGGCAACGGCCCCGGCCAACTGAGCGGCGTGCACGGCATCGCGGTGGGCAGGGACGGCCGCATCTACGTCGCCGATCGATCCAACCGCCGCATCCAGGTGTTCGACGCCACCGGCAAGGTGCTCGACATCTGGCCGAACCTGCGTCAGCCGAACGACGTGTTCGTCAGCGCCGACGATCGGGTGTGGGTGGTCGACGGCACCAACGCGCGGCTGCTGCAGTTCGACCACGACGGCAAGCGCCTCTACTGGTGGGGCGCCTACGGTGTGCAACCCGGCCAGTTCTGGGAGCCGCACCAGATTTCGATCGACTCCGAAGGCAACCTCTACATCGCCGACAGCTTCGGCGGGCGCACGCAGAAGTACGCGCCGGCGAAGGCCGGCGACCGCTCACGGATGCTTCGTCCCTGACGGGGGGTGGGCGCCGCTCATTGCCGCGGGTCGGCGCACATCTCGCACACGCGGTTGATGGCATCGAAGCCGAGCATCTCCACCTGGGGCGTGAGATAGCCGTCCTTGACCGGCTCGGATCGCAGCAGGTCGGTGCTCAGGTACTTCTTGTTGCTGTCGCACAGCACCGTGACGACGACCGCGTCCGGGCCCAGTTCCTTCTGAATCCGAAGCGCCCCGATCAGGTTGGCGCCCGACGAGATGCCCACGGCCAGCCCGTGCTGCGCCAGCAGTTGCGCCATGAGAATGGCGTCACCGTCGTTGGCCTGGACCACCGCGTTCAGCTCGTCGAAGTGGATGATGGGCGGCACGAACTCGTCCGAGATGCCCTGGATGCGGTGATGGCCGATCTTGTGGCCCGTCGACAGCGTCGGCGATTCGGCGGGTTCGAGGGGATGCACGCGGACCGAGGGCCGCGCCAACTTGAGGAAGCGGCCGACGCCCATCACGGTGCCGCCCGTGCCGACGCCCGCGACAAAGGCGTCGGGGGCGAGGCCCTGGCCCTGCAGCTGCAGCCAGATCTCGGGGCCGGTGCCCGACCGATGCGCGTCGATGTTGGCCTCGTTGGAAAACTGGTGCGGCAGAAACGTGCGCGGGTGGTCGGCCTTCATCGTATCGGCGCGGGCGATGGAGCCGAGGAACCCGCCGTCGGCCTTGCTGACCAGCACCACGGACGCGCCGAAGCTCGAAATGAGCGCGATGCGCTCGGCGCTCATCCAGTCGGGCATGAACACGGTGACCGGATGCCCGAGCGCCCGGCCGATGGCGGCAAACGAGATCCCGGTATTGCCGCTGGTGGCCTCGGCGATGGGATCCCCGCAGGCGATCAGTCCGGATTCGTAGGCGCGCTGCAGGATGTGCAGCGCCATGCGGTCCTTGATGCTGCCGGTGAGGTTGAGCGACTCGTACTTGGCGTAGATGGTCCGCCGCTCGCCGCCAACGCGCAGAGCGAGGACGAGCAGCGGGGTGTTGCCGATGAGCCGGCGCATCGAGCGGAAGCGCCGCGACAGGGCCGGGTCGAGCGTAGCGGTGTCGACCATCAGGCGATCCTACTCGACCCGGCCCCTCCGGCTTTCCTTTGACACCGTCGCGGATGCTCCCATAATGGGGCGCATGCCGCACCCCTTCCGACTTGCCGGTGCCCTGGCCGTTGTCGTGCTGCTCTGCGTCGTGCTGCGAAGCGAGGCGGATCTCGCCGCGGCCGGCGAGGCCACGCGGATGCTGCGATCGCCGGCCGTGAGCGCCACGCACGTCGCCTTCGGTTACGCCAACAATATCTGGGTCGTCGAGCGGGCCGGCGGTCACGCCCGGCGCCTCACCAGCTTCCAGGGCCAGACGACCAACCCGAAGTTCTCGCCCGACGGCGCCACGATCGCGTTCAGCGGCGACTACGGCGGCAACGTCGATGTCTACACGGTTCCGGTCGACGGCGGCGAGCCGACGCGCCTGACGTGGCACCCCGGCGCCGATCAGGTGCAGGGCTGGACGCACGACGGCACGCGCGTGTTGTTGGCGTCGGGCCGGGCCACGGCGGCGCCGAACGCGACGCCCCGCTTCTGGACCGTGCCCGCGAAGGGCGGCATCGAGGAGCCGCTCGCGCTGCCGCGCGGCTATCAGGGCAAGATCTCGCCCGACGGCCGGCGCATCGCCTACCGCATGAACTCGTCGTGGGACGAAGAGCGGCGCAATTATCGCGGCGGCCAGAACCGTCCCGTCTGGATCGTCGACCTCAAGACCTACGACCTGGTGTCGCCGCCGTGGACCGATTCGAAGGACGTCGATCCCGTGTGGCTGGGCGACACGGTGTTCTTCATCTCCGATCGTGACGGCATGGCCAACGTGTGGTCGTACGACACCGGCACGAAGGCGCTCACGCAGCGGACGAAGTTCATCGACTACGACGTGAAGTCGCTCGATGCCGGCGGCGGCGCGGTCGTGTTCGAGCAGGCGGGCTGGATTCACCTGCTCGACCCCAAGTCGGGCAGGACCCAGGTGCTGAGCATCACGGCGGCCGGCGACTTCCCGTGGATGATGCCGCGGTTCGAAGACGTGACCGGCCGCATGACCAACCTCGGGCTCTCGGCCACCGGCAAGCGCGTGGTGGTGGAGGCACGCGGCGAGATCTTCACCATTCCGGCGGAGAAGGGCGATGTCCGCAACATCACGAACTCGAGCGGCTCCGCCGAGCGCCAGCCCGCGTGGTCGCCCGACGGCAAGTGGATCTCGTACTTCAGCGACAAGTCGGGCGAATACAAGCTCGTGATCGAATCGCAGGACGGCATTGCGGCGCCGCGCGAGGTCGCGTTCCAGAAGCCGTCGTTCTACTACACGCCGGCGTGGTCGCCGGACTCGAAGAAGCTGATCTACACCGACACCAACCTCAACGTGTGGGTGATGGACGTGGCGACCGGACAAGCCAGGATCGTGGGCAACGATCCTTGGATGGTGCCGCAGCGCACGCTGGCGCCGGCCTGGAGCCCCGACTCGAAGTGGGTCGCGTTTGCGTCCCGCCTCAACACCCTCTACCGCGCGATTGTCGTGGCCAACGTCGAGACCGGCGAGAAGCGGCAGGTCACCGACGGCCTCGCCGATGCGATGTTCCCGGTGTGGGACGCCAGCGGCAAGTACCTGTGGTTCCTCGCGTCCACCAATTTCGGGCTCGCCTCGCAGTGGCTGGATATGACGTCGTATGGTTTCGAGGAAACATTCGCGCTGTACCTGGCCGTGCTGCGCAAGTCGGACCCCAGCCCGCTGCTGCCAGAGAGCGATGAGGAGCCCGGCATCTCGAGCGGCGCAGTCGCGAAAGACGGCAAAGACACCACCGTGCCATCGGTGCAGATCGATTTCGATGGTCTTCAGCAGCGCATCCTCACCGTGGCGGGTGTGCGCTCGAGGGAGTACGCGCAGCTGAAGGCGGGTGCGGCGGGAACCGTGTTCTTCCTCGAAGCGCCCACCGACCCGGATGTGCGCGGCAATACCCTGCATCGCTTCCGGCTGAGCGACCGTAAGGCGATTACCTATCTTTCCATCGTCGGCGAGTACGCCGTGAGCGCCGACGGCAAGAAGCTCGTCTACAGCACGCCGGCGCCGCAGGGTGGGCCCAATGCGGCCGCCGCCCCCGCCGCCCAGCGGCCCTCGCTGTTTCTCGTGGATGCCGACGCCAAGGACGCGCCCAAGGCGGGGGACGGCCGGCTCGACGTGACGCTGCGGATGCACCTCGATCCGAAAGCCGAGTTCGCGCAGATCTTCAACGAGGGCTGGCGCCTGCAGCGCGATTACCTGTACGTGCCCAACATGCACGGTACCAACTGGCCGCGGATGAAGGAGATGTACGGCACCATGCTGCCGCACATCGCCCACCGCGCCGACCTCAACTACCTGCTCGACAACATGGGCGCGGAGATCGCCATCGGCCACTCGTACGTGCGCGGCGGCGCCATGCCGGACGTTCCCGCCTCACCCGGCGGGCTGCTCGGCGCCGACTTCGTCGTCGAGAACGGCCGCTACAAGATCGCGCGCATCTACGACGGCGAGAGCTGGAACCCGGACCTGCGCGCGCCGCTGGCGGCGCCGGGCATCACCGTGTCGGTGGGGGACTTCGTGCTTGCGATCAACGGCATCGACCTGGTCGCGCCCGACAACATCTACCGGCTCCTGGAGGGCTCGGCGAATCGCCAGACCGTGTTGACGTTGAACGCGCAGCCCAACGTCCAGGGCGCGCGACAGGTCACGGTCGTGCCGGTGGCCAACGAGCAGGGGCTGCGCACGCGCGCGTGGGTCGAAGAGAACCGCCGCTACGTGGACAGGCGGTCGAACGGGCAACTCGCCTACGTCTACGTGCCGAACACCGGCCAGGGCGGCTACGAAAGCTTCAACCGCTACTACTTCGCGCAGCAGGACAAGCAGGGCGCCGTGATCGACGAGCGCTACAACGGCGGCGGGTCCGCGGCCGACTACATCATCGACGTGCTGCAGCGCGACTTCGACGGCTACTTCAACAACGTCGCCGGCGATCGCCGGCCGTTCACCAGCCCGTCGGCCGGCATCTGGGGGCCGAAGGTGATGATCGTCAACGAGATGGCCGGCTCGGGCGGCGATTTAATGCCGTGGATGTTCCGCTACCGCAAGATCGGCCCGCTCGTCGGCAAGCGCACGTGGGGCGGCCTCGTGCACACCGCCGACACACCGCAGTTCATCGACGGCGGTTCGATGATCGCGCCGCGCGGTGGCTTCTTTACGCGCGAGGGCAAGTGGGCGGTGGAAAACGAGGGCACCGCGCCTGACATCGACGTCGAGAACTGGCCCAAGGACGTGATCGCCGGCCGCGACCCGCAACTGGAGCGCGCGGTGGACGAGGCGCTCAGGCTCTTGAAGGAGAAGCCGGTGGACCGCCGGACCACTGAGCCGGCACCCCCGACGTGGGGCAAGCGGCCGGGCCAATAATGGTGCGTACGGTGCGTACGGTGCCTAGGGTGCCTAAGGGTGTGTGTCGCGTTGTCGCTGCAAGCCTCGTCGGTCTGGCGCTGTGTGTGACCGGCGAAGGGACCGAGATTGGTCTGTCAGCGCAGAGCGCGACGTTCAAGGCACCCGTCCCGCGCTTCCCCGATCCGGATCGCCGCGCCAAACTGGCGACGGCCTTTCCCGAAATCGATCGGCTCTTCCAGGACTACGCCGCGGCGGCGCACGTCCCGGGGGCCGCGTGGGGCATCATTGTCGATGGCCAGCTCGCGCATACCGGCGTGGCCGGGTATCGCGACGTGCCGTCGAAGGCGCCGGTCACACCGGACACGGTGTTCCGCATTGCCTCGATGACCAAGAGCTTCACGGCGATCGCGATCCTGAAGCTCCGTGATGAGGGCAAGCTGGCGCTCGACGACCCGGCCGAGAAGTACGTGCCCGAGATGCGGGCGCTCGCATATCCGACCAGCGATTCTCCACGGATCACGGTTCGCCACTTGCTGTCACACGCGGAGGGATTCCCCGAAGACAACCCGTGGGGTGACCAGCAGCTGGCCAACACGGATGCACGGTTGTCGGAGCAGATCCGGGCGGGGATCCCGTTTTCGAACGCGCCGGGCGTGGCCTACGAGTATTCCAACTTCGGATTCGCGATTCTGGGCCGCATTGTCGCCAACGTCGCCGATCCGTCCGGCGCGCCGCGCACGGCCGCGTACACCAAGTACGTCCGCGACCACGTGCTCGCGCCGCTTGGCATGACGTCGACGACGCTCGAGCCGGCGCAGGTGCCCGCCGGCAGGCTGGCGCACGGTTATCGATGGGAAGATGCGCAGTGGAAGAACGAACCGCTGCTCGCCAACGGTTCGTTTGGTTCGATGGGCGGCATGCTGACGACGCTGTCGGATCTCGGTAAGTACGTGGGCGCGTTCCTCGCGGCCTGGCAGCCGCGCGATGGCGCGGAAGGCGCGCCGATTCGCCGGTCGTCGTTGCGCGAGATGCAGCAGGTCTCGCGCCCGGCGCCGGCAGTGGTCTCGACCAGGGCCAACGGGGTGCAGCTCAACTCCGGCGGCTACGGTTACGGGCTCCGGATTACGCAGAGCTGCGAGTTCCCGACGATCGTCGCGCACGGTGGCGGGCTGCCGGGCTTCGGCACGCAGATGCGGTGGCTGCCGGAATACGGGATCGGGCTCATCGCCTTCGGCAACCTCACGTATACCAGCTGGCCGCGCACGTTCGACACCGCGCTCGAGGCGCTGGCCCGGACGGGCGGCCTGCAGCCGCGCGTGACCGAACCATCGCCGGCGCTCACAGCGGCCCGCGATGCGGTCGCCGGCCTCGTCGTGAAGTGGGACGACGCGGTCGCGGACCGCGTGGCGGCGCAGAACCTGTTCCTCGATCAAAGCCAGGATCGGCGCCGCGCGGCGATTGCGACCCTGCGCTCGCAAGTCGGCGCCTGCACCGCCGGCTCGGGGTTCGATCACGTGGAGAACGCACTGCGCGGCGAGTGGACGATGAGCTGCGAGCGCGGGCGGCTGCGCGTCGCGATCACGCTCGCGCCGACGAACCCGCCAACCGTGCAGTTCCTGTCCGTGGCGCCGGCGCCGCCGCCGGGTCGGCCGGCGCCAGGCACGTGCCCCCAGTCGTGACCGCCAGGCGATTAGGCCCAGCCGCCGATCCGCGGTAGAATAGGCAAGTCTCTGCGCTCGGTCCTCGATTTCCCTCTGAAATCCTGCCACCGCTCGGTCCCCGGACAAACCTGAAGGTTTGTCCCCACAAGCCCGTTAGCTCAGATCCAGGCGCCATTTCAGCGCCGTATTCGTCAGTTGTCAGCCTGCTGTGTGCGATCAGGGAACGCTCCAGGCAATTTCAGGAGTATTCCGCATGCCGTTCGTGTCTCTCGGGCTCTCGCCCTCGCTCTGTCATCCGCTCGCGAAACTGGGCTACACCACGCCCACGCCCGTGCAAACGCAGTCGATTCCCGTGGTCCTCAGTGGCCGCGACCTGCTGGCCCGCGCGCAGACCGGCACCGGCAAGACCGCCGCGTTCGGCCTGCCGATGATCGATCGCCTGCTCGTCCGCGGCGGCGTCCCGGCCGGGGTGCGCAAGCCTCGCGGGCTGGTACTCGTGCCGACGCGCGAGCTCGCCCTGCAGGTACACAAGTCGCTCGCCACCTACGGTGTGCCCGCGAACCTGCGCGTCACGGCCATCTTCGGCGGTGTCTCGATCGTGCCGCAGAAGAAAGAACTGCAGCGCGGCACCGACATCATCGTGGCCACGCCGGGCCGCCTGCTCGATCACATGGAGCAGCGCACGGTGGACCTGTCGGGCGTGCAGATCCTGACGCTCGACGAAGCGGACCGGATGCTCGACATGGGCTTTCTGCCGCCGCTGCGCCGCATCCTCAAGGCGCTGCCGCGCGAGCGCCAGACGCTGCTGTTCTCGGCGACGATCTCGCAGGAGGTGGTGCGCCTCTCCGCCGACTTCACGCGCGACCCGATGCGGGTCGACGTGTCGGCGGGACAGGTGATGGCGCCAACGGTGACCCACCGCGTGCACCCGGTGTCGGACCAGCGCAAGGGCGACCTGCTCACGCACGTCCTCACGCAGGCGCCGGTGGGCCAGGCGCTGGTGTTCTGCAAGACCAAGCACGGCTCGAACCGCGTCGGCGACTACCTCGAACGCGCCGGCGTGAAGGCGGCGGTGATCCACGGCAACAAGAGCCAGGGCGCGCGCACGCGCGCGCTCGGGGACTTCAAGGCCGGGCGCGTGAACGTGCTCGTGGCCACCGACATCGCCGCGCGCGGGCTCGACATCGTGCAGTTGCCCCTCGTCGTCAACTTCGACCTGCCGCTCGTGGCCGAAGACTACATCCACCGCGCGGGCCGGACGGGCCGTGCCGGCCTCACCGGCCGCGCCGTGTCGCTGGTCTCGCCGGCAGACCGCGAACTGTTGCGCGACATCCAGCGGCTGCTGCCGTCACCGGTCGAGCACGTGGTGGTGGAAGGTTTCCCGGTGACGGCTTCGTCGCACGAGGCGCTGCCGGAAGCAGGGCGCCGTCATCAGGGCGGCAGGAGCGGTCGTGGGTCCAGTGGACCCCGATCGGGCGCGCGTCAGGGGTCCGGTGGACCCGGACGCCGTCCGTCGAGACCCGGATGGCGAGGCGCGCGCACCTAGAGTAGGCCTGGTACGTCATTCCTGCGATGCCGATGCGTCTCGCGTGCGGCAGTTTCTGAGACGCCCGGACCACGGCCACGATGATCCCGGCGTGAACTCGTGCGGCACGCTGCTGGCAGGATCCGGCCCTCGTGGCCCGGTGTAGAATCCGATCGTGGACGGGGAGGACGCGATGCCAACGACATCTCACCGCGACGCGCGCCTTACGTACGAGGACTTCCTGCGCTTCCCGGACGACGGGATGCGGCACGAGCTCATCGATGGGGTGCACTACGTGACGCCCTGTCCCGTGCTTCGGCATCAGCAACTATTGGGAAGGCTGCATCTGGCTATCGGGACCTTTCTCGAAGGCCATCCCGAGATCGGCCAGGCGTTTCTCTCGCCGCTCGACACGGTGTTCTCGCCCTGGGATGTCGTCGAACCCGACCTGATGTTTGTTGCCGCGGATCAACTGGATATCCTGACCGAGCCCAATATCCAGGGTGCGCCCGCGTTGGTCGTCGAGATCCTGTCGCCAAGCACGCGCAAGCGCGATCTGGGAATCAAACGCGAGTTGTTCGATCGCGGAGGTGTGCGAGAGTACTGGGTGGTCGATCCGAAGGCGCGTAACCTGACGGTCTATCGCCGCATGCCGGACGGCAGTTTCCCGAACGTGGCGCAGTTGGACGCCGACGGTGACGTCCCTCTGACATCGCCCGTTCTGCCGGGATTCGCCCTCTCTATCGCCAAGTTGTTTGCCTAGCGCTCCGCGCCGGGCTGTTCGGAAGGACTCAGGCAGGCGGCCTGCGCCTCGTAGAAGCGGCAGTGGCGCACGAATCCCAACGACTCGTAGAGGCCAATCGCCACCTTGTTGTCGGCGCGGACGTTCAAGCCGACCGTCTCGATACCTGTCAGCGCGCGGAGCACCGCGCTCGTGACGACGCGCCCCAATCCGCGGCCGCGGCGGTCCCGTCGCGCGTAGATGTTGCCAATGGCGGCGGCAGTTTCCCCCGGCGACACCAGGTGCGTGCCGGCTGCTGCCACGAGCGCCGGCCCTTCGTAAACCCCGAAGAACACACCGTCCGTCACCATCGACGGAAAGAAGAAGTCGGGCGATTCGCCGGTGGATTCGCCGTCTGCATACAGCAGCTCCAGTGCCGGCACGTCGGGCGCCGCCAGACGCGTCGCGGTCACGCGGGCGGCCGGCGGTGGCGCGCCGCTCCAGCCCATGCGCCACATCAACCGTGAGTCTGTGACGGTGGCATGGCGCGCGATCTCGGCCAATGCGTCGCTTCGCACCTGGAGGTGGACCGGCCAGGTCACGTGATCGAGCGCCTCACGTACGCTGCCCGTCCCCATCGCGAAGAGGATGCTCGTGCCGTAGTCGTGCAGCACCAGGGTGAGGTCTGGCGAGAACCCCGAAGAGAACCACTGCGTTTTGGCGAACATGAGGGGCGACAGATCGCCCAGCGCATACACGCCCCACACGGGATCGCGGCGCAGGATGGTGCGGATGTAGTCCTTGTTGGAGAGGATCGGCATGGGGAAGAAATCCCTTTCACTATAGCCGACGACGCATTATCGTCTTCCCGCATGGAGGGGGACAGATGCGCGCTTTCACCCGGCGGTCGCTTCTGGTGTTCGTGATGTCGGCTGCCGTGTCCGGCGCCGCCACCGGCCTGCGTGCGGACGATCCGATTGCCTCGCCGGAGTCGGTCGGGTTTTCCACCGACGGGCTGAAGGCCTTCCAGCAGACGATGCGGGCGCTGGTGGATGACGCCAGGCTCGCGGGCGTCACGACGCTCGTGGCGCGCCACGGAAAAGTGGTCCACTTCGACGTCTACGGCGTGCAGGATCTCGACTCCAGGAAGCCGGTCGCGAAGGACACCATCTTCCGCATCGCCTCGATGACCAAGCCGATCGTGGGCGTCGCGATGATGATGCTCTGGGAGCAGGGCAAGTGGACGCTCGACGATCCGGTGTCGAAGCACATCCCCGAGTTTGCCGGTCTCAAGGTCGCCACGCCGAACGGCGAGGTCGCACAGGCCAGGCCGATGACGATGCGCCAGCTGATGAGCCATACCGCCGGTTTCGACGTCAGCGGCGGCTACAGCAAGCTGAACATCACCGACCGCAACCAGCCGCTGCAGGCGATGATCGACAAGCTGGCGAAGCTGCCGCTGGCCGCGCAGCCGGGCTCCGACTGGCGCTACGGACCAAGCGTCGACATTCAGGGCTACATCGTCGAGAAGCTGTCGGGCCAGCCGCTCGACGTGTTCCTCCGCACGAAGATCTTCGATCTGCTCGCCATGAAAGACACCGGCTTCTCGGTCGAGAAGTCGAAGGCGGATCGCGTGACGAAGATGTTCACCTACGGTGAGGACAAACGGATCATGATGGCGGCGACGCAGGGGGATCCCACGTCGAAGCCGGTGTTCCTCTCGGGCAGCGGCGGGTTGCTCTCGACGACCGAAGACTACTTCCGGTTTGCGCAGATGCTGCTGAACGGCGGGCAGGCCAACGGCAAGCGGTTTCTCAAGAAGTCGACCGTCGAGTTGATGCGGACCAACGTGCTCGCAGATGGCGTCAAGGTCGATCTCTACGGACCCACCTACAACATTGAGGGGATCGGCTTCGGCCTCGACTTCGCCATCATCCTGGATCCAGCCAAAGCGAATACTCCGGAGGGCAAGAACTCCTTCTATTGGGGCGGCGCGTTCGGGACGTGGTTCTGGATCGATCCGACTAACGACCTCATCGTGATCGGCATGATTCAGAACGTCAGCGGCAGCACGCCGACCGGCGGCTCGCCCCAAGTGCGTCCGCTGTCGCGCAAGCTGGTGTATCAGGCGCTGGTCGACCCCCGGAAGTAACGCGTTAGCGAGTGGCCCACTGATAGTGGGCCTTCGCGCGTTCGATGACTGCCGGCGCGTCCTCGGCGAGCAGGAAGCCCTCGTCGACGAGGGCGAGGGCGGCCAGCGAGACGCGCCCGAGGTAGTCTTCGAGGCTCGCATACCGCTCGGCGATTGACTTGCGGCCGTCGCTGGTCCGTTCCCGATCGGCCCGCGTGCGCGGCA
The DNA here is from genome assembly GCA_001768615.1 of Acidobacteria bacterium RIFCSPLOWO2_12_FULL_67_14b. GTDB lineage: Bacteria > Acidobacteriota > Vicinamibacteria > Vicinamibacterales > UBA2999 > 12-FULL-67-14b. Next base: position 6,266 of record MELE01000174.1, on the reverse strand, counting down.
GCGGCAGGTACGAGCCGATTTCGCTGGCCAGGCGATCGGGCGCGCCGATCGTTGCCCTTCGATAGTTCCACCCTGTGTGCGTGGCAAGCGGCACCGCGATCTCCGGCAGCCGGATGCCCGCGCGATCGTTGCCCGCTTCATCAACAGCAGGGACGCGGCCCACGAAGGCTTTTCCGATTCCGGGCGGTTCCTTCGACACGATGCCGCGCGACCACTCCGGTCCGAAGTCCAGGCGATACGTCGTCATCGGCGAGTTGGGCTGGGCGTAGCCGGGGATCGCCGGCCAGCCTGACTGGTCCACGGCCGTCAGCGTGCCGTCCGCCAACATCGGATAGCGGCTCGTCGGCGGCTCGATGCCGTCGGTGATCCATTTGTCGAGCGCCGCGAACAGGGCGCGGATCACCGGCGTGTAGACCAGCGTGTTCATGTCGGCGCGTCCGACGAAATCCGGATCCTGATACGGCGCCGGGGGAAACGGCCCGACGATGTGCGGGGCCGAGGCGATGAAGTAGATGCGGCTGGTGGCCGGTGGCGGGATGTCGCGCGTGCCCGTGACGTCCGTGTGCACCAGCGATCCGGCGCGATTGAAGTACTCCGAATCGGTGAGCACGTGGAAGAACCTCGGCACCGTGCCGCTGCGCGTGGCGCGGGCGAGCAGGCCGTCGGTGATGCCGGTCTCCGGATCGAGTTGATCGGCATCCGTGAACGGAAACATGTCCACCGGATAGAGGATGTTGAAGTGCTGGAGCTGGTCGCGCGACTGCTGGCCGAAGCGGTGGTTGAACGATCCACGGCCGGCGCCGCCGACCTGATCGAAGAGGCCGTCGAAGACGATGCGGCCGCGCTCGTCTTCATTGAAGCCCTGGTAGACGAAGTGCCGGAGGAAGCGGCCGGTCTGTGACACACCCCAGCCCATGGCCAACCGGATGCCCGGCAGCGGATTGCCCCCGGCCGCGGTCGCGTGCTTGAAGAAGCTGACGATGTCGCGGGTGCCGGCGAGGCCGACGCCGACCACGCGCGGGTCGCGCGCGCGGTAAATGACGTCGTAGATGAGGCCGGCCTCGAAGCCGCGGTAGAGCGCGACGGTGCCCGGTCCCGTGAACCGCCACGTGCTCCGCGCGATCTCCCGCGGCGCGTCGGTGGGGAGCGTGCGCATGATCATCCGGTGCTCGGGGCTCTCCGGATCGACGACCGGATACGCGAGGTGGCCGCGGTCGGCGATCGACGCCGTCGTGGCGTTCGCACCCGGAATGAAGTTGCCGCGCACCCAGCCGGTGATCGGCCGGCCGTTGTCGGCGGCGATCGGGATCGCCATCCGCATGCGGCCTTCGGGGACGTCCCACTGCCATCCCATCCAGAGCAGTGAGAACCCCTGCTGCATGAGTGCGCCGTTCCCGAATTCCGCGGCCGTCGACGGGTCGGTCGAATTGGCGGCGTTCTGGAAGACGGGCAGGATGCGTTTGGTGCCGCGATTGCCGGCTTCGTAGAAGAGCCGCCCGTTGCCGCGCGCCGGATCGACGGGCTTGAGCAGATAGAAGTCGGCGGAGAACTCGACGAGCCCCTGCGCGTTCTTCGGCGCGAGCGTCAGATCGACGATGCCCTGGTTCTGGGGAAGAGTTGAGTCGAGCGCGAAGTGGACCTTGCCGATCAGCTTCTCGTACGGACCGGCGGCGCCGAACGGCTTGCCGCCGAGCACCGTCTCGCGGCGCTCGATCTGCAACCGCGTGACGCCGGCCTCCGCCGTCGCCGCACCCAGTAAACAGGCGGTGAGAGCCGAGATCAGCCGCTTCGTCATGCAGCCGATTATAGTTGGGCTTTCTCTTGCACCGGCCGGCCGACCGCCATCGTCGCCCGTCTGCTACAGCGCCAGCCAGCGCCTGAGCGCGTCGTCCACGGCGGTCACGGCATCATCGTCGCATCGCCCCACCGCACGCACGATCCTCGACCGTGGCACGCTCACCACCTTGTCGACCATCACCTGTGATGCCGACTGCAGGCCGGTTCGGTCACCGGGGGGCACGCTCACGCGAAACAGCGGTGCGTCCACGCACGCGGATGTGATGGGGCAGACGGTCACGCTGGCATGGGTGGGATTGAACGCGTCGGCTTGCACGACGAGTGCAGGCCGGGGCTTGCCCGTGTACGCGCCGCGGGCGGACACGATGACGACGGCGCCGCGGGCTATTTCCATCCGCGTGGATCCCCGGCATGCTCGATGAAGTCCAGGGTCTCGCGGTCCGCGTCCTGCGCGCTCGCCAGAAGCGACTGACGACGGGCCTCGGCGTTCGGATCGGCGGCCGGTCCGGCGAGATGCGCTTCGAGAATGGCGCGGGCCACTTCGCTCCGGCTGCGCCGGGACCGGCGCGCCTCCCGTGCGAGCCGCCGCTCGACCTCCGGGGTCAGGCGCACGGTGAGGATCGCCGAAACATTGGCCGGGTCTGGCATGGTGTATACAGTATACATCTTCCGGGGCAAAGAAAAGGGCGGCGCGGAGTGTTCGTCCGGCCGCCCGTTCTGCCTTCTGCCTTCGGCCTTCGGCCTTCGGCCTTTATTGCTGAGACGTTGCCGGCTTCGCCTTTGCCGCGATCGCCTTGTTGATCGCTTCCACAGTCCTGGTCGCGCGGAACTCGACGATCTGCTTCGCCTGCGCGGTGGCCTTCGCGCGATCGGCGATCGAGTGGCCGTTGATCGCCGCCTTGCCCGCCTTCACGCGCGCGTCGTAGCGCACCGAGTTCGGGTCGTCGATGAACATGTTCAGCGTGATGATCGGGTCGTCGTGCATGCTGTCCGACTTGCCCTCGGTGATGCCGTGGCCCTCCATGTACTTCGCCACGCTGGCGTAGTCGTAGTACTCGGCGATGTGCAGCGCGAGCGCCTTGCCGGCCCACTTCGCCGTCAACGCCTCGGCCACGGCCTTCTGGCCGTTCTGGTTGCCGCCGCTGTCGCCGATGAAGATGATGTTCTTGAAGCCGTGCGCCTGCAGGCTCTCCGCGGCGTCGGTCAGCACGGCGCGGAAGGTCTCTTCGCGCATCGTCATCGTGCCGGGCGAGGCCATGTGGCCGGTCTTGGGCTCGATGCCGCCCTCGGGCACGAGCTTGATGATCGGCGCGCACAGGGCGTTGCCCATCTTGCGCGCGATGGCTTCGCAGTTGGCGTGCAGCACGTAGTTGTGCTTGCCGGTGACCAGCCACGGGCCGTTGGGCTCGATGCCGCCGGTTGAGATGATGATGTTGGTCTTGCCGGCCTTGAGCGCGTCGCGGACGTCGATCCACGTCATCTCTTCGAGCCACACCGAGTTGGTCGGCGGCAGCGGGTTGGCCACGTCGTTGCAGTTGTACGGGTTGTCGCGGCAGTCGCCGCCACCCATGGACCGCGGATCGGGCGCGCGCCGCTCACGCTGCTGGGCCACCGCGAACGTGCCGGCCAGGACGGTAATGCTCAGTGCCACAAGCGCGATTCTTTTCATAGGTCCTCTATTGTGCGGTTTTGATGCGGAACGTGCCGTCGTCCATGCGTTCGCGATACTTGCCATGACATGAGGCGCAGGTGGCGCCGAGCGGCGTCACCGACGTCTTCGCCGCGTCGAAATTCTGGTTGGCGACGTTCATCAGGATCGAGTCGGCGTGGCGCTTGCCGTCGGAGGCCCACTTGGTGGCTTCCTCGTTCCCCTTCGCCTTCCAGAATGTCTCGATCTCGGTGAACGCGGTCTTGAGAATCGTCGCCTGTTCCTTCGTGAGATCCACCGACGATCCGTCGAGCGCCTTGCGCAGCGCAGCCTGGGCCGGCGGCAGCTTGACCATCTGCTTCTGGAGCGCGAGGTCGTCGGTCGACATCGGCGGAATCGGCTTCTTGGCGATGTCGATGCCGGCCGTGTTGATCACCGCCGTGGCGAGCACGACCGGCTTGCCCTTGAACTTCGCCTGGTCTTCGGCCGACAGGTCAATCGTGTAGCCCTTCAGCTTGGTCGCGACGTCGGCCGGGTCGAACTTGATGAGCTGCCCGATCACGGTGACGTAGCCGTTGGCGTCGGCCGGCTTCTGCAGGTTGGGCGCGAGCACGAGCACCTCCTTGCCGGTGGCTTTGGTCTTGTCCTGGTCCACCGAGAAGGCCGTCTTCGAGAGGTTCGCCTCGACGGCGCCGGTCATGGTCACGTATTCGCCGACGTACTGATCCGGGTTGGCGGCGACCGAGCTGGCCGCGACCGGCACGAGCGGCTTCGGCGGCGTGTTGGCCGCCGGCGGCGGCGCCTGGCCGGGACCCTGCCCGGCGGTGCTCACCGTAAACGCGGTCACGAAAGCGGCAAGCGCGAGGCCTGCCACGGCGATGGTTGATGTGGTCGAACGCTGCATTGTGATGAGCTCCTGATGGCGCACCCGGGCGCTTCCAATTCCGGGTCCCGAACCGGGACATTGTAACGCAGCCCGCCGATGGGAGACCGCCGGGGTGGACGTCTCCGTTTGTAACGCCCGCCTTCGCGCGTGCGCTTCGGCGGGGCCGGCTCCGCCTTCGCGCCCCCCGATGAGGTAACCTCGTCGCCGTTGGAGGCCTCGATGCGTATCACGCCAGTTCTCTTCGCCATCCTCACCGCAATCACCGTTCACGCCCAGGCGCCGGCGCCGGGCGCTCAGCAAGACGGGCGCCGGGTGGCCTCGGTCAACACGCAGCCACGCGCGGACGTGACCAACATGCCCCGGCCGATCGACATGCACGACAGCGTGTGGATCGAGGACCTCACCATGCTCGAGGTGCGCGACCTGATCAAGGGCGGCAAGACGACCGCGTTGATCCTGGTCGGCGGCATCGAAGAGAATGGGCCCTTCCTGACCACGGGCAAGCACAACAACGTGTTGAAGGGCACGGGCGAATCGATTGCGCGCGCGCTCGGCAACGCCCTGGTCGCCCCCATCGTGACGCTCGAGCCCGGCAATCCCCTGCGGCCCAACCTGTCGCCGGGCACTATCGTGCTGTCGCAGGCGACCTACCGCGCCGTGCTGACCGACATGTCGAACAGCCTGCGCGGCCAGGGCTTCACCGACATCGTGATGCTCGGCGACAGCGGCGGCAACCTCAACGGGATGAAGGAGGTCGCCTCGACGCTCAACGCGGAATGGAAAGGCCAGGGTGCCGTCCACTTCATTCCCGAGTACTACAACTACGGCGACGTCGAGCAGTTCCAGGAAAAGGTCCTCGGTATCCACGAGAAGCTCGAGGGCTACCACGACGACTATTACATCTCCGCGATCATCGCGACGGTCAGCACCGACGCCATCCGCATGCCCGAGCGCGTGAAGGCCGGCAAGTTCGCGATCAACGGCGTCTCGCTGGCGCCCATTGCGAAGACGATCGAGAACGGCCGGAAGATGATCGCGTTCCGGACGGAGGTGACCGTGGCGGCGATCAGGAAATCGATGGGCCGCTGATGACGCAGATATCAATGGACCAGGGCCGCAGATGACGCCGATGACACTGATCGAATTCAACGGGCAGGGCCGCAGATGACGCCGATGACACTGACCGAATCCAACGGCCAGGGCCGCAGATGACACCGATGACACTGATCGAATCCAACGGCCAGGGACGCAGATAACGCAGGTCTAACGCACCAATTCGTGTTCACCGTTGGCGATCGCCGGTTTCCAGGTTCCCGGGTCCCGGAATCGGCCACCGCGGTTTCGTGAGCACGAAGCGCCTGTGCTCCAGGCGCGAACTGCCGAAGTTCAGCAGCAGGCCGCATTGATGGCCGGTGGCCGCCAGATAGTTCAACACCTGTGCCTGCTCGGCCGGGCCCGTGGCGAATCGAGCTTTCACTTCGACGACGACCGCGCCAAAACAGATGAAGTCCATCCGATAGTGCCCGCGCAACAAGGCTCCCTTGTAGTCGATCTTGCAGGGTACCTCGGTCACGAAGGGTACGGACCGAAGGCCGAATTCGATCGCCAGGGCGTCGCGATAGAAGACCTCGAGAAATCCGGAGCCAAGCACGCGATGGACTTCCATGGCGGCGCCGATGATTGCGAAGGTGCGTTCGTCTCTTGGGTCGGGCGGAATGATGTTCATGCTGCAGGGTGGGAGCAATCCGCCTGCCGCTTCAGCTTCTGGCCCGACCTCCCGCTTTCTCGCGGCTTGTGGTCTCCCGGCCGTGGCACGATCCTGGAAAGTTGCAGAAACTGCATGACCTTACGTCCCCGGGCGTCGCAATTGTTCAGTCCATGCGCCCGCGGACGCCTCGCCGGCCCCGCAGTGGCATCTTGCTCTTCGTCGTCTGT
>MELE01000173.1 GCA_001768615.1 Acidobacteria bacterium RIFCSPLOWO2_12_FULL_67_14b | reverse complement strand
GCCGCGCCGGCAGGACCAGGTGCAGATCCTCGAACAGGATGTTGCCTTCGAACGCGACGCGCTGCGCCTCGATCGAAACGGAGAATGGGTGGGTGGCGAGGTCGTCCATCAGCGCACTGTTCCCTCCGCCGGTATTACCCGGGTCAGGTTCGTGGGGTCGTTTCGCGAGGAAACCTCTCAGCCGGGATATCCGGCTCCCCCCAGTGAACGAAGCGACTATGCGCCCCGAGCCCCTGCCGCCGCAAGGCCCCTGGCACGCCGTTGAAACGGCCGCTAAGATTCCCGGCATGACGCTCCATTTCACGCGACGCGGCGTGCTGGCGATGCTGTTGGGCCTGGTGGTCGTGGGCCCCGCGCGCGCCCAAAAAGCCGAGCCTTTCAAAACCGGCGCGCTCGCGATTCAAACCGCAAACGGGCGTCACCATTTCACCGTCGAGATCGCGCTCAGCGATCGCCAGCAGGAGCAGGGGCTGATGTTCCGCCGCTCGCTGGCGCCCGACGCCGGCATGCTGTTCGATTACAAGTCGCCCACGCAGATCACCATGTGGATGAAGAACACGTTCATTCCGTTGGACATGATTTTCATCGGCGCGGACGGCCGGATCGTGCGCATCGCCGAGCGCACCGTGCCGCAGTCGGCCGAGATCATCCCATCTGGAGCGCCGGCGCGCGCGGTGCTCGAGGTGAACGGCGGTACGGCGCAGAGGCTCGGCATCAAAGTCGGCGACAAGGTGATCGCGGATGTGCTCGGAACAAAATCATAACAAAATCATGAGGAGGCTTCATGGACAGGATCGTTACGTGTTTGTCCCCCAATGGAACCAGGGAAACACAAGGGGCAAGCCCGGCGTCGCGACTGCTGGTCGCCACGCTCAAGGGAGTGACGCGGCTCGAGCGTGACGATGCGCGCGCATCGTGGCGCGTTGTCGCACAGTCTCTTGCCGATCTTCATATCGGCGCGCTGGTGTACGAGCCGAAATCGGGCAAGCTGTTCGCCGGAGCGCATCGCGATGGCGGGCTATGGGTGAGCGATGACGGCGCAGGTGAGTCCTGGCGTCGGATCGCAGCCGATCTCGACCGGCAGCACATGTATTCGCTGGCGGCTCAGGATCGCGGCGATCACGTCGTGCTGTGGCTGGGCACCGAGCCTGCCGGCCTCTACCGCAGCGACGACTTGGGCGAGACGTGGCGCGAGCTTTCCGGCATCTACAAGGTCGACGACACCGACAAGTGGACGTTCCCGCCACCGCCGCACATCGCGCACGTGAAGGACATCACGTTCCATCCCGCCGAGCCCGCGACGATCTACGTCTGCATCGAGCAGGGTGCGCTCTTGAAATCGACGGACGACGGTGAGACGTGGCGCGAGCTCACCGATTATTCGAAGGAAGACGATGTCGCCTATCGCGATACGCACCGCGTCACGCTGCATCCCACGAACCCGCGCGAGCTCTACATGGCGACCGGGGAGGGGCTTTACGGATCGGCGGACGGCGGCGCCCATTGGACGCATCTCACCACGCCCCAGCACCGCGTCGGCTATCCGGATTTCCTGTTCTTCGATTCCGCCGATGCGCGCACGATCTACATGGGTGGCGCCGCGCGGGGGCCGCGCTATTGGCGCGAGAAGCCTGTGTCGGATGCGGCGGTCGTGAAAAGCAGCGACGGCGGCCGGAGCTGGACCCTGCTGGACCAGGGGCTGCCGCATCCGGCGGTCGGCAGTTTCGAGGCGATGGCGCTGCATCGGTGGCCGGGTGGACGGATGCTTTTCGTGGGCACGGCAACGGGCGAGGTTTATGCCTCGGACAACGGCGGAGCGTCATGGACGGAAATTGCGCGCGAGCTCGCGCCCATCTCCAAGGACGGTCATTACCGTCCGTTCCTGCCGTCCGAGCAGCAGCGGCGCGTGGCCCATGCCTGAAGGCGGCTTTAAGGCCGCTTCCAGGCGATCGTGAGACCGTCGCCGATCGGCAGAAGCGAGATCATCACGCGAGTGTCGATGTGAAGCTTCTGATTAAGAGAACGCAGCGCCATGGTCGATTTCTCGTGATCCTTCGGATCGGCGACGCTGCCGCCCCATAGGACGTTGTCAAAGCAGATCACGCCGCCCGCTCGCACCAGCGAGAGCGCGTGCTCGTAGTAGGCGTCGTAGTCCTTCTTGTTGCAGTCGATATAGACCATGTCGAACGCCCCGGGCCCTGGCGTATCGAGCAGCGCTTCCATCGATGCGAGCGCTTCGCCGATTCTCACCTCGATGCGCTCTTCGACGCCGGCCTCCTTCCAGAACGGCCGGCCCACGGCCGGGTAACTTTCCTCGAGATCGAGCGTGATCAGGCGGCCGTCCTTCGGCAGCGTGAGCGCGAGCGCGAGGCTGGTATAGCCGGTGAAGGTGCCGACCTCGAGAATGCATCTGGCGCCGATCATATGCGCGATCAACGCCAGGAGCTGCGTCTGCTCCGGTCCTGTCGCCCAGCTGCCGTGCGGGTGACGCTCGGTCACCTCGCGCAGCCTCTTGAGCACGTCCGGCTCGCGCAAGCTCACGTCGCTGATGTATTGGATAAGCGAGCGCGTGAGCTGAACCATCGCCTTAATCGCGCATTTTCGAGTAAGAGTTGACGGTTGCGTGCAGGTTTTGGGCAAATGCCAGCATGGCGGGGTTCGAGAGTCCCATTCCGTTCATGGTGAATTCCTTCACCGCGAGCACGGCAGGCTTCGGAATCTTCTTGATCTTGTCGATCATGCCTTTGGCAGCGTCTTCCAGCTTCGTCGCCGGCACGACGATCGAGACGATGCCCGCCATCATCGCCTGCTCGGCCGGGATCTCTTCGGCCGAATAGGCGATGTACATGAGCTGCTTGCGCTGAACGCGATCGATCAGCGCCGACATTGCCGCGGTCGGCATGATGCGATGCGAGGTCTCGGGCAGGGCGAAGGTCGCGCTATCCGCGGCAATGGTGATGTCGCAGAGCGAGGCCAGCGAGCAGCCGAAGCCGAGCGCCTTTCCCTGTACCACGCCCAGGATGGGCGCGCGACAGCGGCGGAAGGAATCGTAGCAGTTGAACACCGCCTCGAACCCGACGCGGAAGTCGTAGGCCTCGCCGGGCGGGCGTCCCATGCCGCCGGCGCGTCCCAGGCAGAAATCCTTGCCTGCGCCCTTGAATACGATCAGCCGCGCCGATTTCGATTCCTTGTCGAGCGTTTCTGCCATCTCGATCGCCATCTCGTCCGAGAAGCGGTTTCCATCTCCTGCCTTGTCGGTGACAATGCTCGTGACGTCGCCGTCGCGGCTCACGGCAAAACTGTCGGACATGCCTCCTCCTCCCACGTTGATCGTGCTTTTCGTGTTAGACCACGTCGTACTTCGAGCGTAAAGCGGCCCTCATTTGCTAGGAATCCGTAAATGAATTAGGGTTATTCACGGAGGCGTGAGCATATGGGGTGGGCCGGTTGGTCTGGGGATGCGGCGCCTAATCTTCGATGAAATGACCTGTTCGGACGGGGGCGCGCGGCTCGCCTACCGCCAGATTTCCGAATGGCTGAAGTGGTCGACGCTGGAGCGGTTGCGCCAAAGCGCGACCGAAGCCGAGGTGCTGTTCCGGCGCTTGGGCATCACTTTCGTCGTCTACGGTGACGAAGATGGCACCGAGCGGCTCATCCCGTTCGACATCATTCCGCGGGTGTTCAGCGCCGCCGAGTGGAAGCGGCTGTCGGACGGCACCATCCAGCGCGTGCGTGCGCTCAACATGTTTCTGCACGACGTCTATCACGGGCAAAATGTGATCCGCGCCGGCATCGTGCCAGACGATCTCATTCTGGCGAATGCGCAATACCAGCCGCAGATGCAGGGCCTGGACGTGCGGGGCGGCACTTACACGCACGTCGCCGGCATCGACATCGTGCGTGTGAAGGAAGATGAGATTTACGTTCTGGAAGATAATCTGCGTTCACCCTCGGGCGTTGCCTATATGCTCGAAAACCGCCAGGTGATGATGCGGTTGTTCCCCGAGCTGTTTTCCGAGATGCGCGTGGCTCCCGTCGATCACTACCCCGATGTGCTGCTGCGAACGTTGCGCGACGTGGCTCCGCCCGGCGCGGATGAGCCCACGGTCGTGCTCCTGACGCCGGGCGCCAGCAACAGCGCCTATTACGAGCACGCGTTCCTGGCCGACGAAATGGGTATCGAGCTGGTCGAAGGCGCCGATCTGTTCGTCGCCGACGGCGCGGTCTTCATGCGTACGACTGAAGGCCCAAAAAGGGTCGACGTCATCTATCGCCGAATCGACGACGATTTCATAGACCCGCTGGCTTTTCGGCGGGATTCGATGCTCGGCGTGCCGGGACTGTTGTCCGTCTATCGCGCGGGCCGGGTCACGATCGCGAATGCGATGGGCACGGGCGTCGCCGACGACAAATCGGTGTATCCCTACGTCCCCGAGATGGTGCGCTTCTACCTGGGCGAGGAGCCGATCCTCCAGAACGTACCCACATACGTCCTGCGCAACGCCGACGATCTCGCCTACGCTCTGGAGCATCTTGATGAGCTCGTCGTAAAGGAGGTGCACGGCTCGGGCGGCTACGGCATGCTGGTCGGGCCCGCGAGCACCAAGGCCGAGCGCCAGGCATTCCGCGCCAAAATCCTCGATAATCCCTCGAACTATGTCGCGCAGCCGACGCTGGCGCTCTCCACCTGCCCGACCCTGGTGGAACAAGGCATCGCGCCGCGTCACGTCGATCTGCGCCCCTACGTGCTCTCGGGCGAAACTATCACCGTCATGCCGGGCGGGCTTACTCGGGTCGCGCTGAACGAGGGCTCCCTGGTCGTCAATTCCTCGCAAGGTGGGGGGACCAAAGACACCTGGGTGCTCGAGGAATGATCGTGCCATGTTGAGCCGTACCGCCGATCAGCTCTATTGGATGGCGCGTTACGTGGAGCGTGCCGAAAACATCGCGCGCATTCTCGACGTGAGCTACCGCATGTCCCTGATGCCGGGGGACTCGTCGGAGGGAGACTCCATTTGGGCGTCGGCCGTTCAGATCGGCGGCAACTGGAACGAGTTCAACGGGCGTTATGGCACCATCAACCGCCACAACGTGATCCATTATCTGGCGCTCGACGAGGATAATCCTTCCAGCATTTTTACCTGCGTGCATGGCGCGCGGGAAAACGCCCGAGCGCTGCGCGGCTCGATTACCACCGAGATGTGGGAAAGCTTGAATGCAACCTGGATCGAGCTGCGCGACATCGATGTGGAAGGATTAGCGCACGCCAGCTATCAAGACTTCTTCGACTGGGTCAAGGAGCGGTCGCACCTGTTTCAGGGGGTGATCGACGGCACGCTGCTGCGCGACGAAAGCTATCATTTCATCCGGCTCGGCGGCTCGATCGAGCGCGCCGACAACACGGCCCGGCTGTTGGACGGCAAGTACCACGTGCTGTTGCCGCGTATCGAAGATGTGGGTGGTGTGCTGGATTATTATCAATGGGGCGCGGTGCTGCGCTCCGTCAGCGCGTTCCGCTCGTATCATCGCATCTATCGCAACGTGATCATGCCGGATCGCGTGGCCGAGCTGTTGATCTTGCGTGCCGACATGCCGCGCTCGCTCCACGCCTGCTTCGACCATATAACCGAGACGCTGGACGAGCTGTGCGGCTTGCGAATGTATGAGTGCCGGCGACTCGCTGGAGAAGTTCACGCGCGAATGCATTTCGGGCGCATGTCGTCGATCTTCGAGTCAGGCCTTCATGAATTCCTGACCGAATTCCTTGAAAGCCACGGCCAGTTTGCGGTGCAGATGCAACGCGATTTCCTGATGATCACGTGAGGGACTCGGGGTGCGAATCATTGTTCATCACCGCACCGTTTACCGCTACGACCATGCCATCCGTTTCAGCGCGCAGTACCTGAGACTGACGCCGCGTACGAATGCCAGCCAAAGGGTGCTGCGCTGGTTTGTCGAAGGCCAGGGCCGCTTGACGCCCTGGACCGACGGGTTCGGCAATGCCTGCCACACCCTCGTATGCGACGAGCTGGCGGATCAGGTGACGATGGACGCCAGCGGCGTTGTCGAGACCACCGACCTGGCGGGCGTACTGCCGGATGAGGGCATCCTGCCGATCAAGGTGTTTCTGCGTCCGACGCCGCTCACGCGAGCGGACGCGGTGATCCGCGATTTCGCGGCGCGGTTTTCGCCGCTGGCGCGTTCCAATGCGCTGGATGCGGCACACGCGCTCTCAGAGTCCTTGATCGAGCGGATTGTCTATGAGGAGGGCAGCACGCACGTGCATTCGACGGCCTCGGAGGTGCTGACGGATGGCCGCGGGGTCTGTCAGGACATGGCACATCTGTTCATCGCGTGCGCCCGTTTCCTCGGCATGCCCGCGCGCTACGTGAGCGGCTATCTTCACACGGGCGACGATGCCAACCCGCACGTGGCGAGTCACGCCTGGGCGGCCGTGTGGATCAATGACCTGGGCTGGGTGAGCTTTGATCTTGCCAACCACACCTGTGGCACCGATCGCCATGTCGGCCTGGCATTCGCGCTCGACTATGCGGGTGCCGCCCCGGTCCGCGGCATCCGCGAGGGCGGCAGCGCGCGCGAAGTTCTTGATGTGCAGGTGATGGTTACCACTCAGGCATGACGGTTGCCTTGATCAGAGAACCGTCTTACTAAAATCCGGGGGTTGGGGTTATGACTTACTGTCTCGGCATCTTTCTGCGCGATGGACTCGTCTTCGCAGCCGATTCCCGCACCAACGCCGGCGTCGACCACGTCGCCTCCTTCCGCAAGATGTCGAT
>MELE01000172.1:36742-36809 GCA_001768615.1 Acidobacteria bacterium RIFCSPLOWO2_12_FULL_67_14b | reverse complement strand
CGCAGATCGCGAAGTACAGCGGCCGGCTGTCCGGCCCGCTGCGCGATCGGCTCGATCTGATCGTGGA
>MELE01000172.1:13172-36557 GCA_001768615.1 Acidobacteria bacterium RIFCSPLOWO2_12_FULL_67_14b | reverse complement strand
CGCTACTGGAGCGGTCGGCCGAACGCCTGCACCTGTCCGCGCGCGGATTCCACCGCGTGATCCGCGTCGCGCGGACGATTGCCGATCTGGACGGCGCCGACGCCATCACGACCGGTCATCTCGGAGAGGCCCTCCAGTATCGGCAGATCGAGGGTCCTCGAGCCTGAACGACACCTTCCATTCACAAGGAGACGATGATATGCTGAGTATGGTAAATGGTATGGCCACAACGACGAAATTGACCATCACACTCGATGATGAGCAGTTCACGGCGCTGAAGAAGCTGGTCGCGGCGGGCCGCACGCCCAGCGTGTCCGGTTTCGTCCGCAAAGCCGTCGCGGTAGCGTTGAACGACGCGGCCGGCTGGAACCAGATGCTCGACGAGGCACTCGATAAGTCGGGCGGGCCGATGACCGATGCCGAGCGGGCGTGGGCCGACAATATTCTCGGCCACCACCGGCCCACCGCGCGGAAGCGGAAGCGGGCATGAGCGGGCTCACCCTCGACGCCGGAGCCTTGATCGCGATCGACCACGGCAAGCGCCCGATCCTGTTGCTGCTCGCTCGCGCGAAGGAGAACGGGGACGCGATTACCATTCCCGCCACCGCGCTGGCCCAGGTGCTCCGCTCCCCCGCCCGCCAAGCCATGGTCGTGCGGCTCTGTCGGCAGCCAGGCACCGATATCAGGCCCCTCGATGGTCCCGACGCAACGGCCGTGGGCCTGATGCTGGCGGCTTCTGGAACCGCGGACATCACGGACGCGCATGTGGCCGTGTGCGCCCGCGCCGCGCGGCAGGTGGTAATCACCAGCGACGCGGCCGACATCGCGCGAGTCGCGCCCGATCTGACGTCGGTTCGGGTCTAGAGAAGATCATTTCAATCTGGCCCTGCCCGCGCCACTTTCCGCAATAGCCGGGCTAAGCGATCAGACGGCGAAGATCTGCACGCCCGAGCAGTTTCCGCTTCGGGATCCCAAAGGTGCCGTGATAGCCTTACGGATTCGCGGTTCGTAGCCGTGAATCCCTAATCAGCTCAGGTACTTAATGCTCTCGAAGCGCTACACGATCGTCATCGCGGACCGCGGCACTGGTGTTGTGCGCCGGTTCACGATCAGCCTCAGGCCGGCCCTCAGCCTGCTGGCGATGATCGTCGGCATGCCGATGCTGATCGGCATGGGCGCGGCGTGGAAGGCCAAGGCCGAGGTCTCGCACCTGTTCGTATCGGCCGCCACCCTCGAGTTGGAGAACGCCAACTACCGCGCGGCCACCGAAGCTCTCGCCGGCCAGATCATGGCGCTCCAGACAACCATGTCGGATCTGGGCGCGCAAGCGGCGCTCGATCCGTCGCTCCAGAACTCGATGGATAAGCTGCCGGCGGTGGTGAAGAACCGCGCGATGGGCGGTCCCACGGCGAGCGCGGCCCTCACGTCGATGACGCCTGGCCTCACCTCTCCGGAAAACACGTTCGGCTTGCTGAAGGATCTGCTCGCGGGTCTCGAAGGCCGGTTGCAGCTCGTGCGCTCGGACGTGGACAAGCGCAACCAGCTCGCCGCGGCCACGCCATCCATCTGGCCGACCCACGGCTGGTTGTCGTCGCGCATGGGCAACCGCGCCGATCCGTTCACGGGTGAAAAGGACTTCCACCCGGGCCTCGATATCTCAGCCGACAAGGGCGACCCGGTGTACGCCACAGCCGACGGCAAGGTGACCAATGCCTCGCTGGCGGGCAACTACGGCAACCTGGTCACGATCGACCACGGATACGGCCTCGAAACCCGATACGGTCACCTCTCGGCGTTCAAGATCAACCTCGGGCAGGACGTGAAGCGCGGAGACCTGCTCGGCCTGGTCGGCTCCACCGGCCGCACCACCGGATCGCACCTGCATTACGAAGTGCGCGCCAACGGCCGGATCCTCAACCCGCTGCAGCTCCTGCTGAACCCCCGCCGCTCCGGCGCGGCCAACTGACGAGGGCCGAAAGGCCCGAGTCCGACGAGCGCAGCGAGTCCCAGGAGGCGCGACTTTGTCCGCCGAAGCGCCGTGCGCGAAGGCGGAAGCGCCGACTCCCACGAGGGCCGAAGGCCCGAGTCCCAAGGTATAATCGGGAGATAGGCACCCTGCCTTCTTCCCAACATGTTTGGCCAGCTCCTCACCAAAGTCCTCGGCTCCCAGAACGACCGCGACCTGAAGCGGCTTCGCCCGCGCGTGGCCGAGATCAACGAATTCGAGCCGCGGATCACGGCGCTCCGCGACGACCAGCTTCTCGGCAAGACCGTGGAGTTCAGGGCGCGCCTCGCCGGCGGCGAGACCATCGACCAGGTGCTGGCCGAAGCGTTCGCCGTGGTGCGCGAGGCCGGCCGCCGCGTCGTGCAGATGCGCCATTACGACGTGCAGCTGGTCGGCGGCATGGTGCTGCACAACGGCACGATCGCGGAAATGAAGACCGGCGAAGGCAAGACGCTCGTCGCCACGCTGCCCGCGTATCTCAACGCCCTCGAAGGCAAGGGCGTTCACGTCGTCACGGTCAACGACTACCTCGCGCGGCGCGACTCGGAGTGGATGGGGCGCATCTACCGCTTCCTCGGCATGTCGGTCGGCGTCATCCAGCACGACCTCAACGACCAGCAGCGCCAGGTCGCCTACGCCTGCGACATCACCTACGGCACCAACAACGAGTTCGGCTTCGACTACCTCCGCGACAACATGAAGTTCGACCTCGCCGCGATGGTGCAGCGCGGGCATCACTTCGCGATCGTCGACGAGGTGGACAGCATCCTGATCGACGAGGCGCGAACGCCGCTGATCATCTCCGGCCCCGCGGAAGAGTCCACGGACCTCTACTACGAGGTCGATCGCATCATCCCCAAGCTGACGCGCGGCGAAGTGCACCAGGGCCAGACCAAGGGCGAGGATCGCGAGCGCCTGGAAGCATCGGGCGACTACGTGGTCGACGAGAAGAACAAGACGGCCACGCTCACCGAATCGGGCATGGCGAAGTCCGAGCAGCTGCTCGCGCACCGCATGCAGCCTGGCGGGCTCTACGACCCCGCCAACATGCCGCTGCTGCATCACGTGCAGCAGGCACTGCGCGCGCACGTGCACTACAAGCTCGACGTCCAGTACATGATCAAGGACGGCGGCGTCGTGATTGTCGACGAGTTCACCGGCCGCCTCATGCCCGGCCGCCGCTGGAGCGACGGCCTGCACCAGGCCGTCGAAGCCAAGGAAGGCGTGAAGATCGAGCGCGAAAACCAGACGCTCGCAACCATCACCTTCCAGAACTACTTCCGCAAGTACAAGAAGCTCTCGGGCATGACCGGCACGGCCGAGACTGAGGCCCCCGAGTTCGCGAAGATTTACAACCTCGACGTGATGGTGATTCCCACCAACCGGCCGCTGCAGCGCATCGAAGAGCCGGACCTGGTGTATCGCACCGAGGCCGAAAAGTGGAACGCCATCGTCGACGACATCATCAAGCGCCAGGAAGAAGGCCGCCCCGCGCTCGTCGGCACGGTCTCGATCGAAAAGTCCGAGCGGCTGTCGAGCATGCTCAAGCGCAAGGGCACCAAGCACATCGTGCTCAACGCGAAGTACCACGCGCAGGAAGCCGAGATCGTCGCGCAGGCCGGCCGCCAGAACGGCGTGACCATCGCCACCAACATGGCGGGCCGCGGCACGGACATCCTGCTCGGCGGCAACCCCGAATACATGGCTCGCCAGCAGAGCCTCAATGAAGGGGTGGCGGAAAAGGTCGCCAAGGGCGAGGAAAAGTACGTCGACGACGACGAGTACGTGAACTTCTTTCACGTCGACGCCTTCTACCGGGTGAAGACCCCGGACTGGAACCGCATCTTCACGCACTTCAAGAGCCAGTGCGAGGACGAGCACAAGGAGGTCGTCAACCTCGGCGGCCTGCACATCGTCGGCACCGAGCGCCACGAGGCGCGGCGCATCGACAACCAGTTGCGCGGCCGCGCCGGACGCCAGGGCGACCCCGGCTCCTCACGGTTCTACCTCTCGCTCGAAGACGACCTGATGCGCATCTTCGGGTCGGACCGCATCTCGGGCCTGATGCAGCGCCTGGGCATGGAAGAAGGCGTGCCGATCGAGCACGGCATGGTCTCCCGCGCCATCGAGCGCGCGCAGAAGCAGGTGGAAGCGCAGAACTTCGCCGTCCGCAAGCACCTGCTCGAATACGACGACGTGATGAACAAGCAGCGCGAGAGCGTCTACACGCTGCGCCGCGAGATCCTCGAGGGCAAGATCCACCTCAGCGAAGAGGAGATCAGCGACATCCGTGGCTACGTGATGGCCACGGCGGAAGAGCTCTTCGACGAGAAGATCGAGGAGTTCATCGGCGAGGACGTCGAAACCGAGGATTGGGACATCCCCGCCCTCCATCGCGAGCTGTCGCAACTGTTCGCCCTCGCCGACGAGGACTACCGGGGCGTCGACGCCACGCAGATGGGGTCGGAGGACCTCCGTGAGGCGCTCTGGAAGAAGGTGGTCGCCAAGTACGAGGACAAGGAAAAGATCGTCCCGCGCGAGATTCTGACCAAGGTCGAGCGCGACCTGATGCTGCAGATCGTCGATCAGCAGTGGAAGGACCATCTCTACTCGCTCGATCACCTCAAGGAAGGCATCGGCCTGCGCGGCTACGGCCAGCGCGACCCCCTCGTCGAATACAAGAAGGAAAGCTTCGCGCTGTTCAAGGACATGCGCCGGCGGATCGAGGAAGAGGTCGTCCGTTATTTGTGGTGGCTGAGGCCGGTGATGGAGCGTGACGGCGAAGCGACGCTGGAGGCCCCGGCGCGGCCGGCGCCCCGCCGGCCCGCGGGGCTCAACTACAACAACCCCGCGCAGGAACGCCCGTCCGTGTTCACGCAGAAGGCGGCGGCGCCGGCCGGTTCGCCGGAGGATCTCGTGCAGGACCGCGCGCCCGCCCGCGTCGGCGGAGACGATGCGCCGATCAAGACGGTGAGGCGCGACGAGCCGAAGATTGGCCGCAACGATCCGTGCTGGTGCGGCAGCGGCAAGAAGTTCAAGAAGTGCCACGGGGCTTAGGCCGCAGATAACACAGCGCCACACATCAACCAGGGCCGCAGATGACACCGATGACGCCGATCAAAGAAATGACGCAGAAGTCCCTGGAAACCGGTCTCCGGACCGCGCTCACCTTCGACGACATCCTGCTGGTGCCGCGGCACTCGACGGTGCTGCCCGCGCAAGTCGATGTCAGCACGAAGCTCACCAAGAACATCAACCTGAACGTGCCGCTGCTGAGCGCGGCGATGGACACCGTGACCGAATCGGAGATGGCCATCGCCATGGCGCAACAGGGCGGCATGGGCATCATCCACAAGAACCTGTCGATCGCCGACCAGGCGCTCGAGGTCGATCGCGTCAAGCGGTCCGAGAGCGGGATGATCGTCAACCCGATCACCGTCTCCCCCACCGCGCTGATTCGCGAGGCGCTCGAGCTGATGCAGAAGTACCGCATCTCGGGCGTGCCGATCACCGACGACGGCAGCAAGGAAGGCCGGCTGGTCGGCATCCTGACCAATCGCGACCTCCGGTTCGAAACCAACACGGCGCGGCCGGTGTCGGAGGTGATGACCAAGGACAAGTTGATCACCGTGCCGGTGGGCACCACGCTCGACCAGGCTCGCGCGATCCTCCACAAGGCCAAGGTCGAAAAGCTCCTCGTCGTCGACAAGGACTACCGGCTGAAGGGCCTGATCACGGTCAAGGACATCCAGAAGGCGATCAAGTACCCGAACGCGTGCAAGGACTCGCTGGGCCGGCTGCGCACGGGCGCGGCGGTGGGCATCGCCCGCGACACGCTCGATCGGGCCACGGCGCTGGTCAAGGCGCACGTGGACGTGCTGGTCGTCGACACCGCCCACGGCCACTCGCAGGGCGTGATGGAGATCGTCAAGCTGCTGCGCAAGACCTTCCCGGATGTGGATCTCATTGCCGGCAACGTCGCGACGGCGGAAGCCACCGAGGCGCTGATCGCGATCGGCGTCGACGCGGTGAAGGTCGGCATCGGCGCCGGCTCGATCTGCACCACGCGCATCGTCGCCGGCATCGGCATGCCGATGATCTCGTCGATTGCGGAATGCGCGGCGGCCGGCGCCAGGCGCGGCATCCCGGTGATCGCCGACGGCGGCATCCGCACCTCAGGCGACGTGGTCAAGGCGCTGGCGGTGGGCGCCAACTGCGTGATGGCCGGCAACCTGTTCGCGGGCACCGACGAGAGTCCGGGCGAGCTGATCCTCTATCAGGGCCGCACGTTCAAGGAATACCGCGGCATGGGGTCGATCGGCGCGATGCGGCGCGGCAGCCGCGACCGTTACTTCCAGGACGACTTCGAGCTGGAGAGCGGCACGAGTCCCGCCGGCAAGCCCAGCATGGAGAAGCTCGTGCCCGAGGGCATCGAGGGCCGCGTGCAGCACAAGGGCAGCATGTCGATGGTGGTGCACCAGTTGATGGGCGGCCTGCGCGCCGGCATGGGCTACTGCGGCGCGGCGACCATTGCCGACCTGCAGCGCGACGCGGAGATCATCCGCATCACCAACGCCGGCTTCCGCGAAAGCCACGTCCACGACGTGACCATCACCCAGGAATCGCCCAACTATCGGGTTGAATAGGCGAGGCGCTGCGCGCCTCGTCGGGTCGGCGACCTTCGGTCGCCTCCTGGGCTCGCCGCTTCGCGGCTCGTAGGACTCGCTCCGCTCGTTGGGAGAAACACATGCGCCCTTTCACTCTCCTCTGCCTCGGGTTCGCGCTCTTGCCTCTCGAGGCGCGCTCGCAGACCATCGCCGTACTGAGCTCGAACGCCACCAAGGCCGTCGTCGAGGAGCTGGCACCGCAGTTCGAGAAAGCGACGAAACAAAAAGTCGTCCTGAAGTTCGCCAACTCCGCCGAGCTCAAGGCGCGCATCGAAAAGGGTGAGGCGTTTGACGTCGCCATCCTCACGGCGCCGCTCATCGGCGAGCTCGTGACGCTGGGCAAGCTGGCGGCGGCGAGCCGAACGGACGTGGCTCGGGCGGGCGCGGGGGTGGCGATCCATCCGCAGGCGACCAAGCCGGACATCACGACGGTCGATGCGCTCAAGGGCGCGTTGATCAACGCGCGGTCGATCGCGTATGTCAGGCAGGGCGCGACAGCGGTCGTCATGAAGGCGATCTTCGAGAAGTTCGGCCTGACCGAGGCGATGAACGCCAAGACCGTGTTCGTGGACAGCGCGGCCCACGCGGTGGCCGCGAAAGAGGCCGAGCTCGGGTTCACGCAGGTCAGCGAGATCCTGAACGTCCCAGGGGCCGTGCTCGCGGGTCCGCTGCCCCCCGAAGTGCAGGTCTACACGACGTTCCAGGCCGCGGTGAGCGCCACGTCGCCGGCGTCGGCGGCGGCACGGGCGTTCATCACGTTCCTGACGTCGGCATCGGCGGCTGCCGTGATCACTGCCAAGGGCATGGAACCGCCGAGTGCGACGCAGGACCGCCTGCCGCCGATTCCCGATACGCAATTCACGGCCGCGCAGAAGCAGGCCGCGGCCGACTTCAAGACCGCCCGCGGCGTCGAGATCACCGGGCCCTTTCATCCCCTGCTTCGCAGTCCCGAGCTGATGACGCGGACGCGGGCCATGGGCGATTACCTCCGCTACAAGAGCGCGCTGCCGCCGCGTCTCAGCGAATTCGTGATCCTGATGACCGCGCGCGCGTGGACGCAGCAGTACGAGTGGAACGCCCACTACCCGATCGCATTGAAGGCGGGACTCAAGCCCGAGATCGCGCTCGCGATCGCCGAGGGCCGGCGCCCCGCCGCGATGGCCGACGACGAGGCGATCCTCTATGACCTCTGCCAGCAGCTGCATCGCACCCAGAGCGTCAGCGACGCGACCTACGCACGCGCCCTCGCGACGCTCGGCGAGCAGGGTGTGATCGACACCGTCGGCATCAGCGGCTATTACACGATGCTCGCGATGGTGCTGAACACGGCGCGCACGCCGGCCGGCGACAACGGGTCGCCCGTGCTTCGTCCGCTCCCGCGTCCGTGACACGGCGCCACTGAACTTCTTACATAGACGGTGTCGTTTCGTCGCGACAAAGGGGAGCGACAGGTCGACATTCCAGGCAAGAACGCGCTGAAACCCCGCTAACCTTAGGCACAAGTTATGCACGAGGCGAGGCCGAGCCCTGTTGAGGAGGGCCGGCCATGCTACGAGTCACGATTGTTCTCGGCCTGATGGCAACTTTGGGGTGCGGGCAACCAACCTTGCCCCCGGTGGCGACCCACAACGCGCCCGAGACCGACGCGGTGCGGGCCGTCTACTCGCCGGTGGGCATCGTTCGCGGGCGGCCCCTTGCCTGGTGCGCGGATCCGCGCCCAGACGATCCCCTGCTGCTCGACGGGCTCGAGCTGGGCACCTTCGACGACAACGCCGGCAGCGCCCTCGACGACCTTCGCGCCCTGCATCGCATTCCCCGGGTCGCCGCCGAGGAGATCGCGCTCGTCGCCGACGAGGCCGTGTGCGAGCGCGCGGCCCGGGCCTACGACGCCGCCACTTTCATCTATCGCCATACGCCGCCCGGCCGGAGCATCGACTCCGTGTTCGTGGTCGCGCTCGGGCCGGTCTACCTGGTCGAATCCGCCGGCGATCGCCGGCACGGGTACGAGGTGAAGTTCTTCGATCGCTCGTGGACGCCGCTCCGCGGCGGCTTCGGCGTGGAGTTCTGACGCCGATGACGTTCCTCTCCCGAATGGCGCTCGTGATCGGCGGCTCGGTCGTGATCACGCTGCTGCTCATGGTGGTCCACTGGGAGCCGGAGCCGCCCGCGCCCGTCGACACGCCGGTGCTTGCGCCCACGGCGGCGGCGCCGGCAGCGGTCGAGGCGGAGCCGGCGGCTGACATCCAGCACGTCCGGCTCGGCAGCGTGCGCGATGGCGAAGGAACGGACTGGGTGATGAGCCATCCCGAAGCCGTCGATGGGCTCACCGACGACATCCGGATGATCCTGTTCGACGCGGGCTGCGTGATTCCGACATCCGGGCAGGCGTCGAATGTGGTGAGGGCGGAGCTGAGAGAACCAGGCACCGCCGACCTCGCCGTGCTCTGCGTGCGTGACAACCGCGCAGCGGTCTACGTGTTCTGGGGCGCGCAGCCGTCAGACCCGGACGTGTCGTCCGAGGATGAGTACTACCCCGGCACGAGCATCCGCGCGGCATCGGCCCCAGACATCGGTGCCGAACTCGACGATTACGGCGCGATCGACCCGGGCATGCCTCGGCAGATCCGCCACGATGGCCTGGCGCTGGGCCACGGCTGCTGCGCGACCACGCAGTACTGGCACCGCGGACGGTGGCGCTACTACGTCAGCGCTGATTGACGCCGCCATCCTGTCGCTTCCAGCTTTCCGTGATCAGCTTTCGGCGGAAAGGGCTGAGAGCTGATGGCCGATGGCAGAAGCCGGCCAGTGAAGCATCCGAGGGATCAGGCCACGCTGATCGTGCGCGTGTCGCCGCCCCGATCGCTGATGCGAATCTGCGTCGCGCCCGGAATGGCCCGCGACAGCCGCTCCGCCCATTCGACGGCGATGACACCGGTCGCGGCGAACTCCGAATCCAGACCGATCTCGTCGAGGTCGGCCGAGTCGAGACGATACAGATCGACGTGAATCAACGGCAGGCGGCCGCCGCGGTATTCGTGCACCAGCGTGAACGTGGGGCTCGTCACCTCCACAGGATCGATGGCGAGGCCCTCAGCAAGGCCGCGGACGAACGCCGTTTTCCCGGCGCCCAGATCTCCAAAGAGCAGCAGCACGGCGCCGGGCCCGAGGCCGGCGGCCAAGCGGGCCGCAATCGCCCGCGTCTCGGCCTCGGAATTCGACGTGCGGGTCTCGGCGGTCACTCGCTCTTGGTTGCCACGCGGCGGCGCGCGGTCAGTTCCAGGATCGCATCGCCGATGTGCTCGACCAGGTCGCCGGCGGTCATCGACACTTCCCCGCTGTCCGCATCCGCCAGTTCGCCGGCCGAGCCGTGCAGGTAGACCGCCAGGCGGCAGGCCGCCTCGGCGTCGAGCAATTGCGCGAGCCACGCGGCGAGCATGCCGGCCAGCACGTCGCCGGTACCGCCGGTGGCCATGCCTGGGCAGCCCGTCGGGTTGACGAACACCTTCTCATCCGGCGTGACCACGAGCGTGCGGTAGCCCTTGAGCACCACGTACAGCTTGTGCCGCTTCGCGAAGTCGGTGGCGATGCCGATGCGGTCCGCCTGCACGTCCTCGACCGTGCAGCCGACCAGCCGCGCCATCTCCCCCGGATGCGGCGTGATGATCACGTCGCGGCCGTCGCGCCCGGTCAGCAACGACGGCTCGTCCGCGAACGCGTTCAGGGCGTCGGCATCGAGCACGAGCGGGCCCTCGCACTTGTCGAGCAGCTCGCGTACGAACGTCGTGACGCCCTCGCCGCGGCCGAGCCCCGGCCCGGCGACGATCACGTCCGCGTCGATGCCGAGCACGACATCGACGGCGGAGAAATCCACGGTGCCGGCCGGCGTTTCGTCCAGGCCCTCCGTCATGTACTCGGCGGCATGGGCGGCGATGGCCGGCTGGCAGGACCGCGGTGACGCCACCGTGACCAGGCCGGCGCCCGACCGCATCGCGCCCTGCGCGCACAGCACGGCCGCCCCGGCCTTGCCCGTCGAACCGGCCACGACGAGCACGCGCCCGAAGTCGCCCTTGTGGGCGTCGGCCGCGCGCGGCTGGATGAGCGGGCGCATCTGATCGCGTGTCAGCAACTCGATGCGCGGCCCCTCGAGCTGCTCGAACACATCGGCCGGAATCCCGATATCGGCGATCACCACCTCGCCCGACTTCGACTCGGCCGGCGGCAGCACGAGCGGCAGCTTGGGCGCCCCGAGCGTCACGGTGACGGTGGCGTCGATGGCGTCGCCGATGAGGTCGGTCGTGTCGGCCGACAGGCCCGACGGCATGTCGATGGCGACTATCGGGACGCCCGCGCCGTTGATGTCGGCCACGACCGTCTCGTAAAACCCCGTCAGCGGCGCCGACAGCCCGGTGCCGAACAGGGCGTCGATGATCAGGTCGTGGGCGGTGATCTCGTTGCCGTGCAGCTCCCATGCGGTTTCGTCGGCGACTTCCACCACGGTCTGGCCGATGCGTCCGAGGATCTCGAGGTTGATCCGGGCATCGCCCTTGATCTCGTTGACGCGGCCGATCACGAACACCGACACGTCGACACCCCGCTGCTGCAGCGTGCGGGCCACCACGAAGCCGTCGCCGCCGTTGTTGCCCTTGCCGCAGACGATGGCGACGCGGCGGTCGGCGAGATCGGGATAGAGGGACTCGACCGCGGCCACCACCTGGCGGCCCGCGTTCTCCATGAGCACCAGCGAGGCGATGCCGATGTCCCGGATGGTCCGGCGATCGGCCTCGCGCATCTGGTCGGCGTTGAGGATTCGCATCCACCCGAAATGTAGCATCATCTCGGCGGCTTGGGGTACGATCCTCTCAGATGAGCGCATTCGTGAACGTCAACGGCGTCATCACCGACGCCGCGCACGCCGTGATTCCCGTCTACGACCACGGCTTTCTCTACGGTGAGGGCGTCTACGAGGTCTTCCGCACCTACCACGGCGTGCCGTTCCTGTTCGACCGCCACCAGGCGCGCCTGCGGGCCTCGGCGGCGCGCATCGGGCTCGGGGTGCCTTTCACGGATGATGAGATCGAGTGGCGATCGCTGGCCACCATGACCGCCGCGGGTCTCGGCAACGCCGGTCTCGCTGGGGACAAACCTTCAGGTTTGTCCAACGACGCCTACGTCCGCATCCTCGTCACGCGCGGGGTCGGCGAGATTACCTACGACCCGGCCGCTTGTCCCACCCCGTCGCTCGTGATCATCGCCAAGCCGCTGCCGGTGACACCGGCGGCGCATTACGAGCAGGGCGTGAAAGTGGTGATGGTCGAAGACGTGATCCGCAATCACCCGGAGTCGGTGTCGCCGCTGATCAAGAGCAACAACCTGCTGAACAACGCGCTGGGGATGCAGCAGGCCATCAAGGCCGGCGCCGTCGAGGGCGTGTTCCGTAACTACCGCGGCGAGCTGTCCGAATGCTCCCAGTCCAACTTGTTCATTGTCTCGAATGGGGTGGTCCGCACGCCGCCGCTCGAGGCGGGCCTGCTGGCCGGCATCACCCGCGCCTTCACGATGGACGTCGGCAATGCCGTCGGGATTCGCTGTGAAGAGGCGCCGCTGAAGGACGCGGACCTCTTCGGGGCAGACGAGGCGTTCTTCACGAGCACGACCAAGGAGATCGTGCCCATCGTCCGGGTGGATGACCGGGCGATCGGCGATGGGCGTGTCGGGCCCATCACCGCCAGGTTGTTGGCCGAGTATCGCCGCGAGGCGGAACGGCTTTCAGCTCTCAGCTCCCGGCTCTCGGCAAGAACCAGCTGACAGCCGAAAGCTGAGAGCTGTCAGCCGTAAGCCTCGATCGGCGGGCAGACGCACATCAGGTTTCTGTCGCCGTAGGGATTGTCGATGCGCGCCACGCTCGGCCAGAACTTGTTGGCCCTGACCCACGGCAGCGGATAGGCGGCCTTTTCCCGCGAGTAGGCATGCGGCCAGCTGTCGGCCGACACCGCCGCCGCCGTATGCGGCGCGTGTTTGAGCACGTTGTCCCTCGCGTCTGCCTGGCCTGTGACCACTTCCTCGATCTCCTGGCGGATGGCGATCAGCGCGTCGCAGAAGCGGTCGAGCTCGGCCTTCGGCTCGCTTTCCGTCGGCTCGATCATCAGCGTGCCCGGCACCGGGAACGAGACGGTGGGCGCGTGGAAGCCGTAGTCCATCAGCCGCTTGGCGACGTCGCCCTCTTCGACGCCCTTGGCCTTGAAGGCGCGCAGGTCGAAGATCATCTCGTGCGCCACGCGGCCGTTGGCCCGCGAGTAGAGCACGTTGTAGTGCTTCTCGAGCCGTGACTTGATGTAGTTGGCGTTGAGGATCGCGTAGCGCGTCGCATCGGTGACGCCCTGCGCGCCCAGCATCCGGATGTAGGCATACGAGATCAGCAGGATGCTCGCGCTGCCAAACGGCGCCGACGAGACCGGGGGGATGGACAAACCTAAAGGTTTGTCCCCACCTGCCGCGTCCCCACCGACGAAGCGATGCGCTGGCAGGAACGGGGCGAGGTGCTTGGCCACGCCGATCGGGCCCATGCCCGGGCCGCCGCCGCCATGGGGAATCGCGAACGTCTTGTGCAGGTTCAGGTGGCAGACGTCGGCGCCGATCGTCGCCGGGCTGGTGAGCCCCACCTGCGCGTTCATGTTGGCGCCGTCCATGTAGACCTGGCCGCCGTACTGATGGATGGTCGCGCAGATGTCGCGGATCGAATCCTCGAACACGCCGTGCGTCGAGGGATACGTGATCATCAGGCCGGCGAGATCGCCGGCGTGCGCCGCCGCCTTCTTCCCGAGATCGGCGACGTCAACGTTACCGTTGGTGTCGGTGGCGACGACCACCACCTTGAAGCCGGCCATCACCGCGCTCGCCGGATTGGTCCCGTGCGCCGAGGCCGGAATCAGCACCACGTCGCGCGCGCGCTCGCCCCGCGACTGATGGTACGCGCGCAGCACCGCCAGGCCGGTGAACTCGCCCTGCGCCCCCGAGTTGGGCTGCAGCGACACGGCGGAAAACCCGGTGATGGCGCACAGCGCCTCTTCCAGCTCGGCGCAAATCTGCCGGTAGCCCTCGGTCTGGTCCGCAGGCGCGAACGGATGCATCCGCGAGAATTCTTCCCACGACACCGGATACATCTCGGTGGCGGCGTTGAGCTTCATCGTGCACGATCCGAGCGGGATCATCGACGTGTCGAGGCCCACGTCCTTGCGCTCGAGGCTGCGGATGTAGCGCATCATCTCGGTCTCGGATCGATGCGTGTTGAAGATCGGATGGGTCAGGTAGCCGCTCTTCCTCTGCAGCGCCGCCGGCCACGACGGGCGCTGCGCCGACTGGACGTCCAGCGACAACGAGCTCCGCTTCGCGCCGGATGCCGTGGCAAACACGTCCAGGATCGACACCAGGTCGGTGGTGGTCACCGTTTCGTCCAAGGCGATGCCGATCTCGGTATCGCCGACGTAGCGGAAGTTCAGACCGTACGCGGTCGCCGACGCGCGGATCACCCTGGCCGACGCCACATCCGTGCGAACGCGCAGCGTATCGAAATAGTGCAGGTTCGACTGCTGATAGCCGAGCGACGCCAGCGCGCCCTCGAGCGATCGCGCGAACGTGTGCACGCGCGACGCGATCGCCTTGAGGCCCTCGGGCCCGTGGTACACCGCGTACATCGCCGCCATGTTTGCGAGCAGCGCCTGCGCCGTGCAGATGTTCGACGTGGCCTTCTCGCGGCGGATGTGCTGCTCGCGCGTCTGCAGCGCCATGCGGTAAGCGCGCTTGCCGTGCGCGTCCACCGACACGCCGATCACGCGGCCGGGCATGTGGCGCACGTACTCCTGGCGCGTCGCGAATAACGCAGCGTGCGGGCCGCCGAACCCCATCGGCACGCCGAAGCGCTGCGAGTTGCCAAACGCGACGTCGGCCCCCATCTCGCCCGGCGAGGTGGCGAGCGCCAGCGCCAGCAGGTCCGTGGCCACCGCCACGAGCACGCCCGCCGCATGCGCCTGGTCGACGAACGGCCTCAGGTCTTCCAGCCGGCCGGCTTCGTCCGGATACTGCACGAGCGCACCAAACACGTCGGCGCCGAACGCCATGCGGTCGGCCGGGCCGATGCGCAGCTCGATCCCCAGCGGTTCCGCGCGGCTCTTGAGGACCTCGATCGTCTGCGGGAAGCAGCGATCCGACACCAGGAACGTGCCCGTCGCGCTGCCGAGTTTCTTGCCCTGCACACGGTGCAGCAGGGTCATGGCCTCGCCCGCCGCCGTGCCTTCATCCAGCAGCGACGCGTTGGCCACCGACATCCCCGTCAGGTCCGTCACCATCGTCTGGAAGTTGAGGAGCGATTCCAGCCGGCCCTGCGCGATTTCGGCCTGGTACGGCGTGTAGGGCGTGTACCAACCGGGATTCTCGAACACGCAGCGGCGGATCACGCTGGGCGTCAGCGTGTCGGAATAGCCGAGGCCGATGAAGCTGCGGAAGACCTTGTTCTTCGCCGCGATCGACTTGAGCCGCGCGAGGTAGGCCGACTCGCTTTCCGGGGGCGGCAGGTTGAGCGGTGCGTCGAGGCGGATGCTGGCGGGAATGGCCTCGTCGATGAGCTGATCGAGCGACGCGGCGCCCACTGCCTTGAGCATCGCCGCCACATCGTCTCCACGCGGGCCGATGTGACGGGGGGCGAACGTGTCGAGGGGGTCGAGAAAAGGAACCTGCGTCATTTCGCGATGAGCGCCTCGTAGCCGGCGGCGTCCATCAGGGACGCGGTTTCGCCGGGATTGGCGAGCTTGACCTTGACCAGCCAGGTGTCGTGCGGCTTGCTGTTCACCAGTTCCGGCCGGTCTTTCAACGAGGCGTTGACCTCGAGCACTTCCCCGCTGACGGGCGCAAACAGCTCCGACACGGCCTTCACGGATTCGATCGTTCCAAACACGGCGCCCTGCGTCATCGTGGCGCCCACGTCGGGCAGCTCCACGTAGACGACGTCGCCGAGCTGCTGCTGGGCAAAGTCGGTGATGCCGACGGCGCCCGCGCCGTCGTCGACGCGAATCCACTCGTGCTCTTTCGTGTACTTGAGATCAGTTGGATAAGACATTGTCAGCTCTCAGCTCTCAGCTTTCAGCTTTCGGCTTTCAGCTCTTCTTGGGGCGTTTGTAGAATGGCATAGGAACGATGACGGCCTTGGCGCGGCGGCCGCGGATGTCGATTTCGATTTCGGTGCCGGGCGTCTTGATCGACGTCGGCACGTATGCCATGCCGATCGCCTTCTTGAGGAACGGCGTCTGCGTGCCGCTGGTCACGACGCCGGCGGGCTCGCCCTTGTAGAACACGGCGTGGCCGTGGCGGCCGATGGCACGGTCGATCATCTCGAAGCCGACGAGCGTTCTCGTGGTGCCCTTCGCCTTCTGCGCAACGAGCGCCGCGCGGCCGAGGAATTCCGGCTTGTTCCAGCCGACGATCCATCCAAGGTCGGCTTCGAGCACCGTGGTCGAGTCGTCGATGTCGTTACCGTAGAGGCGCATGGCAGCTTCGAGACGCAGCGTGTCGCGGGCGCCAAGGCCGGCGGGGATGAGGCCGTGCGGCTTGCCGGCCTGCATCAGGGCGTCCCACACGGCGGCCGCCATGGCGGGCGGGACCATCACTTCGAAGCCGTCTTCACCGGTGTAGCCCGTCCGCGACACGGTGCCGCGCACGGCCGCGATCTCGCCGTGCGCAAACCAGTAGTACTTGATGGCCTGCAGGTCGATGTCGGTCTGCGTCTGCAGGATTTGCTGGGCCTTCGGCCCCTGGATGGCGATGAGCGCGTAGCGGCTGCTCGAGTTATGCGTGGCGATGCCGGGCACGGCGTCGTTCGCCTTCGCCGCGATCCAGGCGTAGTCCTTGTCGATGCCGCCGGCGTTGATCACCAGGAGGAAGTGCGACGGCCCGAAACGGTAGACGAGCAGGTCGTCGACGAACGCGCCTTCGGGGGTCGTCAGGGCGGAGTATTGGATCTGGCCGACCTGGAGCTTCGAGGCGTCGTTGCTGGTGATGTGCTGCACGGCCTCGAGGGCGCCCTTGCCGGCGATTTCGACCTCGCCCATGTGGGAGACGTCGAACAGCCCGGCGGCGGTGCGCACGGCCATGTGTTCGGCGGTGATGCCCGAGTACTCGACGGGCATGTCCCAGCCACCGAAGGGGACCATGCGGGCGCCGAGGGCGACATGCGAAAAATGGAGCGGTGTTCTCTTGAGCGGAGTGCCGGCGGAGTCAGCCATGAAATGAGGGGGTCCACCGGGATGAGGTGAACCCCCGAAAGGTACTATGCCGCTCCGCAGGAATCAAGCCGCGCGCGGCCGGTTTCGGCGCTTTCGCAGCCGTTCGCCCGCACCGATCGCCACCAGCAGGCAGGCGGCCAGGGTCGCCCATAGCACCCATGGGCCGGTGGCCAGACCCGCGGCGTCTGCCGTCGGAACCGCGAGCGCGGCCACGCCGCCGCTCAAGAGCACGCCGAATACGACCTCGCCGAGAATCCAGAGCAGCCGACTCATGGTGCCTCCTCCTGCATCACCTAAACCGGAAAGCCGCCCGAGCACCCGATCAGCCAGAACCACGCGAGCTCGACCTTGACCGTCCACTCAAACGTGCACACCGCCACCATGCCGGGAATCCAGCCGTAGTCGAGGTTGCATTCGGCGTACTCCACCAGGTACTCCCCAACCGTGACGGCGTAGCTGAGCCAGCAGTCGTACGGCATCTCTTCGCGGCCGGACCACGCCGCGCGTTTCGCATTCGCCGCCTGCCTGGCCTGCACTGCCTTCGCCAGGTCGCGGGCCGGCGTCACGTTGCCGCGGACCGCGTGCAACAGCGCAAACGACGTCAGCACCGACTGCGCTTCGGGCCTGGAACTGGACTCGAGCGCGGTGGCGAGCGACTCGAAGGCGGCCAGCGCCTTTGAACCGGCGGCAAACTGCTGCGCCTTGGCGACCTCCCACTTGGTGGCCGTCATGCTCAACAGCGTGCTCTTGCCATTCCGCTTCAGCCGGGCCATGCCGGCGGTGCCGGCCTCGAGCTCGAACGAATCGCCGGGCACCTCGATCCGGACCTGCACGCGATCGGCGGTGATCCGCTTGAAGAACGACATCCCTTTCGCGTCGGCCCGCAGGGTCGACTCGCCGGGCAGTCCGCCGATCGTAAACGTCACGTCGCCGTCGCGCGATGTGGATGTGGGAATGGCCACCAGCGGACGCGGCGGCGCGCCCTTGGCGGGAAACGCCTGGCACATGACACCTACCGGATCCGCCCAGACGGGCGACGAGCTCCCCACCAGCGCGACGATCGCCACCACCACTCCCCCCAACAGTCTTCGAGCCATGACTACCTCCAGCAATGTCCTGAAGACCGGCGCATGACCGCACAGGCACCTGCCCTGCCTCGCCGGTTTTCAACTTGCCGGAGGCCTCCGGCCACCAGTGGGTCAGCCCTGCGACGCCAGCTCGCTCGCGCCGCGAGCCGGCGCGGGTGGAGCGGCGAGGTGGGGCGGACGATAGTTCAAGTACGCATTGAGCGTGTGATACGTGATGTCGAGCACCCGGCACGCCTGGCGCTTGTTGCTCGCATTCTTTTCAAGTACGAGGCGCGCGTAGCGGCTGCCCCACGCGCGCATGGTGTCGCCGAGCTGGAACGCCGGCACCAACACCTCGCCGTAGTCGCCACGAAGGCTGACCGGCAGGTCATCGACGCGAATCTGGCGCGACTCGGCCGTCGCGATGGCGCCTTCGATCATGCGCTCGAGCTCGCGGACGTTGCCGGGCCAGTCGTAGGCGATGAGCGCATCTGACGCCGCGGAGGTCATCGACAGCTGGCCGCGCCCATCGTGGCGCGCCAGGAAATAGTGCGCCAACTCGATGATGTCGGCCTTCCGCTTTCTGAGCGGCGGCACGCGAATCTCGACCCCGCTGAGCCGGTAGAACAAGTCCGTCCTGAACAACCCCTTGTCGACGAGGCTCGATAGTCCGCGATTGGTGGCGGCGACAATACGCGTGTTGATCTGCCGGGCGCCGTTGCCGCCAACACGCTCGACGGTGAGGTCCTGGATGACGCGCAGCAGCTTGGCCTGCGCGGCCATCGAGAGATCGGAGATTTCGTCCAGGAACAACGTGCCGCCGTCGGCGTGCTCGAACTTGCCCCGGCGCCCTCGCACGCCGGTGGCCGTGCGCTCTTCGATGCCGAACAGTTCCGCTTCGATCAGGGTCTCGACGAGCGCGGCGCAGTTGATCGCCACAAACGGCCCCTGGCGCCGGCGGCCCAGCTCGTGAATCTGGCGGGCCACCAGTTCCTTGCCGACGCCACTTTCCCCCTCGATCAGGACGGTAAAGTCGGTCGACGCCACGCGCTCAACCCGTTCGCGCAGCGCGCGCATGACCTCGCTCGATCCAATCAGCGGCGCGGCGCCGTCCCGCTCGGCGGCGGTCAACCGGGCCGGCGTGGAGCCGAGTCGCTCGGCTTCGAGCAGCATGCCCGCCACGGCCGCCGCCGTTTCCAACACCTGATACGTCCAGTCGTCCGGGCCGTTGCGGGGATCGAAGGCGACCTCGAGCATCAGCTGCCGCCCCGGCTCCTTCACCGGCACCGAAAAGGCCACGTAGTCGCGCGCCCGGATCGGCTGCAGCGATCGCGTGGACATGGTGCAAGAGATTTCGTTCAGCCTGGTGGCGCGGACCGGCACCATCTTTGAAAGACGATCGGTCAGGATGACGGCGAGATTGCGGCGCTCCGACGCGGCGACCAGATCGCCGGCGACCTGGCGGACCAGGGCATGCACCCCGCTCCGCCGGTCGGCCTTTCGCCTTACGCGCGTGGCGGAGGCGACCGCCGGCTTGACACTCGCTGCCATGTTCGCTCTCCCGTTGATGTGCGAGCTGACGCATACCAAAGGGAATGCCAACTCTTCCCGGCCACGACCACGCGGTTTTCCGCCGTTGTTTCGCATGACTGCCCTGCCATTGCCCGACGGTTGGGTATCAAGTTCCCGTCAGCCCGGCGGGCGACGAGGGCGGATGGGAATTCACTACTCGTCGACCTCGCGAACGCCGATGAGTTCTTCGGCCTCATCGAACACCACGACTCCTCGATAGCGCAGAGGATCCAGGCCGGAGACGTGACAGCGTTCGAGGCGCCCGCGGATCGTGCGGCGCGCCATGCCACCGGCCAGCTGCAGCTCGGTGCGGGCGCCGGGCCGCAGGCGCGCGCCCGACTCGACCAGCGCGCCGCAACTGCTGATGTTGACGAGTACGACCGACAGGCCCGGTCGCAGAACGGCATCGGCCCTCCACGATATTCCCGACGGCGTCACGCGGGCGTCGCGGCGGCGCTCGACGAGTGTGGCTACGGATGCCATTGCCGGGTCACCGCGTCGAACATCAAGACGCGGACACGACCCGACGCGCCGTACACACGAATGGCCATTTGCGGCCCGCGGCGCGCCGCGACATACAGCGTCCCGCTGCTAGAGCTGCCCAAGGGGCTGAACGTGACCAGCGACGTGCGTCCGATCCGGAGCGGATCGCTCCCGGCCTCGATCGACTCGGCGCCTCCGGCCTCGGTGACCGCCTGGTTCACGCGCAACGACACGTCGCCCGCGTGCGCATCGATCCACTCGACGGCGGTCAGCGGGCGGTCGGCGGCGCGATCGATATCGCGCTGCAAAACGCCGTTGCCGTTGCCGTCCACATAGAGCTGTACCCGTGCGCGCTCGCCGACCAGGTCAAGGCGCACCGCCACCGCCGCCGAGCGCCTCAGCGACTCCATCCGAGCTCTTTGCAGTTGGCCGGCCAGGTGCTGGGCGCCGACGATGGCGTGTTCACGGTCGAGCGTGCCGCCGATCACCGGGACGGCCATCGCCGTCATGGCGAGGGCGATGGCGAGGGCGGCGATCAGGTCGACGATCGCCACCCCCCGGTCGTCAGTGCCCACCACCGGCCTTGTCGGGCTTCGGCGCCACGAACACCATCGGCTTGATCTTCAGGAAGCTCTTTTCGCCGATGCCCTTCACGTTCATCAGCTCTTCGATCTTCTTGAAGCCGCCGCTCTTCTGCCGGTGCTCGACAATTCGCTCGGCGGTCTTGCGGCCAATGCCGGGCAGCGTTTCGAGCTGGTCCAGCGTGGCGGTGTTCAGGTTGATCGAGGGCTTCTGCGCGGGCGGCGCAGGCGGGGCGGGCGCTTGCGCCACGGCGGCCGGCGCCGCCAGTAACAACGTGAAGAGCACACAGGCTCCGGGAATGATCGTCATCATTGGGTCCTCCAGACAGGATTGGGAAACGACTGCGCGAACAAGTTCGTGCTGCACTCTCGCGGTCAGGGAGCGTCCGGCGCTGAAAGGCCCGCGCAGTCGGGCCGTCCCACAGCAAGGACGTCGCCGCCGGGCGCGGATCGGCGCAAGTTGTTCGGGGTGCTGGTGTTGGGACGTTCCGCGCCCGCGGCAGGCGATGGGCACGACGCTTGGTTGTGACAACCGGGGTTGCACCCTCCGGCAACCCGGACGGCGATTTCCCCGTAAACATCAGAGAGAAAGGGCGACAACCGGCGTTGCCTCACACGCAACCGCAGTTCCGCCTTTGCGCCAGGTTGGTTTTGCGCTTCGGCGGGACAAGTCCCGGCTACAATTCCGGCGTCCCCTTTTTCATGCGAGGTCAGCCCATGCGACGAACCATGCTGCTCCCAGGCGCACTGCTCGCGA
Source organism: Acidobacteria bacterium RIFCSPLOWO2_12_FULL_67_14b (assembly GCA_001768615.1). Taxonomy (GTDB): domain Bacteria; phylum Acidobacteriota; class Vicinamibacteria; order Vicinamibacterales; family UBA2999; genus 12-FULL-67-14b. The sequence goes on along the minus strand of MELE01000172.1, from coordinate 15,154 downwards.
TCCTGGCGATTGCCCCCCACTCCCAGGTGGCCGCCGCCTCGGGACAGGCCATCGCCGCGGCCCCTGCCGCCGAGTGCTCGATTAACTGGCTCGGACACGAGGCCGAGATCGAGAAGTTCATCGCCGAGGCCAAGGTCCTGAAGATGGAGGACGTGCCGATCGGCGTCACCAAGCCGCAGCGCGCCACGCTCGAACCGGGCGGGCCGGCCGGGCGCTTTGCCTGGAAGCCGATCAACCCCGGCTACTACCAGGGCTTCATGGAAAGCTACAAGGCCGAAATCGCCGCCTACCAGATGGACCGCCTGCTCGGCATGAACATGGTCCCGCCCATCGTCGAGCGCGTCATCAACGGCCGGAACGGCGCCGCCATCATGTGGGTCGAGAACACGCGCCCCTGGAGCATCGAGAAGCCCCCGCAAGGCCCCGAGCCCGGGTGGAGCAAGCAGCTCACGCGCATGAAGATGTTCGACCTGCTGATCGCGAACATCGATCGCAACCAGGGCAACCTGATCTACGACGCCGACTGGCATTTGATCCTGATCGATCACTCGCGCGGGTTCATCGGCAAGAAGAACTTGAAGGGCATCGCCCCGATCGGCCGCGTCGATCGGCAGCTGTGGGAGAAGATGCAGGCGCTCACGCTCGAGAGCCTTGAGACCGGCCTCGGCAAGCTGGTCAGCACCAACGACAAGAAGGCCATCCTCATCCGGCGGGACCTGATGGCGAAGCAGATCGCGGAGCTGGTCGCCAAGCGCGGCGAGAACAGCGTCTTCTACGACAACTAATGTGCGTACCGTGCGTACCGGGTCGGCCTTCTCGTCACTCTCGTTCTGCTCCCAAGCTGCAGGACGCGTGTGGGAGACGCACCGGCCGGCACGATGACAACGGTCTCGCCTTTGGCCGTTTGAAACACCAGTGTCGACGAGGAGAGATCGGCTCGGCCGCGGTGGTCATGCGATGCGGTGACGCCGCGCTCGGGCGATGGTCGTCGTGTTATGCAAGCGGCTTCTTGATCTGAGGCAACAACGCCTTGGCCTGGCTTGCGAAACGTCCGCCGGGTTCACGAGCGAGGTAGGTCTCCAGCTCCTTCGCGGCCTCCGGCATGCGGCCCTGGTTGAGGTGCCCCATGCCGAGCCAGTAGTGGGACTCGCCGTGAGACGGATCCAGTCGCAAGGTCTCCTGGAACCTCGCAATCGCGTCGTCGATCTTTCCCGCATTCCACAACACCAGTCCCTGGTCGAACACGCTGGCAGCGTTCCCTGTTCCAGGGGCGCCGCTGCTCTGGCGAAGGCTGAGCGCGGCCTCACCGGCTTTGGCTGCCTCATCGAATTGTCGAGTGGCGTTGTAGATGGAGGCCAATCCCTCGAGGGGCTCCGGCGCCGCGGGCCTGAGCGTGCGCGCCGCCTCGAGCGCCGTCTTCGCCTTGTCATACTGTTTCAGGATGGTGTGCACGAGGCCGAGGTTGTACTGGCAGTCGTAACACGCCGGGTCGGCCTTCAGTGCTTCGTCAAACTTCTCGACCGCCTCTGCGTGACGGCCGGCCTGGCTGGCGGCGACGGCGGCCTGGAACACCTCAGACCCCGCGCTCGGCTTGATCGCCATCGGTGCCAGCTCGAGGTTCACCGTCGTCCTCGCGCCTGGACGCAGCGTGACCTGTGCCGCCTTCTGGCCGATGCCTGCTTTGGTTGCCGTGATCGTGTACGGGCCCGGCGCCAGTCCGATCTGCGAGTACACCCCCTTGGCGTCGGTCGTGGCCTCGAAGGAGCGGGTCAACCCGCCTTCGAACGTGAACGTGACACGGGCGCCCGCTACCGGTTTGCCATCCGCGTCCACCACCGTGCCACGCACGATGCCGGCCATCTGGCCGTGAGCGGCGATGGGCAGGACCAGCAGCAAGGCTGTCAGGAGGCGGGCGGTAGGAGTCGAGATGGCGCGGCGCATGAATCGTGGCCTCGATGGCATGCCACGGACGATACCACGGG
>MELE01000172.1:2227-13149 GCA_001768615.1 Acidobacteria bacterium RIFCSPLOWO2_12_FULL_67_14b | reverse complement strand
CCGCTCCCGTAGGTCAGACGTCAGAACGCGAATCGTCCGCCGATTTGCGCCTGCCGCGGGAAGCCGCCGCCGCGAAGCGTCGACACCTGCAGGAAGTTCGACAACCGCTGGTCGCCGCTGGGGTTGTCGAAATTGTCCGCGTTCAGCGCGTTGAAGATCTCGAAGAACACGTCGATCGTGCGCGACGAGCCGGCCCGGAGCCGGTAGCCGAGGCGCGTATCGAGCTGCGTGAAGATCGGCCCGCGGGCGCCGTTGCGTCCGCCGTCGAAATCGACGCTGATGCCGTTGGGGCCAGTGCCCGAATAGGTTCCGGCCGGCAGGTAGTCGAACAACTCGCCATTCTGATTGGCGTCGACGTTCGAATTCTGCAGTGTAAACGGGGCACCGGTCATGAACCGGTAAATCGCGCTCACCGTCAGCCCTCCGGTGCGCGGGATCTCCGCCCGGCCGCTGAGCGACAGGTTGTGCTTGCGATCCGTGGCGGTGGGCCCCCAGAGCCGGTCGAGGTTCTTGTCGGCGCCGACCTGCATCGGGTTGTCGTCGGTGCCGCTGTTGTCGTTGTTGCCGCGGGAGTAGCCGAGCGAGTACGAGACGCGGGCGCTCCAGTGGCCGCTGTAGCGTCTCTCGAGCTGCAGGTTCAAGCCATCGTAGCGCGTTTCGCCGTCGCTCAGCCGCGTCAGCACGCGCGTCCGGAACGGCGTGACGCCAAGCTGCCCGGCAAGCCCCGTCAGGTCGGTGAAGCTCAACGGACCGGTGCGGCTGGTGTTGGCGCGCGTCATGGGGTTCAGGTTGTAGGTGATCAGCAGGTCACGCCCCTCGGTGTGGATGTAGTCGGCGCTGAGCGACATCCGCGTGCCGAACTGACGCTGGTACCCGAGCGACAGTTGGTGCGTGTACGGTACGGTCCGATCTGGCGACTCGAGATACACGGTCCCGGTATTGCGGGCCAACGTACCCGGCGGGAACAGCTGGTTCAGCAACGTCCGGTTCACCACCGGTCCTCCCGCCAGCATCGGATCGGTCGGAAGCTGTCCGCTGGACGGGCCCCGATCCGCCTGGCTCGCCGGGAAGAGCGCCGTGAACGAGTTGCTGTACACGCCGGCCTGGATGAAATTGCGCATGATGATGAGGTGCGTCTTGTCGAAGAAGAGCCCGTAGCCGCCACGGATGACCGAACTGCCGGAGCTGCCGGGGTTGTAGGCAAAGCCGAGTCGCGGCGCCAGGTTGTTCTTGTCGAGCGGATACTCGCCCTCGCTGATGAGCGGGTTGCTTCGATGGGTGATCGGGATCACCTCGAGGTCGTAGCGCAGGCCGGCGTTCACGGTCAGATTGCCCCGCTGCCATTTGTCCTGAACGAACAGCACCCCGACGTGCGATCGCAACGTCGTGTCTTCTGGCGCCGGCACGACAATCGACAGCCGTTCCGGGTAGGTCCGTGGATCGGCGGCGTTGAACAGCCGATCGGTGCTGAACGTGAACGTCCCGTTCATATTGCCTTCACCCACGATGTTGGCTTCGACGAAGATGTATTGGGTCCCGAACTTGATGTCGTGATCCCCGCCCCACCAGTCGGGCTTGAACATCGAGAACGATTCGTCGAGCTGATACGCCGTGTCGAGGCGCGTGCCCGCCGCCGTCGTGTAGTTGTCCGTGAAGGTCAGCATCTGGTACTGCGGTGGCAAGTCCCACTGATGCTTGCCGTCCAGCCATTCCTGCGACGCGAACGGGTTGTCCTCGAACGTCCGCGACATCCGGATACTGTTGAACTTGTTGTTGCCGAACACCGTGTTCCAGGTGCCGACGACGGTCTCGTCGATGTCGCGCTCGTCGCGGCGGGCCGCATAGGTGATGTATCCGCTGATGCCATCGAAGGTCGGCGAGTCCTCGCGGAGGTAGCGAACGCCCCACGTATTGCCGGCGTTCAATTGCTGGTCGAAGCGAATCATATGATTCCAGACGCGGGTCCGCTGCGCCACCGAGTAGTCCAGCTCGGGCCGCGCCGGGAACTGGGCGCTCCGGCCCGCGTTCAGCTCGACGCGCTCGAGGCTGTACAGGAAGTGCGCCTTGTCCCGGACGATCGGACCGCCGATCACGCCACCGTACTCGCGCTTGAGCGTATCCGGCTTCGGGAGGTTGCGCTGCACCGTGAAGTAGTCCCTGGTCATCATCCCCGACTCGGTGAAATAGCCGAAGCCGACACCGTGGAAGTTGTTCGTGCCCTGCTTGGTGACGGCGTTGACCACCGCGCCGGTCGAACGGCCGAACTCGGCGTCGAACTGGTTCGTCAGAACCTGGAACTCCTGGACCGCTTCGAGCGCCAGCCGGGTCTGGCCACCAAAGGACTGGCCGAGGTAGTCGTCGTTATTTCCGCCGCCGTCGACCGTGAAGTTGTTGTTGCGATTGCTTTGGCCGTTGACGTTGATCGAATCGCCGCCGAAGGAGACCGAGGTGCTCTGCACCTGGATACCGGGGAGCAAACCAACGAAGCCGAGCCAGCTGCGCGTGCCGCTCGGCAGGCCGGTGAGCTCGCCCGCCGTCACGTTGCCGCCCACCTGCTTTGACGTCAGATCGACGAGCGGCGTCTCGGTCGTCACCGTGACGATCTCCTCCAATCCGCCCACGGGCAGCACAACCTCGAGGGTCGTGGTTTTCCCAAGCTCCAGCAGCACGCCTGGACGCGAGTACTTCCGGAACCCTTCCAACTCCGCCGTCACGACATAGGATCCCGGGATGATCCCGGTAATGAAGTACGAGCCATCGACGTTGCTGACGACCTGCCGGAAAATGCCACTCTGTTCGTTGGTGACAACGACCGTCACGCCGGGGAGCACGGCCCCCGACTCATCCGCCACCCGTCCTCTGATCGACGAGTCGCCCAACTGGGCCACGGCCGGCAGCGGCGTCGAGAGCAACGCGACCGCGGTCATCGTGGCAAGGACCCTGCGCATAGGAACCTCCATTCGGAACCTGCGTTTCTACGACTGCACACGACAAGAGGGCGACGCGAACGAAGAATGAAACGCCGAATGAAACAGAAATCAAGGTGGAAACGACGACGTCTGGCGCTTGGTATCACAGTGCATGATTGGCGGTCAACAAGCGAATTGCAGCCGATTGCAGCCCGGTGAGTCGGCGCGGTGGTTGTCGAACGTCGCAGAGACTACATTCACGGCGTGCGCCGACGCCGACAGCCGCGACACGTACGCGTTGGTCGGCAGGCCGGGAATGCGGCCAGTGATGTCGACCCACGTCTTGCCGTCCTTCGTCATGTGGACCTTGCCGTCGTCGGTGCCCGCGCAGAGCACGCCCGGGTTCTTCGGCGATTCCACCAGCTGCACGATGTTGCCGTACGTGCACGTACAGTGCGTACCGTGACAAGAGTGCGTCCAGGGCTCTCGGCCGCCAAGGGTGCCATGGGCATCGGGCACTGATACGATAAGCCATGCGCCCGGTTGCTCTCCTTCTCGCCATCGCCCTCGTCGCCGCGCCCGTCCAGCTGCTCACGGCGCAGGGGGCGGCGCGCGTCGTCGCCATCGGCGACATCCACGGCGCCATCACCGAATTCAAGGGCATCCTCAAGGCCGCCGGCCTCGCCGACGTCGCGGGGCGCTGGACCGGCGGCAAGGCCACGCTCATGCAGACCGGCGACTACATGGACCGCGGCGCGGGCACGCGCGCGGTGCTCGACCTGCTGATGGCGCTCGAGAAGCAGGCGAAAGACGCGGGCGGCCGCGCGTTCGCGCTGCTCGGCAACCACGAGGTCATGAACCTCATCGGCGACACCCGCGACGCCACGCCTGAGATCTTCGCCATGTTCGCCGACACGAAGTCCGAGTCGCGGCGCAAGGCGGCGTGGGAGCAATACGCGAAGCTCGGTCCCGCCAAGACGGCCAAGGGCGAGCCGGTGCCGCCCGTGTATCAGCAGACGCAGCAGGAGTGGTTCGCCGCGAACCCGCCCGGTTACGTCGAATACCGCGATGCGCTCGGGCCGCGCGGCAAGTACGGCGCCTGGCTCCGCGCCAAGCCCATGGTCGCCGAATACCGCGGATCGATCTTCATGCACGCCGGCATTGCGCCGGAGCGTGCGCCGGCGAAGCTCGACGAGCTGAACGATCGCGTGCGAGACGAGGTGCGCCGCCTCGATCGCTTCGTGCAGCGCCTCGTGGACGCGAAACTGGCCCTTCCCTCCTTTACGCTGCGGGAGATCCTGCTGGTGGCCTCGAACGAGATCGCCGCCGCCAACGCGTTGATTACCGCGGCCAGGGAGAGCGAGCAGGAACTGGATCGATCGAAGCTGAACCTGCCGCTCCTCACCGAGGCGCAGGACATTCTGACCATCGATCAGTGGATTTCCGTCAACCCGGAAGGGGCGTTGTGGTACCGCGGGTTTTCAACCGAGGCGGACGACCCGGCGGGCGGGCCGTTTGCGCCGCTCCTGGTGCGCTACGGCGGCAAGCGCTTCGTGACGGGCCACACGCCGCAACAGAACCGCAGCATCACGATGCGCTACGGCGGCCGCATCGTGTTGATCGATACGGGGATGCTGACGAGCGTCTACAAGGGCCGTGCCTCGGCGCTGGAGATTGATGGAGAAACGCTGACGGCGATCTACGAGGATGGGCGTGTGCCGTTGGCGGCCCGGTACCAGGCGACGGTTTCGCGCAGCCCCTCTTCCAGCCCCACCGTCGGCCGGTAACCCAGCAGCCGCTCCGCCTTGCTGATGTCGGCCTGCGAATCGCGCACGTCGCCGGCGCGGGCCGGCTGGTACACCGGCGTCGCGTTCGTGCCGATGATCTTCTGCAACACCGCCAGCAGCTCGTTGAGCGACACGCGGCCGTTGGTGGCGACGTTGAAGATCTCGCCGCCGACGCCCGGCGTCTCGGCCGCGCGCAGCACGCCGTCGACGACGTTGGCCACGTAGGTGAAGTCGCGGGTCTGGCCGCCGTCGCCGTGGATGATCGGCGCGGTGCCCGCGAGCAGCGCCTTGATGAACAGCGAGATCACCCCCGAGTACGGCGAGGTCGGATCCTGCCGCGGGCCGAACACGTTGAAGTACCGCGTCGTCACGGTCTCGAGCCCGTAGAGCCGCGTGAACATCCGCGCGTACTGCTCGCCGATCTGCTTGTGCAGCGCGTACGGCGACAGCGGGTTGGCCGGCATGTCTTCGCGCTTCGGCAGCGTCGGCGTGTCGCCGTACACGGACGAGGAGCCGGCGAAGACGAGGCGCCCGACCTTCGCGTCCCGGGCGGCGACCAGGATGTTGAGGGTGGCGTCGACGTTGGCGCGATGCGACTCCACGGGGTGAAGGACCGACCGCGGCACCGAGGGAATGGCGGCCTGGTGCAGGACGTAGTCCATCCCCTCGACCGCGCGGCGCGCAGCGGCAGGGTCGGCCAGGTCGGCCGCCATCAGCTCCACGCCGTCGCGCAGGTTGTGGCGGTAGCCGGTGCTGAAATTGTCCGCGACGCGAACCCGGTGGCCGCGCTTGACGAGAGCTTCTGACAGATGCGAGCCGATGAAGCCAGCGCCGCCGGTAACCAAATAGTTCGCCATTAACTCCGGACTCTTGACTCTGCACTCTTAACGCTGAGAAGTGCCGCAGTGAGCCTGTAAGCCGAATTCTGTTCCACCGTCGCCCTCGGCCTTGCGGCCTCGGGCTACGGCGAGACGATCATTCCTCTAGCCCCGACATTACTGGCGGGGTCGAGCAACCTACCCGGAGACTTTAGGCGGGCAGCCATTTGGCGGGGTCCCCAGCGCGGCAGCCGCGCTGGGGTGCCTCGTCTCCCTATTTGGTCTTGCTCCGTGCGGGGTTTGGCCTGCCACCCCTGTTGCCAGGAGCGCGGTGCGCTCTTACCGCACCTTTTCACCCTTACCCAGGTTGCCCCAGGCGGTATATTTTCTGTGCCACTGTCCGTCGGGTTGCCCCGCCCGGGTGTTACCCGGCGCACTGCCCTATGGAGTTCGGACTTTCCTCTCCCGCCGGCACTTCCCACCTTGCGGCGGGGTTACCGGCGGCAGCGATCGCCCGGCTCACTGCGGCGAACTCTAAACTCTAAACTCTGAACTCTAAACTCTAAACTACCCGTCTTTCTCCTGCGAGATCTGATACTGCTCGAGCTTCTTATATAGATTACTCCGAGGCGTATCGATGACCTCGGCCGTCTTCGAGATGTTCCAGCCATTCTCTCTCAGGCGGGCCACCAGGTAGGCGCGCTCGGAGCCCGACTTGAACTCCTGCAGAGTGGTGGCGTGCATCCACGGCTGGTCGGCCGGCGCGCCTGCCGCCGGGCTGCCGGACGCGGGCGACGGCAGCTCCATCCGGTGCAGGCCGCCTTCAGGAATGTCCTTGGCGTCGATCGCCTCGCCGCCGGTCATGATCACCAGCCGCTCGACGAAGTTCCGCAACTCGCGGATGTTGCCGCGCCAGTGCTGCTGCCGCAGCCGCTCCATCGCCGCCGCGGTGAACGTCTTGCGGCGGAAGTTGTTGTCGCGCGCGAACAGGTCGGCGAAGTGGCGCACCAGCGCCGGAATGTCGTCCCGGCGCTCGCGCAGAGCGGGCACGTGTACAGGTACGACGTTCAGCCGGTAAAAAAGGTCTTCGCGGAAGGTGCCCTTGTCGATCGCCTCCTCGAGGTTCTTGTTGGTGGCGGCAATCACCCGCACGTCCACCTTGATGATGCGGTTGCTGCCCAGGCGCTCGAGCTCCTGTTCCTGCAGCACGCGCAGCACCTTCGCCTGCGTCTTCAGACTCATGTCGCCGATCTCGTCGAGGAAGATGGTGCCCTTGTCGGCCTGCTCGAACTTGCCGATCTGCCGATCGGTGGCGCCGGTGAACGAGCCCTTCTCGTGACCGAAGAGTTCCGACTCGATCAGCTCGTCCGGAATCGCGGCGCAGTTGACCTGCACGAACTGGCCGTCGCGCCGCAGGCTCTCGCGGTGAATGGCGCGCGCGACCAGCTCCTTGCCGACACCGCTCTCGCCCCAAATGAGCACGGTGGCATTGGTGGGCGCGGCCTTCTGGATCGCGCTCCGGACCGCCGCCAGCGTCGGCGAGTCGCCGACTATCTGGTAGCGCTTCTCGGCGTCGCGGCGAAAGCTCTTGTTCTCGGTCTTCAGCCGCCGTGTGTCGACGGCGTTGCGGACCGTGACCATCACGCGCTCGGTGGCGAGCGGCTTCTCGATGAAGTCGAAGGCCCCCAGCCGCGTCGCTTCCACGGCCGTGTTGATGGTGCCGTGGCCCGAGACCACGACGATCGGCGTGGTCTCCACCAGGTGCCGGAGCTTCTGCAGCACGTCGAGCCCGTCCATGCCGGGCATCTTGATGTCGAGGAACACCAGGTCGGGCGCCTCGCGTTCGACCAGCTTCACGCCTTCTTCGCCGGTCGCCGCCTGCATCACCTCGTAGCCCTCGTACTCGAGGATCATCTTCAACGAGTCGCGAATCGCGGCCTCGTCGTCGATCACGAGAATCCGCGGTTTCACCGCGGCTCCGTGCGGACGGTGCGGATGGTGCGCTGATCGAGCTCGGGGTCGTAGATGTAGAGCGCGAGCGCGCCGCCCGCCTCCGTGGCGCCGACCAGGCGGCGGAAGCCGGCCACCGAGCTCACCGGCTGGCGGTTGATTTCGAGGATGATCTCGCCGCGCTGGATGCCGCTGTCGTAGGCCACCGAGAGCGGCTCGACCCGCTGCACCATCAGGCCCGTCATGCCGGCCGGCACGTCGAACCGGTGCGAGTTGCTCTCGTCGATCTCGACCAGCGTGAGCCCGAGCTCGCCCGGGCCGAAGCGCTGCGTCGATCGTTCGGCCGGCGACGCCGCCGCCTCGCCCACCGGCGTGCGCAGCGGCCGTTCGGCCAGCTTGACCGACACCTCGCGCGCGCGGCCGTCGCGCACGTATTCGATGCGCGCCGCGGAGCCCGGCTGGCGCGACGCGATTTCACGAATCAGGATGTCGTGCGTCTTCACGGGATCGCCGTCCACGGCCACGATCACGTCGTAGGGCCGCAAGCCGGCGCGTGCGCCCGGCGACCCGGCGGTCACGTCCTGCACCAGCGCGCCGTCGCCGCGGGCCAGCTTCAGCGACGCCTGCAGGTCCGGATCGACGTCGCGCAGGGTTACGCCGATGTAGCCCCGCTGCACCCGGCCGATCGTCTTCAGCTGCGGCAGCACGCCGCGCGCCTGGTTGATCGGCACGGCGAAGCCGATGTTGCTGGCCTGCCGGCTGATCGCGGAGTTGATGCCGATCACCTGGCCGCGCGAGTTGATCAGCGGACCGCCGCTATTGCCGAAGCTGATGGCGGCATCGGTCTGAATGTAGTTGTCGAGGCTCGAATCGAACAGCTTCCGGCCGATGAAGCTGACCACGCCAACCGTGACCGTGTGCTCGTAGGCCAGCGGATTGCCGATGGCGCAGACCCATTCGCCCACGCGCAGCCGGTTGGAGTCGCCCAGCGTGGCGTGCGGCAGCGGCGCCGGGGCCGATACCTTGATCAGCGCGATGTCGGTGTCGGGATCCGATCCGATGACCACTGCGCGCAGGCTGCGGCCGTCGGCCAGCTTCACCGTGAGCCGCTCGGCGCCTTCGATCACGTGGTGGTTGGTCAGGATGTGGCCTTCGGCGTCGATCAGGAAGCCCGTGCCGGTGCCGCGCCGCGGCACGTCGGTGCCGCGGCGGCGGCCGAGGTCGAACGGATCGTCGCCCTGACCAGGGCGTGCCCCCCCCTGCGTCAGCTGGCTCGCGCGCCGGCTCCGCGCCGAGGCGTCGATGTTGACCACGGCCGGGTTGAGCCGCGCCGCGATGTCAGCAAAGTTGATCGACGTGGGCGAGACGGGACTCGCCGCCGGCTCCGGCGCCGCCGACGAAGACGCCGGGTTGGTTCTTTCGGCCCCGCTCAGGCCCGCGGAGACATTCAACCCGGCGTCCTGGCCAGGCTGCGGCCGCGGCGCCGTCAGGATGATGCCCACGAGCACGCCGATAATGCCGGTCAGCGCCGCCGTGATCCACGCGAAGTGCCGCGTCATGATTCGCTCATTATAAGCCGCAGGAACGCCGCCTCATCGAGCGTCTCGACCCCAAGTGCGCGCGCTTGCTCGAGCTTGCCCCCGGCATCGGCGCCAACGACGAGATAGTGTGACTTTTTGCTCACCGAGCCCGTCACTTTTCCGCCGAGCCCTTCGATTTTCGCCTGCGCGTCTTCCCGCGACATCGATTCCAGCGTGCCCGTGATCACGAAGTTCTTTCCCGCCAGCGGCTGCGGCCCGGCCGGCGCGACCTTGCGCTCGCCGACCGTCTTGACGCCGGCGTCGCGGAAGCGCTGGACGAGCGTCCTGTTGCCGGGCTCATCGAACCACGTGCGCACCGAGTCGGCGAGCACCGGACCGATCTCCCGTACCTGCTCCAGCTCGTCGCGCGATGCGGCCTCGATCGCTTCGAGGGACCCGAAATGGTCGGCCAGTACCTGTGCGCCGCGCTCGCCGACATGGCGGATGCCGAGCCCGTAGATCAGGCGCCACACATCGTTGCCCTTGGACTTCTCGATCTCGCCGAGCACCTTGGCGGCGGATTTCTTTCCCATCCGCTCGAGGTTCTCGAGCGTCTCGGCCGTCAGGCCGTAGATGTCGGCGATGCTGCGCACCAACTCCTTGTCCGCGAGCTGCGCGATCAGCGATTCCCCCATGCCCTCGATGTTCATGGCGCCGCGGGAGGCGAAGTGCTCGAGCCCGCGCCTGAGCTTGGCCGGGCACGAGCTGTTGTCGCACCGCCACACGGCTTCATCGTCCGGCTTGTGCAGCCGGCTCCCGCACACCGGACACGTTGCCGGCATCACCCACGGCGCCGGGCGATCGGCGGCCTCGGGATGCGCCGGCCCCACGACCCTGGGGATCACGTCGCCGGCCTTCTCGATGACCACCAGCTCGCCCGGGCGGATGTCCTTGCGGACGATGTCGTCGGGATTGTGGAGCGTGGCCATCGAGATGGTCGAGCCGGCGACCACGGTGGGCTCGAGCCTGGCGAACGGCGTGGCCGCGCCCGTGCGCCCGATGTTGATCTCGATGCGATGCAGCATCGCGAGCTTCTGCTCGGCCGGGAACTTGAAGGCCGTGGCCCATCGCGGAAACTTGGAGGTGTAGCCGAGCCGGTCGCGCAGCGCGAGGTCGGTCAGCTTGATCACGACGCCGTCGGTCTCGAACGCCAGGCTGCCGCGCTTCTCGCGCCACTCTTCGCAGAACGCGAGCACGGCGTCGATGCCATTGCACGGACGCCAGTGGGGCTCCACCGGCAGGCCCCAGGCCTTGAGGCTTTTCAGCATCGCGTCGTGCCCGGCCCCGTGAGGCGGCACGACCTGATAGGTCCACGCAGCCAGTCCGCGTTTGGCCACCAGCGAGGGATCGAGATTGCGCATCGTGCCTGCGGCCGTGTTCCTCGGATTCGCGTAGAGCGGCTCGCCCGCGTCCTCTTGTTCCTTGTTGATGCGATCGAACGACTTCTTCGGCAGGTAGACCTCGCCGCGGATCTCGACGCGGCCCGGCGGCCCGCCTTTCAGCGACAGCGGGATCGCGCGCACCGTCCGCACGTTGAGCGTGACGTCCTCGCCGCGCACGCCGTCGCCGCGGGTCGCGCCGCGCACGAGCCGCCCGTCTTCGTAGGTCAGCGCGATGCTCAACCCGTCGATCTTGAGCTCCGCCACGTACGACGGCGGTTGATCCGTGCCGAGGCCCTTGCGCACGCGCTCGTCGAACGCCCGCAGGTCCCCCTCGGTGTAGGCGTTATCGAGGCTCAGCATCGGCCGGATGTGCGCGACCGTGGCAAAGCCTTCAGCCGGGCGTCCGCCCACGCGCTGGGTCGGCGAATCGGGCGTCAGCAGGTCGGGATGCGCCACTTCGATTGCCTTGAGCTCGTTCATCAAGGCATCGAAGTCG
>MELE01000172.1:0-2209 GCA_001768615.1 Acidobacteria bacterium RIFCSPLOWO2_12_FULL_67_14b | reverse complement strand
TCGTTCATCAAGGCATCGAAGTCGGCGTCGGAGATCTCGGGCGCGGCCTGGACGTAATACAGCTCTTCGTGCCGGCGGATTTCTTCGCGGAGGGCTGCGGCTCGCTTGGCGGGGGTCACAGGAAAGGCGCCACGGAATCACGGAAACACGGAAAGCATTTTCGCTTGGTCCGTACCATTGAAAAGCCTCTTCCGTGCTTCCGTGCTTCCGTGGCTGTTCGTTTTATCGGTCGCGCAGCAACACGTAATCAGCGAGCGCCATCAGGGCCTCGCGCTCGGGGTTCGGCGCGAAGACGCGCAACTGCCGCTTGGCGGCTTCACCGAACTCGACGGCCCGCGCGTAGGCGTAGTCGATCGACCGGTACTCGGCGAGCAGCGTCTTGATGCGCGCCCAGTCGTCGGCGGTGACGTCGCGATCGCGGACGACGCCGCGGATCAGCTCGCCCGCTTCGGGGCCGCCGTGCTCGAGCAGGTGAATCAACGGCAGCGTGACCTTGCCCTCGCGCAGGTCGGCGCCCACGGGCTTGCCCAGCACCTCGGCGGCGCCGGTGAAGTCGAGCAGGTCGTCGACGAGCTGGAACATGATCCCGAGGCTGAAGCCGTACTCGCGCAGCGCCTGTTCCTTCTCCGGCCCGACCTCGCCGAGCATGCCGCCGATTTGCGCGCAGCCGCCGAACAGGTGCGCGGTCTTGCGGCGAATGATGTCGAAGTGCTCGTCTTCGGTGAGGTCGACCACGCCGTTCTTCGTCAGCTGGTAGAGCTCGCCTTCGATCATGCGGAGCGTGACGTCGCACAGCAGCCGGACGATGTCCAGCGAGTCCTGCGTGAGCGCCATCGCCATCGACTTGATGTAGAGGAAGTCGCCGGCGAGCACCGTCACGTCGTTGCCCCACTGCGAGTGGACGGCCTTCCGCCCCCGCCTCACATCGGCATCGTCGATGATGTCGTCGTGCACGAGCGTGGCGGTATGGATGAACTCGACGACGGCGGCGTTGAGAATCGCGCGGGGGCCGGTGTAGCCGCAGAGCCGCGCCGACATCAGCAGCACCGCCGGGCGCACGCGCTTGCCGCCGCTTTTCAGCAGGTAGTTGCCGATTTCGGGAATGACGTGGACCTGCGACTGGACCTGCCGCGCGAATTCGCGCTCGACGGCCTGGAGATCGTCGCGCACGGGCTCGAACAGCTGGAGGAGATCCGCTTGGGTCCGGGGTGCGGCGTTAGACACGTATGCAGATCACACCACACGCTGGCGGCGGTGTCAACGAAGCGGAACAGCCGTACGAGAGCCCGGGCGGGCTGCTGCATCGACGATTCGCGATCGACCGATCGGGTGATTGTTTGGTGATTGTCGATTGCGTGATTTGGCGATTCGATGGGGCCCAAACTGTCGATTGGTGGCTGGCGCCTCGGCGCGGCACGCCAATTCGCGATCGGCACTCACAATTGATTTAGCCAATGACCCAATCACGAGATCACCAAACAATCGGCCGAGCGGTCGATCGACAGTCGCCAATGTTCGAGGTCCTGACCCTCACGGCCTGAACAGCGCGTCGAAGTTGCGGTCGGTCTGCGCCCCGACCTCGCCGGCCGTGACGCCGCGGGCGGCCGCCAGCGTGTCGACCACGTGGGCCACGTGCGCCGGCTCGTTGCGCTTGCCGCGGAACGGGACGGGCGCGAGGTACGGCGAATCGGTTTCGACAAGCAGGCGGTCGGCCGGCGCGACGGCGGCCGCGGCCCGCAGGCTTTCGGCCTTCGGGAACGTCACCACGCCGGGGATCGAGAGGTAGAAACCCGTCGCCAGCGCGCGGCCGGCGGCGGCCTCGTCGCCGGTGAAGCAGTGGAACACGCCGCGCAACGCGGCGCCGCCCTCCTCCTGGAGGATCCGGAGGGTGTCGTCTTCGGCTTCGCGGGTGTGAATCACGATCGGCAGGTCGCGGCTTCTGGCCAGCTGCACTTGCACACGAAATACCGCGTGCTGCACCTCGCGAGGCGAGAAGTCGTAGTGATAGTCGAGCCCGATTTCGCCGACGGCACGGGCGGAAGGCAACCGATCGAGCCGCTCCGCGACCTTGGCGGCCGCCGCCGCCGGATCCGCGCCGAAGAGGTGGGCATGATGCGGATGCACGCCCACCGCGAAGCGGCACTCGGGCCAGGCCTGAGACACGGTCCCCGCCCGCGCGATTTCCGCATCGTCTTCAGCCGCAAGGATG
>MELE01000171.1 GCA_001768615.1 Acidobacteria bacterium RIFCSPLOWO2_12_FULL_67_14b | reverse complement strand
GCAGCTATGCCGCACGCTCGGCAGCGGCCACCATCCCGCTGCACTGCGGCTGGCCCGAGGCTCGAGTCATCTCTCATCGGGGTTTGTAAAGTGCGCCTAACGCCTTGGCGATCAGCGGCGACGCGAAGCGTCGTCCGCTGCATCGCCTTGTTGGGCGGCCACCTGCCGAAAGGGGCTCAACTGAGCTGGCACGGCGGCTGACTCGGAGGCCACGGCACCGCGCTGGCCCGCAGACGTTAGCGTTGCCAAGCGAGAGCTTCGAGTCCTGGTTGCGCGTCACATCTACGAGCGCCGCGTGCCGTCCCAACCTTCATGCTATGGCTCGGATGTCGGGGAGATGAAATCTCCGTACAACCGCTTCTCGCAGGCGGGGCAGATACCATGACTGAACTTCGCGTCGGTCCTCCCGGTCACATAACTTTCGATTTGTGTCCATTGATTGCCCTCGCTGCGGATGCGCTTGCAGCTCGCACAGATGGTGATGAACCCGCTCAGAACCTTCGTGAGGGCCTCACCGAGCGTCCGCTCGAGTGCTCGGGCCTCTTGCTCGAGGCGGAGGCGCTTCTCCAAGAAGCCCTTCTCTCGTGTGCTCGTGGTACGTTGCAGCCAGAAGGCTGCGGCAGTGAAATAGAGCACCGACAGGAGCACGAGTACCCGGAGGAAACGCGTAGCCCCACGCCCGTCTGCGATGTCGGCGTGGATCGGCACCTCTCCAGTCCCGAGGACGTCCATTGTGTGCAAGAAACCTGAGGTCACGGATGCGAGGTCCGACATGAGACGGCCAGTTGTGGGCCCGCCGCCTTCGCGATCGGAGGCGACCTCAGCCAAGGTGAAAAAGTGACGCTCTGCGGTCACCCAAGTCTCGAAGGCCTTTGACAGCTCGCCAACGTTGGTCGACAGCTCGACACTGTAACGGGCCAACACCTTGTAGCGCTCCAACAGTTCAGTCGCAGAGGAAATGGCCAGAGAAAGCTCGCTGTTACCGGCCTGAGCATCGCCGGTCTCGAGCAGGCGCGCCTCTGCGTGCTTGACCGCCAAGAACGGGCGTCTCATCGCATCGAGCATCGCGATGGCCTCCTGCCCTCGTTCCCCCCGCTGGATTCTCTGTGGGAGTTTTGCTCCAATCGTCGCCCCAGAGAACAGGAGGATACCGACCAGAGCGAGTGTCACTGCGTTCATTCGCACAGTAGCGAAGTACATTTGCATGAACCCTCCTGCTGTGGCGAATGCTCAAGAAGAACGCTGGGCCGCCCAACGGCATATGGAGTAGACCGGCACGGACCGCTCGCGGCCTATTCCGGATGGGTGCTCACCGTTCCGATCGCTTGCATGTGCAACGAGCCCGGGATGTTAACACGGTAACAACGTCTTTCGGGCGATGTGCCGTTGACCCGCGAGCTATAGGAATACGCGCGGGCCTCGCGTGTATCCGCGAAATCGTGCAGCCGCCTCTTGCCAGATAAGTGTTGAGCGCATGAGAGTTACTGCCGGAAATACGGCCGAGCGCCTGGCGTCGATACGCGCGAGCTTCGCGGGCTAATCCGCGACGGGAGGGCCTCGCGACAAGAGGTGCCTCCCGACAAGAGGCACCCTCCCGACAAGAAGTGCCCCCCGACAAGAAGTGCCGCCCCGTCAAGGAGTGCCGCCCCGTCAAGCAGTGCCGCCCCGTCGTATTCTGTAGCAGTGAAGTCTCCCGCCGTCCTCGTCGTCGGCGCCGGCATCATCGGCTGCACCATCGCCCACGAGCTGGCGGCCTTCGGCTCTCGCGTCCAGGTGATCGACGCGCGCCAGCCCGGCCAGGGCGCCACCCGCGCCTCGGCGGGAATCCTCGCGCCCTACATCGAGGGCCACGAGCTGACGCTGCTCCGATCGCTCGGCGGCCGCAGCCTTGCTCTCTATGATTCCTTCATCGAGCGTGTCCGGACCGACAGCGGACGCGACGTGATCTACCAGCGCAACGGCACTTTCGAGCTGGCGTTCGGCGACGCCGATGTCGATCGCCTGAGCGCGCTCTCCGGCGCGCTGTGGAAGGAAGGCGTCGAGGCCAGGTGGATCCCGCCGCTCGCCTTCGACGACTACGAGCCGCTCGTCAACGCCGGAGCGAAGGGCGCGTTGCTCATCACGCCGCACGGGTTTGTCGGCGTGACTTCGCTCACGCTCGCCTCCGCCGCGGCGGCCGAGCGGCGCGGCGCCCGCTTCAAGACCGAGACCGGCGCCATCCGCATCCACCCCATGCCCGCCGGCAGGGTGGGCGTGCAGACCCAGAGCTCCAGCTGGGATGCCGACCGCGTGGTGCTGGCGGCGGGGAGCTGGTCGTCGCAGATCACCGTGGAAGGCGCCGATGCGATTCCCGTGAAGCCCATCCGCGGGCAACTGATCCAGCTGGCGATGAAGCCCGGCCAAATCCAGCGCGTCGTCTGGGGGCCGGACGGCTATCTCGTCCCATGGCCCGACGGCTCGGTGCTGGTCGGATCGACCGTTGAGGACGTCGGGTTCGACGAGAACTCCACCGAGGAAGGCGTGAGCAAGCTGCGAAGCGCCGCGGCCAGGTTGGTGCCCTCGCTTGCCGACGCGCCGATCACCGGGGTCCGCACCGGCCTTCGGCCGAAGGGTCCGGACGACCTCCCGATACTCGGCCTGTCGGAGGCCGTTCCCGGCCTGATCTATGCCACGGCTCACTATCGCAACGGCGTGATGCTGTCGCCGCTCACGGCCCGGCTCGTCGGCGATCTGGTCTTCGATCGCGGCGCCGACCCCGCGCTTCGCGACCTGACCCCCTCGCGGCATGGCCGCCTCTGACGATACCAGGGCGCGGTATCATCGCCCCACCAAGCCATGGCCTTACTGACACCTGTCGAGCTGACGGAGAAGATGAAGGGCCTCGAGGGCTGGACCCGCGAGGCCAAGGCGATCCGCAAGGAGTTCGTCTTCCGTGATTTCCCCGAGGCCGTGCTGTTCGTGAGCGCCCTCGTGTCCGGCGCCGAAGACGCCGATCATCATCCCGACATCGAGATCCACTACAAGCGCGTCGTCCTCGTCTACTCGACGCACTCGGAAGGCGGCATCACGGAGAAGGACATCGCCGGCGCCGCGATGGCCGATGCCGTGGCCGGCAGCCTGCCGCACCTGGAAGAATTCGGGGACGGTTAACCGACGTGAAGCTCAAGAAGCTTTATAGTTCGCGCGAAGTGGCGCAGCTTACCGGGCTGTCAGCGCGGCAGCTGCAGTGGTGGGCGCAGCGGAAGTTCTTTCCGGCCACAGTGCCGTCCCACAAGACCGAGGCCGGCGGATTCACCGAGCGCCGCTACACGAACATGGAGCTGCTCGAGCTGATGGTGCTCGCGGACCTGCGGCGCAAGGGCTTCAGCGTGGCGCGCATCCGCAAGCTGCTGCAGGTGCTGAAGGGCCGCTTCAAGACGCGCCTCTACGAGGCCATCGAGGGTGGCGGTCCCGTCACCCTCTACATCGACGGCGAGAACATCTACGCCCGCAGTGAGTCGGGCGAGCTGTTCAACCTGCTGGACGATGCGGCGCAGCCGCTGCTGATGCTGGGCGAAGACATCAAGCTGCGCCAGCTCATCGCGCGCGAACGACCGGCACGTCGACGCGCGAAGGGTACTGCGGCGACCGGTAAACCCGGTGCGTCGCGGGCCTGAAGTCGCCTTCCTTCGCCAGGAAAATATTCGGCACGAACGTCTGCGGGTTGCGGTCGATGATCGGGAACCACGTGCTCTGCACCTGCACCATGATGCGGTGGCCCTTCCTGAACGTGTAGTTCTGCGTGTGCAGGCTCCACGTGTACTCGAGCACCGCGTCCGGCTCGATCGGCGCCGGCTTCTCGAAACTGGTGCGGTAGCGGCCGCGGAACACTTCGTTCGAGACCATCAACTGGAAGCCGGCGAGGTCCCAGTTCGACGGATGGTCTTCGGGATAGACGTCGATCAGCTTCACGATCCAGTCCGCATCGCTGCCGGTCGTTGACGCGAACAGGTGCGCCACGACTTCGCCGGCGATGGTGACGTCGGCGTCGAGGGGTGGGGTCTCCCAGCTCAGAACGTCCGGGCGATCGTCGACGAAGCGCTGGTCCTCGACCAGCCAGGTGGACCACTTCGATCCGCCCGGAAAGTAGGTGGGCTGGATCGGCCGATGCCGGTAGGGAACAGGGTGCGCCGGATCCGAGATGAATTCGTCGAATACGGTGTCCGTTGCAGACGTTCGGAGAGCCGACGCTTTAGCGTCGGCTAGCGTGAGCGCCTCGCTCGCGCCAAGATACAAGGCGCGAGCCTCGGTGCGCGAGATGGGAGGCCATTGGTCCCACCGCCGCCACGCGTTCGTGCCCGTCTCGAACGTCAGGGCCTGCGCGAAGCTCTTCGAGCCCTTGTCCTTCAGGAAGTACGCGAAGAACGGCGCCTGCACCTGTTCGCGGAAGTATTCCGCCGTGTTGCTGCCGAACGGAATTGCGCCCAGCGCGTTGCCGGTCCCGCCCGACCACCCGCCGTGCCGCCACGGCCCGACCACGAGGTAATTCATGCCTTGGGTATCGTGGCGTTCGAGCGCGTCGTAGATCCGGATCGGCCCGTAGAAATCCTCCTGGTCCCACCAGCCGGCCACGTTCAGCGTCGGCACCTTCACGCTGGTGAGGTGCGGGATCATCGTCTGGCGCTTCCAGAACTCGTCGTAATCGGGATGCGCGACGTAGTCGTTCCAGGTCGGGATCTTGCCGTGCAGGTACTTGCCGTTGACGTTGGCGAGCGATCCGAGGTTCAGGTACCAGTCGAACGTGTCGTAGCGATCGAACGAGAACTGCCGGACGTCCTTGCCGCTTTCCATCATCGCGGCGTATTCGAAGCCGTAGCTGAGGCGGAAGGCGCCGTTGTGATGGAAGTCGTCGCCCATCCACATGTCGGCGGGCGAGGCCTGCGGCGAGATCGCCTTGAGCGCCGGGTGCGGCTCGATCGCGCCCATGATGGTGGTCCAGCCGTCGTACGACACGCCGAGCATGCCGACGCGGCCGTTGTTGTTGCGGATGTTCTTCAGCAGCCAGTCGATCGAGTCGTAGGTGTCGGTGCCTTCGTCGATCGACTTGGTGTCGCCGCCCGCACGGGCGGGGCGCTGCATGACGAACTGGCCTTCGGACCCGAACTTCCCGCGGATGTCCTGGAACACGAAGATGTAGCCCTCGGCTTCCATCGCCTTGAAGTAGGCGTTGAAGTTGCCCGCCGATCCTTCGACGCCGTAGGGCGTCCGCTTGACGATGATCGGCAGCGGTCCCGACTGGTTACGCGGCACGAAGATCTTGGTGTGCAGCCGCGTCCCGTCGCGCGTCGGGATCATGACGTCGCTGACCTCGAAGCGGTCGGCCGGGTTCGCCGGCTGTTGCAGCCGAACCGGCGCGACGCCGAGGACGAGGAACGCGACGGCGAAGCTGAGAACGGTAAGTGCGCCCACCCGTTTCATGGGCGGGAGTTTAGATCTTCGCCTTCAGCATCGGGAAGATTTTTTCGAGGTCGTCGGCGGGGCGGGGAATGACGTGCACACCGATGAGCTCGCCGACCCGCCGCGCCGCCGCGGCGCCGGCGTCGGTGGCAGCCTTCACGGACCCGACGTCGCCGCGCACGATCGCGGTGACCAGGCCGGCGTCGACCTTCTGCCAGCCGACAAAGACGACATTGGCGGTCTTGACCATCGCATCGGCGGCCTCGATCAATCCCACGAGGCCGCGGGTCTCGACCATGCCGTTCGCGTCGCCGCCGTCGGTCTTCGGAGCCATGGAGGCATTCTACACGCTCTCGCGCGGCGCCGGTGACGGTCCATCTACCGCGCCGCGTGCCCGATCGTCTGCGGTCCGGCGCGGTCGCGCGGCGAGGTGGCTCCCGGCGTTCGCTCTCGTCTCGGCGGTCAAATCTCCCTCGGCACATTGTTCGTTTGCGCTATGGACGCCAAAACCGCAACTCGCGGCGCGTAGCCTCCGGTCGATTTGACGATCTGACTCTTGTCATCGCCTCGCTCGAACGCAAACGCCGGGAGCCACCTCGCCGCGCGACCGGGGACAGCCCACACAACGAGGATCCGGCTGTTAACCGGAGGGTTGCAGGCCTGGCGCGCCGTAGCCTTAGCGGAGTCGGCTTCGAGCCCAGCCCGGGGAGCCCATTCTCTCAAGCACTTACGGGCACGGGGTTTGAAACGGTCGCGCGACTGTGCCCCAAACTGTGCCCACCCTTTCGGAGTCGAGTTGAGGGTCGCTCGAGGATGACCGAACCGTCCGTGTTACCATCGCGTCGTCCTGATCTCATCGGTCGCGCATGCGAAGCCAACCCATGAACAAAATGCGCGATACCGCGACTCTTAAGAAGAAACTTGAACCGGGTCCGTCGACTGCAGGCACTCTGCTGACTCCGCACGCCAATCAACCGGTATCGTTGCGACCGCCGCTCAAGTGGGCCGGCGGAAAGCGTTGGCAGGTTCCTAAACTCCTCGCAATCTGGAACGCAGGGCACCAGCATAGGCGTCTCGTGGAGCCGTTCTGCGGTGGACTCGCTGTAACGCTAGGATTGGCGCCTCAGAGGGCATTACTGAATGACGTGAATCCGCACGTCATCAATTTCTACCGTTGGCTGAGTCGCGGCCTGAAGGTCACTCTACCGATGAAGAATGATGCGAAGGCGTATTACTCGTCGCGCGTTCGCTTCAACGAACTGCTGCAATCTGGGAAGGGCGACACCGCCGAAGCTGCGTCGTTGTTCTACTACCTGAATCGGACCGGGTACAACGGACTCTGTCGCTTCAATAATAGCGGCGGGTTCAATGTTCCGTTCGGTCGTTACAAGAAGATCGAGTACCGCACGGACTTCACAGAATACCAGCCGGTGTTTGCGCGCTTCGAGTTCACTACCTGTGACTTTGAAAAGCTGCCTCTGTTGCCGGGGGATTTCGTTTACGCCGATCCGCCGTACGACGTTGAGTTCACGCATTATTCGAAAGGCGGGTTTAATTGGGATGCCCAGGCGCGCGCTGCCGAATGGCTGGCGAAGCATCCCGGTCCCGTTGTGCTCTCAAACCAGCGAACGGAACGGATCGAAAAGCTGTACAAGAAGCTCGGTTATCAGATCCGGAACTTGACCGCGCCGCGTCTCATTAGTTGCACAGGTGACCGCACGCCCGCTAAAGAAGTACTAGCCACCCGGAATCTTTGAACGCTATGCCTGGAAACACGCGCACCGGCGGCGTGCTCGAGGCAATGATCCTCCCGGCATTGGATCGGGGCGGGTACCAGCATCGTGCCCAAGTTGTCATCGGGGATCGCATGGGGTGCGGTCGTCACGTCGTTGACGTGATCGCAGAAAGAGACGGGTGCCAGTTACTCGTATCGGTGAAGTGGCAACAGGTATCGGGCACGGCTGAGCAAAAGGTGCCTTTCGAGGTCATCTGTCTGATGGACGCGATAGAACGCGGACCGTACGCTAAGGCTTATCTCGTCTTGGGCGGCGAAGGCTGGAAGCTCCGAAAGTTCTACGTCGATGGGGGACTGAATCGTTTCCTCGCGGTCGCCGACCGCGTGGAAATACTTACCCTCGAGGGGTTTGTCGCGAAGGCCAACTCAGGCAGGCTGTAGATGGCAACCGACGAACCGAAACACTTCGAACCTTTCCTCAAACCAGTCGCGCCGATTCTCAAGGGCACCGCGCAGAAAGATCAGCAGTACCGTGTGACCGACGTGCTGATGATGGTCGGCACGTGGTCAAAGTTTCGGCGTCATGTCAGTCAGAAGCGAAAGCTCACATACGCGTATCAACGGACGACGTACGAGACCGTTCTGATCTTCGAGTGTTTTCTGCCGCTTACGAACGAGACCGTACTGCGCAACGAACTGGACGCGCTGTTTTATAAGGACACAATTCAGAAGAAACTCTTAACAATTGGGCTGGTCGACCTGAAGGCTCTGATAGAGCCGCACACAGCTGAATCAGACAAGACGTATTTGGATCGCGTCATCGATTGGTTCGGCGAACAAGTGAGAGGATATTCAATCTCTCACGTGAACGGACGATTTCGCGCGGAGGACGTTGTATTACCACGACAAGCTGCTGCCGCCCTGCAGGAACAAGCGGGTCGTTATCTCATCGACGAGACCACTGCCATCACCAGGTTTATCTTCCCGTGCGAGCACGAACAACATGCCAAGCAGGTAAGTTGGTTCTTTCAAGGAAAGGCCACACGCCGTAATTGGTGGCAGATTCTCGCCGGGTACAAAGACGGTAGGCCGCGAATGGCAGGCGGTGTCACCTTCCCAGTGCTTCGTGCTGCGCGGGTTCGCCAAGGACTCGCCCCAGACGCAACTGGTGTCATCTGTCGCAATCCCAATGAAGTAGCACCACCGATCAGGAGAAGCAATCGGTGGCGTCCGAGACGGAAGCGTCGTCGTCGCTGAACCGGTCTTGTGAGTCATGTTTGAAGACACTGTAATGGCAGAGAATCCGCGCTTCTATTCTGTGCGCTAGGTCAATCACGGGCAGTTGTCATTGACGAGACTCGCCGCTGGCTGCCGCGGGGAGGTTACCCTCCGCGCGGCAGCTATGTAATCCGGCCCCGAGCGGCGATCTCGAGTGGTTCGACGAGATCGCCGTCCAGCACCCACACCTGGTCGACAAGATTCGACACCACGCACGAGTGGTTCGGCAGGATCCGGACGCGGTCGCCGGGTTCCAGGTTCGTCGAACCGTTCAAGGCCTTCACGGTGGCGTGCTCTTCCGACAAGCGTTCTATGAGCAGGTTGGTGTCGGCCGTCATGTCATCGCGCAGCACGAGGCCGTAGCCAAGGGCCGGCGTGAACCCGCGGGCGCCGTCGTTGGTGAGCGTCTTGCTGCCCGAGTCGAAGATGACGCGGTCTTTGGCCGGCTTGCTCACCACCGTGGCGAGCACGGTGAGCGCGCAGTCGTCCAGCGTGGCGGCGCCGAGCGCCATCTGCGTGCGATCGAAGTAGACGTAGTTGCCGGGCCGGTACTCGGTGAAGCCGTCCTGCTGCAGCGAGAACCGCGCGGGAGGCGTGGCGCCGGCGCTCACCTCGTCGATCGTCACACCAGCCCGTCGGCACCTGGCCACGAGATCGCGAAGCGTCGCCGCTTCGCCCTCCGCCATCTGCCGCAACTCTTCTTCGGAGTGCGCGTGATACGCGTGTCCGGCATGAGAGAGCAGGCCGCGAAAATTCAAGCCGGGAAGTCCGGCGACGGTCCCGATCATGCCCACCGCATCAGCGGCCGACGGGTCGATGCCGCAACGATGGAACCCGACGTCCACCTTGACGAGCACCTCCACGGTCCTTCCGGCCCGGGTCATCGCCTCCGACCACTGCCGCGCCACCGCGGGGTGATCGACGATGAACGACAGGCGCGTGCGATCGAGTAGCGCGATCACACGATCGGCATTGCTGGGATTGATCGGATAGGGCAGCCGGATGTCGGCGGTGCCTGCCGCCGCGAACACCTCGGCCTCGCCGAGCTTGGCGCAGCAGATGCCGGTGGCGCCGCGCTCGAACTGCCAGCGCGCGACGACCGGGCTCTTGTGGGTCTTGCTGTGCGGCCTCAGGCGAATCCCCCGGGCATTCGCCGCGGCCTGCATGCGGTCCAGATTGCGGAGAGCACGGGCCTTGTCGATCAGAACAGCCGGCGTGCGGAGCGAATCGAGCGTCACAGGGTCAATCTTGTCACAGGCGCCAGGAACAAGAGCCACAGGAGATCAGGCGAGCCGCCTCGCGCTCCTGCGCTGCGCGCACCTCTCGCCGGGAGGGCACCTCTTGTCGGAAACGCACCGCCGGTCGCGAGTGCGGCTCGCGACCACCGATGATCCCCTGGCCGCTTGCTACTCGTGGCGCAAGGCGATCGCGGGATCGACGTCCGCCGCCTTGAGCGCCGGCAGGCAGCACGCGACGAGAGCGGTCGTCGTCAGCGCGGCGGTGACGGCCACGAATGTCTGAAGATCTCTTGGTTGCACGTCGTAGAGCAGGCTCGACATCAGGCGCGTGAGCGCCAGCGCGCCGAGCAGACCGACGCCCATTCCGGCCAGCGCAATGCCCATCCCCTGGCGGACCACCAGGCGGACGACTTCGAGACGCCGGGCGCCGAGCGCCATCCGGACACCGATCTCCTGGCGTCGCTGAATGACCCAGTAGCTCATCAAACCGTACATGCCGATCAGCGCCAGGATCAGCGCGGACAGCGCAAATACCCCAAGCAGGAACAGGTTCCATCGCCGCGGCGCGATCGTCTCGGCCAGCGCCTGCTGCAGCGTCATCACCTCGTCGAAAGCCTCAGTCTTGTCGACGCGCTCCATCAGCGGCCGGAGTGTCGGGACCAACGCAAGGGGATCGCCTGTGGTTCGGACGAGGGCGATGAACCCGAACATGCCATCGCCCTGCGAATAGGGCACGAACACCTCGGGTTCCGGCGCCGCGTCGAGCCGCGAGTACCGCAAGTCTTCGACGATGCCGACGATCGTCAAGAACGGTCCACTGTCGCCGTGCCGGATGCGGCGGCCGATCGGGTCCTGGCCGGGAAATTCACGCCGCGCGAGCTGCTCGTTGATGACGGCCGCCGACTCGTTGTCGGCGATCCATCGTCCCCGAATCATCCGCAGGCCCATGACGCGTGCCAGCGCCGCCGACGTCGAGTTGATCAGGATCGGTTCACGCCGGGCACGATCGGCGGGCGAAGGCTCCGGCGCACCTTCCACCAGCAGATGCTCCGTCAACAGGTAGCCGTGCGTGGAAATACTCACCGCCTCCACGCCTGGTTGCGCCCGCAACCCATCAAGCAGCCCGTCGACCAGCGCCAGCTGCCGCGCCGGCGACTCGCTGTACTGCGGGCCGGTGAATTCGATCTTCATCGTGAGAATCCGCTCCGGTTCGAAGCCGGGCGGGTGGGCAGCCAGACGCCAGGCGCTCTTCAGCATCAGGCCTGCCCCGATCAGGAGCACCAGCGCGAGCGCAATTTGCGCGCCGAGGATCGAACCGCGAACCCGAACGCCGCCGGCCACATGCCGGGAGGCGCGTTGCGCGCCTTCCCGGAGGGCGTCGCGGGCATCGACCCTCCATAACGCGAGTGCCGGCGCCAGGCCAAAGCCCAACGCCGTCAGCAGGCCGAGACCAAGAGCGACGGCGAGTACCGGGCCGCCGATCGTGGATTCGGCGAGCCTCGGCACGGACGGCGGGCCGAGGCGCACGATGGCGGTGACGGCGAGCCTGGCCATCAGCAATCCGGCCGCGCACCCCATCAGCGCCAGAACGAGACTTTCCATCAAAGACTGCTGCAGCACGCGGAACCGTCCGGCGCCGAGGGACACGCGGATGGCGATCTCACCGCGCCTCGTCGAGGCACGGGCCAGGAGCAGGTTTGCGGCGTTCGCGCACGCGATCAGCAGCACAAAGCCAACTGCGGTCAACAGCACCCGGAGGGCGAGACGAGCGCCGCCGACCAGTTGGTCGTGAAGCGCGACCACACGCAGCATCGCCTGATCCTCGAATCGGTATGGATTGGGATGCTCTCGGGTGATGCGCGCGCGGATGCCTTCGATCTCCGCCCGCGCCTGTTCGAGCGTGGCGCCGGACTTGAGCCTGCCCACCACATTGAACAGGCCAATCATCCCCTCGCGTGCTGGTGAAATGAAGATCGGCTGGTAGATGTCGATCGCCTTCGGCCGAAAGCCGGGCCATGGCGAGGCAGGCAGGTGAAATCGGAAATCCTCCGGAAGCACGCCGACAACGGTCGCCTGCCGTCCTTCCAGCGTTATGGTCCTGCCGATCACGCCGGCATCCCCCGGAAACCGCTGCTGCGCAAAGCCGTGAGACAGGACAACGATGTCCCTTTCTCCCGATCGCGGCACGCGTCCAACCGTGGGCCGTGCGCCCGTGAGGTCCCAAAAGTCCTCTGTCACGTTGGCGAACCGCGCCCGCGCTGAGCCCGCGGCGGTTGCCACCGTGGAGTCCCATGTGCCGTACGCGACCATGCGCTCAAAGGAGGTCGCCTGTTCACGCCAGTCGACGAAGTCGGGGCCAAGCACGATCCCGGGTTCCCCCTCGTCGTGGACCGTGGAGAGCCACAGGAGACGCTCGGGATGTGGGTAGGCGACCGGGCGAAGGACGACCGCGGTGAAGACGCTGAAGACCGCCGTGTTCATGCTGATGCCGAGCGCCAGCGTCAGGACCACGACGGCCGAGACTCCGGGACTCCTGCGGAGTGTGCGGAGCGCGTACCGCCCATCCTGCACCAACTGATCGATCCAGAGCGAGATCCACACGACGGTAGACACTCTAGTCGTTCTGTTCGCTTAAACAAAGAATGTCGCCGGTTAGGGTCCCGCACATTCCTCGACTGGTCATCGCATGCGGACTCCCGGCACGCCGTCACACACGACCTCGCGCCGAGTTCAGCCACCCCGCCGCGCGACGCGCCCGCGCGAAGAAGCATCTCCCAGCGTGAGCTCGAGCGAGGCGATAACAGATGGCAAATCGTCAAGTCGACTGGAGGCTCCGCAGGCGTGGTTCCAGCTTTGACAAGCCCTTAGCCAAGGGCTTGATCCGCCGAAGGAGACTTGACCGCCGAGCCGAGAGCCCTCCAACGGGGAACGTGCCGCCACGCGCCGGGCGCGCGAACGCTGGGAGATGCTTCTTCGCGCGGGCTCAGCGTGGCGGCGACGCCGATAGCATCGCGCCAGGACAACTCGAACAGCGTCACTTCGGGACGGACGTTGAATCGAACCGGCAGGAGGGGCCCCACACCGCGGCTGATATACAACTGCCGGTTCCCTGCCAATTGAAATTCACCGGCGGTGTAACGCCGATTCTGCACCGGCAACACCGGCGGTGGCAGGAACGGCGGCTTGCATTGACCGCCGTGCTTGTGGCCGGCGAGGCGACACGGCGAAAGGTCCGGAGCAGGTTGGAAATCGTTCGCAGGCCTCTCCTCGTGGCGTTCAGCTACGCGTTCTTCTTCGAGGCCTCACCGGACTGGCGGTCACTGATCTCCTGTGAGGTTCTCCTGACCTCCAGGCGCTCCTGAGCTATTGCTTCTTCTTTGCCGCCTCGCGCTCCTGCGCGCGGGCGCCGCTCATCACGCCTTCAAGCCCGTAGTTGCCTTCGTGGCACGCATATTCGTAGACCATCTCGCCCGGCGCCATCGCATTGAACACCAGCTCGCCGGTGAACGGCGCCGTGAACGTCGTCGGATCCTCGACGGTGAAACGGTACGAGAGCGTCTTGGCGTCCTTGCGGGTCAACCGCTCGGTGACCTTCAGGTTCTCCCACGCGCCGCGGAAGCCGTGGTTGGGGTGGAAGTTGGTCGTCTCGATCACGAGCGTGTCGCCTTCCCACCTGCCGATCGAGTCGCCAAACCACTTCCGCAGCCCGGCGGGTGGATGGCTGCCGCCCATCCGCACGACGCGCGCGTCGTGCACCATTTCCGTGAGGATGATCACGGAGTCCTTGCTCTGCACGATGCTGTAGCTGTTGTTGTAGAAGTAGTTCGGCAGCATCGGCGGCCCGGCGTTGTTGCCGAACGAGGTGATGCACCGCTCGGCGAGCGGCCGCAGCTCGGGGTGATCGAATTCGCTGCCCTGCGTCTTGCGGATCGCGGCCGCCTTCGCCATTCGCGCCCGGGCTTCGTCGGTGTACGCCGGCACCCGGCCGTTTGGCGGATCGATGATGATCGAGCTGCGCGCCTGCCCGTCGATGCGCAACACGCGATCGCCCGGATCGACCCAGAACGAGTTGTAGCCGCCGACCAGGCCGCCGCCGGCCCGCCACAGGAGCTCGAGATTCGTCGGCTCCGCGTTCGGGCTGTTGCGGACCTCGCCGCCAACCGGCGGCGCGCCGCGATCGGGATTGCTCGGCGCCTCGCGCGCTTCGAGCGCCCTCGCGGTGTTGTTCTCATCCAGCCGCGCGGCTTCTTCTGTGATCGCGAGCGGCAGGTTCGGACGCCGCTCCAGCATCGTGATCGTGGCGTTGGTCCAGTTGCCCTGCAGGTCGGGACGCCCATCCGCCAGGCGCGGAATGCCCGCCGGCTTGGCGGTGGGCTTTTGCCCCGCCGCGGCTCCCAAGGGTTTCGGAGCGGAGGCGGGTGTCTGGGCGCCGGCGACAGCCAGGGCCAGCAGGGCGGCGGTCAGTGTGAGGCCGACGGTTCTCATTTGAGCGGCTCCTTCCGCAGATGCCCGTACATTAACTCAGTCACGAACTCGACGCACTTGAACTGGCCGAGCTGCGCGTTCTTCTCAACCCGTCGATACAGCGGCATGCTCATCTTCCACGGCCTGGTGAACGTCGCCGGATCGGTGATGGTCGCTTCGTACTGGATGTGATCGGCATCGGTCATCGTGTAACGCTCGGTGACCTTCATCTGATCGGAGTGATGGTTGCCCGCCCGATCGAACCAGGATCGATCGTTGAAGCCGGAGGTCTCGACCACGAACACGTCGCCCTCCCATCGTCCGTGCGACGTCCCCATCCAGCTGTCGATCTGCGGCGGGCCGGGATCCTTCAGGTAGATGTGACGCACCGCGCCGGCGTACTCGTATGTCATGAACACCGCCGCGTTGCTCTGGACGATCTGGAATGGGAACGGCATGTAGGTGGCGCGCGGCACGCCGGGGAGGTAACACTTGATCTCCGGATCGCGTGTCAGCCAGTTCGCCTGGTTCTCCAGCTTCTTCGTGAGCGCCTCGGGCTTGTACGGCAACTCGTCGCCCTCGACGACGCCCAGGCCGCCGGGGACCGCACCGACGGCACCCAGCGCGATGACCTCCTTGGCCGGAACCGGGACGATCGGGCCCGGCCGCATCGCCAGCGCGGCCTTGGCCGTGTGCGCCTGGATGTCCCAGTTGGCGGTATTGACCGCCTGCCAGAGGCCGTTCAGGTCGGGCTTGCCGTTGGCGCGCGGAACATTCGGCGTGCGAGATTGACTATTCACGGACGAACCCGAGACCAACGCCACAGCCGCCGCGGCGACTCCGGCCACCACCGACGCTTTCATCACCGACACCCAGCGCATGCGAAGTCCCCCTGAAAGGCGGATTATATACGCGGGGTTGCCGGCCGTCAGATGAGTCGATCGAGAATGGCGGTCGGCACTTGCGCCCGCAGATCGGGGTAGCGCTCGATGAGCCGTGCGATATCCGCGAGGTCTTTCTGGCGCTTGCTGGCCCGCCGTTCGAGATCGGACGCCGCCCAGACCTTTCCAGACAGCACATCCTGCACGGCGGCGACGCGCATGGACCGGCCGAGCACCAGGCGTTCTGACGCGCGTGCCGGAAACTCCGCGTAACGAGGATCGAGCTGAAGCTGGATCCGCAGGTCTGATCCAGCCGCCGAAACGTTGATGGAATGCGGGAAACGCTCCACCTTCATGTGTGGGGGAAACGTCGCCAACAGGGAATCAATCGAGGCGGCCGCGACAACCAGGTCCAAGTCGAGGCTCACCAGCGGGTCGACGTAGGCGTTGACACCCTGACCACCGATCACGCAGTACGGCACGCGTGCGTCTTCGAGCCGACGCAAGATCTCATCCATGAGATCGGCATGGTCCATGGTCACCGCCCGGAGAAAAGCCTGAGCCTGCATACCAGAGCCCGATTATACGGCGTGCAGGCTGGCAAGCGCGGACTCCGGGAGGGGAGCCGACGGGCCTGTTCGTCGAGTGAGCGCCGGTGGCAGCCCGATCAGGATCTGAGGATGGCGCGGAACGTCCCGGGCTTCACCTGGTAACCGGGAAACACTTTGGTTGCCGTGGCCGCATCCGCGCCCAGGTGCTTCACCACGACTTCGCTGAACACGTCGCGGAAATCGGTGGTGACGGCGAGGTCCCGTCCCTCGAACCGATCGGCCGGCGCGAGCCCCGGCCACTTGCCGTAGACCTCGCGCCCCTTCACCGAGCCGCCGATCAGGAACATCGCGTTGCCATGGCCGTGATCGGTGCCACGGCTGCCGTTCTCGGCCACCGCGCGCCCGAACTCCGACATCGTGAGGATCACCGTGTCGGCCATCCGCTCGCCCAGGTCCTGGGCGAGCGCCGCGATGCCGCGCGAGAAATCGTCGAGGCGGTTTGCGATCTGACCGGTGGCCGCGCCTTCGTTCACGTGATGGTCCCACTGCGTGCTTTCGGCAAACGCGATCTCCAGCCCGACGTCCGACTTGGCGAGCCGGGCGATCTCCTGTAAGGCCTGTCCAAACGGCGATCGGGGATACACGGCGCCGTTGGCCGGCCGATAGATGCCCGTCGTCTTCTGCGCCAGCATCCGCATGGCCTCGAAGGTCTCGCCGGCCGTGCCGTGCAGCGTCCGGTCTTTGGCCGCCTCGTAGATCTCTTCGAATGACGCTTTCGCGCCCATGTCGCTGACGTCGAAGTCGGCGGTGCGGCCGACCGCCAGCGCCGGCGCCGCGCCCTGCAGCGACCGCGGCATCTGCGGCGTCAGCGCGACCGCCTGTAGGGGCGAGCCTTTAGGCTCGCCCACGCCGGTTCCGCGTACCTGCAGATACCGATTCAACCAGCCGTCCTTCGTGCTCTTCACCCCCGGCGTCGCCGATTCCATGTAGTCCTGTGCGTCGAAGTGCGAGCGGGTCGTGTCGTGCGATCCGCACGCGTGGACGATGGCGAGCTCGCCGCGGTCCCACAACGGCTTGAACGCCGACAGGCGCGGGTGCAGGCCGAAGAACCCGTTGAGGTCGATGGCGCTGTCAGCGCCGCCGGGCCGCGCAATGGCGATGCTGGGCCGCGAGCGGTAGTAATCGGCTTCGCCGATCGGCACCACCATGTTGAGGCCGTCGACGGCGCCGCGCTGGAACACCGAGATGAGCAGCTTCTTGCGCGTGCCGGCCGCCTCGGCGGTGCGCGCCAGGAACGACGGCGCAAAGCCGAGCGCCACCATCGCCATCGCGCCGCTCTTCAGGAATACCCGTCGTGATGTCATAAAGGCTCCGTTACTGACCGGGCTCCGGGCTCCGGGCTCCGAAAACCGCTATCGGCGCTGAAATTCAGGAGAGCCGATCTCGAGCGCGAGCTTGTCGTTTGCGGCCCTCACGGTCACACCCCTCACGGCGTTCTTCCCGAGCTCGACCGCGAAGTTCATGCGGCTCACGAGCGCGCCCGCCGACACCCACGTCGAGGCGGTCTCGTCGTATCCGGTCGGCGGCTGGCAGAAATAGAGCGGCATGCCCATTTCGCGCAGCTCGCGTGCGAGCGGCACGGCATTCCGGATCTCGGCGCCGGTCGTGCGCAGCGCGCTCGCCACGAACTCGAGCGGCGTCTTGACCTTCGCGCGATACGCCTCTGGCGCGAAGAACTCCGGCGACGTGATGATGGTGCGGGTCACCTCGCGAAGGTCACCCCGGGTCGCGGTGAATCGCGCGGCGGCGCGCTCGACCAGGGCCTGGGGCGGGGTGTCGCTGACGAAACGGGTGGCCAGCTTCAACGCGACATAACGGGCCGTCGCTGGATGGGCCGCCAGGATGTCGAGTACCTGCTCGCCATCATCCACGCCTCCGCCGGCCTTGATCGTCCGGCCGAGCACCGTCTTCTCATCACGATCGTGAAGGGCCGGGACAAACATGAAGCCCGACCCCTCTCGCGGCCTGATCGTCCACCCCGTGAAGGCGCGCGCCACGTTGACGATGTCGGTTTGCGTGTAGCCGCCGTCGACGCCGAGCGTGTGCAGCTCCATCAGCTCGCGCGCGTAGTTTTCGTTGATGCCTCTCCGAGGACTCGCGCCTCCTGGGGAGCTCTCCGCGACATTCAGCCAATTATCCAGGTAGAAGAGCATGGCGGGGTTCTTCGCGGTGGCTCCCAACAACTCGCGGAAGTTACCGAGCACGTGTGGCCGGACGGCGTCGCGTTCGTACTCGTTCAGGTAATTACGCGTCGCGCCCTTGCCGGCGAACACGTTGAAGTGGTTGAACCAGAAATCGACCAGCACCTCTTCGAGCTGGCGCTCGCTGTAGACGGCGCGTAGCAGCTTGGCTTCCTCGATGTCGGCGATGACCTGGCGGTCCTTGCGTAGAACTTCGTTCGGCTGTCGGGCTCCCGGCTCCCGGTTCCCGGCAAGCTGTCGCCGACGCCGCTCGACCATCGCCGGGCCCGAGTACTCCTGCTGGATCGTCCTGGAATCGAGGGCGAGCGTGTCGAGCCGCGCCAGCCGCGCGCCGAGTGCCCGATCGTCGATGCGCGAGGGCGCCAGCTGCTGGTCGATCCAGGCCTGCAGCCCGATCGATCGCACCCGCTCGACGTCGCCGGGCCGCGGCCCGAAGGTGAGCCGGTTGAGGGCGTGCAGGACCGCCTGCTCGGTGGTTGGAACCGGGAGCGGCGCCACGGCTGCCGGGCGGCTGCCCAGCAAGGCGAGAAGCGACACAACGGCAAGGGAGCGGGTCCACATGAGATAACCTCTTACTGTCTACTTCGACCCGCTCCCCGCCGGGATCGTTTAACCCATGCGCTATGAAGTTGTCGCCGCGACCGGTCCGGTCCTGGAACAGGTGTTGGACGACACGTTCCCCCTCTGGAACGACGGTCTGTCACGCCAGAACTACGGGAGGCAGTGGGTGGCGCAGCTGAAAACCCCCTGGGGGTCGGCGCACCTCGATCGTGTAGCCCTCGTCGACGGTCCTCACGTGGTGTCCAGCGCCAAGCGCTATGACTTGTCGCTGCGGCTCGATGGCCGCATCCGCCGCGTCCTCGGCATCGGCGCCGTGTTCACCGCGCCGGCCTACCGCGGCCGTGGCGGCGCGCGCGAGCTATTGGCGCGCCTGCTCGAAACGGCGGTCACCGAGGGCCAGGAGTTCGCGATGCTCTTCTCGGAGATCGCGCCCGCCTTCTACGAGCGGCTCGACTTCGTGCCGGTGCCGCTGGCCGAGTGGACGATCGAGGTGGATCAGAAGCGGGGCGGCGCGCCCGCCATGCTCGTCCGCACCGGCGACGAGCGCGACCTGCACAACATCGTCGAGATGAGCGCCGCCAGGTCCGCGGGCGCGCGCCTGGCGCTCGATCGCAGCGAAGACTTCGTGCGCTTCAACATCACGCGCAAGCGCCTGCTCTCGGGACTCTCAGCCCCGGGCACCCGCGACACCGAGTTCCTCGTGGTCGAGGAAGGGCACCAGGCCGTCGCCTACCTGGTGTGCACGCAGCAGGATGGGCGGTGGGTGATCGAGGAAGCCGGCGATCGCGACCCCGCCGGCGCGCGGCTCGGCGCGCTGCTGCAGGTCATGCTGGCGCGCCAGCCATCCGAGCGCCTCCCCGAGATCCGCGCCTGGTGGCCGCAGTCGCTCGTGCCGCCGCAGCTGCGCGTGGCGGCATCGACGCCGACGCAGGAAGTGCTGATGATCCGCCCGCTGAAGGACCGCATGTTGCCGCTCCCGCCGCTCGCCGCGGAGGAAGTGGTGTTCTGGCACGCGGACTATTTCTAATCTCTGTCGCGACTGGGACCGCGCCGATATTCGCGGAGAGACGTCTTCCGGTGTTCGCGCTCGTCTCGGCGGTCAAATCTCCGTCGGCACATTGTGCGTCTGCGCTATGGACGCCAAAACCGCAACTCGCGGAGCGTGGCCTCCGGTCGATTTGACGGCCTGCCGCTTGTCATCGCCTCG
>MELE01000170.1 GCA_001768615.1 Acidobacteria bacterium RIFCSPLOWO2_12_FULL_67_14b | reverse complement strand
CAGCCACAATTCGGATTTCGGATCCTGGGCGATCGGTTGTGTCGTGACGCTGGCGATGCCGGCCCTGCTGAACTGCTCGACCGCCCAGGCCACGGCCAGCGCCGTCAACACCAGCGCGGTTGTCTTTCGCATGCCGGGGATTCTACCGGGATTCGATGGCGATGCCGCCCGGTCGACTTGGTATACAGTTCCGCGCATGACCCTGTTCCTGACATTGCTACTGGCGCTGGCACTCGACCAGGCGCAAGTCCCGGCGACCCATATCAGCAAGGAGGAGCACGAGGCCGTGCTCAAGGACCAGATTCCCAAGAACGTTGTCGACCAGCCGATCAAGGCGAGCGATGTGCTGGGCGGGAAGGCCTCGGTCGCCATGCTGCATCGGGTGAAGCCCGAGGCGAGCGCGCTGATTCACGATCGCGTCACCGAGACGTACTACATCCTGTCGGGATCGGGCACCATCGTCACGGGCGGAACGCTGGGGAGTCCCAAGCCGACCGATCTGTCGCGCGTCAACGCCGGCATGAGCCAGACCGGGACGCGGCAGGGCGGCGAGAGCCGCCGCGTGAAGCCGGGCGACATCGTGATCATCCCGGCGGGCACGCCGCACAGCTTCAGCGCCCTGGACGGACCGATCAGCTATCTGGTTTACCGGTTCGAGCCCAGCGCGAAGTGATCCTCGGCCTGGAAGAAAGAGACTTTTCGTGGCCTTCGTGGTTCTCTTCGTGACCCTCGTGGTTTATTTGTTTTTGAGAAACGCCGCGGCTGCGGCCACGAACGGCGCCGCCTGTTCGCCGAAGATTGGCCCGTGCCCGCCGTTGGGCACGACCCACAGCGCTGAGCCGGGAATGCTTCGATACAACTCCAGCGCGAGCTCGACCGGGTAGAAGGGATCGCGGTCGCCGTGCACGATCAGCGTGCGCGCGGTGATCGCGGCCAGCGTTGTCGCGCTGAAATTCATGTCGGTGCGGTCGTCGGCAAACTCGCGAACGTGGCGCCACAAGGCGCGAATCTGATCGTCGCCGTGATGATGGCGCCCCCGCATCTCGGCCCACTCGGCAGGGGAGCGTCCCTCTTCGGTCATGGTCCGCATGATGGCGCGCGCCGGTTCGGGGAAGCGCGGCGTGCCGCTGACGTGCAGCAGGGCGTCGACCCGCGCCGGTTGCTGGGTGGCCATGTGGAGCAGCGTGTTGGCCCCCGCGCTCACGCCGATCGCCTTGACGCGGTCGATACCGAGGCGGTCGAGAAGGCCGAAGATGTCCTGCGCCGACTCGCGGAACGTGAACGACCCGCCGGGATTCGTCGATCGCCCATGGCCGCGCAGGTCGGGCGCGATCACCCGATAGCCCTCGAAAGGCGTGGGAAAGACGTGCTGCCAGTCATCGCCGGATCCGGTGAAGCCGTGGAGCAGCAGGAGTGGCTCGCCGGCGCCGGTGTCGCGATAGAAGATCTTCAGGCCGTTGACGTCTGCGGTCGCCGCCATCCCTCAAATGAAACCACAAAGACCACCAAGGACGATTCTAGAAAAATGGGGCGTCCGTCCGAAGTATGTAGAGGCGGGTCTTAAGACCCGCCTCCACGGGAATCACTCTGCCCGCAGGCCTTCCACGGGATCCACGCGCATGGCGCGGAGTGTCGGCGGCACGCATGCCGCCAGCGCGGCCACGAGGAGGAACGCCGCCGCAGTCGCGAGCGCGGTGGC
Source organism: Acidobacteria bacterium RIFCSPLOWO2_12_FULL_67_14b (assembly GCA_001768615.1). Taxonomy (GTDB): domain Bacteria; phylum Acidobacteriota; class Vicinamibacteria; order Vicinamibacterales; family UBA2999; genus 12-FULL-67-14b. The sequence continues at coordinate 15,985 of MELE01000170.1, read as the reverse complement.
GTCGCTGGCGGTCACGCCGAACAGTACGCGGGCGAGCGCGCTCTCGGCGAGCCGGATGATCACCATCCCGACGACGAGCCCCGACACCACGAGCACGGCGCTCTGTCCGATCACGAGGGCGCCCACGCTCGATGGCCTGGCTCCCAGCGTCAGCCGGATCGCCAGCTCGCGCGTGCGCAACGCCACCGACCACGAGAGGAGTCCGTAGACGCCGAGCGCCGCCAGCAACGCAGCGAGCCCGCCGAAGAACAGCAGGATGCTCATCAGCAGTCGTGCCTCCGCCGTCTTCGCGGCCATGCGCTCCCCCCACGTCTGGGCCACGCCCATCGGCACGTCCGGCGTGACCTTGCCGAGCGCGTTGCGAATGGCGGTCTGCGCCACGCTCGTGTCGGCGGCCTTCACCGCGATGAACACCTCCGAGAAGGGGAATTGCCGGGTCGAGAAGTAAATGGCCGGCTCGACGGTCTGGCCGAGCGGCACGTTGCGGATGTCGCCAACGACGCCGACGATTTCGAACGCGATCCCCTCCTGTGGTGGCCGGCCGCCAGCCGCCTTCAGGTTGACCCCCAGCGGGCCGATTGCCGTGGACCACATGCGGATCACGCGGCCGACGGCATCGGCGCCGGCGAGATGCCGGCGCGCGAACGATTCGTTGACGATGGCCACGCCGGTCGAACCGACACCATCGAACGCGGTGAAGGTCCGGCCGCGCGAGGTCTGCGCGCCCATCGCCTCGAAGTAGCCTTCGCTCACGCTGTGCATCTGCACCTGCGGCAGATCCTCCTGGCGCGCCGGCGCCGGTTCGCCCTCCATGAGGAACGGGTTCCGCCAGCCCACCGCAAGCGGCAGGAAGTTCGAGGCGCCCGCCGCCAGCACGCCGGGCTGCTGCCGGATCTCCTCGAGAATGCGCGAATGGGTGTCGGCGACCATGCCCCAGACCTGCCCAATCGGTGCGCCGCGGGGAGCCTGGACGGTGGCGCCCGTGAGCTGCACGGTGGTGGTCAGCACGCTGTCGGCATTGACGCCCGTCGGGGTCTGCATCATCCGGCCGACCGTGCGCACGAGCAGCGCGGAACTGACGAGCAACGCGCACGCCATGGCCACTTCCGCGGCCACCAGCACCGAGTAAATGCGGCGGGCACCCTTCGAGCTGCCGCGTTCGCCGGACTTGAGGTCGGTGCTGAACTGCGTCCGCAGCAGGAGGAGCGCGGGCACGAGACCGAAGATGACCGTGGTCACGCCCACCACGCCGAGGCACAAGCCCAGCGCCCGCAGGTCCACGCCGGCTTGGTCAAGGCGCGGAATGTCGACCGGCGTGAGGTTGACTACAAGCGGCAGTGCCGCCAGCGTCGCCAACACGCCCAGCGCCGCCCCGCCCACGGAGAGCACGAGGCTTTCCGCCATCAGCTGCGTGACCAGTTGCCGCGGCGCCGCGCCGAGGGCCACGCGCACCGCGATCTCTTTCTCACGCGACAGGGTGCGCGTGAGCAGCAGCGACGCGACGTTCAGCACCCCGATCACCAGCAGCAGCGCCACGGCGCCGAAGAGCACCATCAGAGCCGGCCGGTAGTAGCCGAGTTGCTCGTCGAGCAGCGGCACCAGCCGCGCGCCCCACCCCGTGTTGGTCCTGGCGAATTCCCGCTGCAGCCGCTGCCCGAGCGTGTCGACCGCGCTTTGCGCCTGCTCGAACGTGGTGCCATCCGAGAGGCGCGCCACCGCCTCCATGAAGTGGGCCGCCCGGCTGTGTTGCGTCAGGTCCCAGCGAAGGCGCTGCCAGACGTCGATGTCGTCCGGATAGTGAAACCCCGGCGGCATCACGCCGACGATGAGATAGGGCGTGTCGTTGAGCGACAACTGGCGCCCGACGATTCCGGGATCGGCGCTGTAGCGCGACCGCCAGAGGTCGTCGCTGATCATCGCGACGAGCTCGTTGCTGAACAGCGGTCCGCCCGCGGGGAAGCCGGCGCCGATCTGCGGCTTGACGTCCAGCACCTCGAACAGGTTGGCGCTCACCTCGATGGTGTTGACCCGCATCGGATCGACGCCCGGATCGACCAGGTTGATCCCGGGCCGCCACCACGCCGCCGCATCCTTGAAGACGGGCAGCGCGCGGTAATCCATGAAGTTCACCGGCGAAATCGGATCGTGTGCCAGCCCCTTCCCGGTGTTGGTGTCCCAGAGCGTGACCAGCCGATCGGGCTCGGCGTAGGGCAGCGGCCGCAGGACGACCGAATCGACCACCGTGAACACGGTGGTCGCCGCGCCCGTGCCGAGGCCGAGCACGAGCACCGTGACCAGCGCGAAGGTCGGATGCTGCTGGAACTGACGAACGGCCACGCGAATCGCGGTCAACACGTTGAGGCTTCTTCCACCGGACGCGCGCGCCATGGCGTCGGCGTGCCGCGCGTGGCGACGATCGGGACTGCGCGCCGCATGGCGGCGCAAGAGAGAGAACGCCGACTCCTCGAGCGCCGCCAGCGCGCGGGTGCGGGCGTCCGCCGCGCTCGCGCCCTCGTCCAGCGCCGCGGCATGCAGGTCCTCGAGATGGGCGACGAGCTCGTCGACGGTGGCCTCCGGCAGGTCGATGCCGGCGCTCGCCATGTGGCGGCGGACCTCGTCGCGCGGATCGAATGATGACGTCATGAGCTTCTGTGTTCAATCTGTGTCTAATCTGTGGCCGGCTTGACGCCCGCCACCTCCGAGAGAGCGGCGATGAAGCGGCCCCAGTCTTCGCGCTGCGCGGCCAGGATCTTCCGGCCGCCTTCCGTGATCCGGTAGTAGCGCCGTCGCCGCTGGCCCGCCTTCTCGACCCACCGGCCCTTGATCAGGGCGCGCTCTTCGAGGCGATAGAGCGTGGCGTAGAGCGACGCCATCGTGAAGTGGAGCGTGCCGGCGGATCGCAGGTCGATCAGCCGGCCGATGTCGTAGCCGTGCCGGTCCTGCTCGTCGACGAGGGCGAGGATGAGGAGGTCGGCGCTGCCCTTTTTGGCGGCATCGATGGTGCGGTCGAGGAGGCGGCTCACGCCTTCGCCCCCGTGTTTCGGCGGCGCGAGCATATATAGGAATGCTTCATATAGGATCGCTGATGCTTACGTTGGACGGTGGCGGTCGCGGATTGGTTGGCGCGGATCGACAAACCTAATCCCGGCGGGCACTTCGGTTGCCGGGGCGCCTTCGGCCATCGGCCGTCAGCCATCGAGCGTCAGCTGCTGGGCCGACGGCTGGAGGCTGACGGCACTTGCGCAATTCTCGGCAATTCAAGTGAATTGCGGGATTAAAGGTTTGTTGCCACCACATCTGCTGTCCGATTGCGGACACCGGTTTGCCGGGTCGGGACGCACTCGTCACCGACCGGGGGAGATCCGGCCTGAATTCGCGGGTACGCCAATTGCTGTGGGCCACGCCATGACGTCGGACCTCCGGTATGCCTGGCGCGCGCTGTGGAAGAGCCCGACCACCACGCTTGGGGCGGTACTTGCGCTTGCGCTCGGCATTGGCGCCACCACGACGATGTTCGGCTTGCTCAACGCCGTGGCGCTGCGGCCCCTGCCGTTTCCCGAGTCGGATCGCCTCGTCGAGTTGTGGGGCAACGTCGAGCGGCAGACCGTCGAACGGCGTGGCGCCTCGATCCCCGACTATCTCGACTGGAAGGAGAAGAGCCGGTCGTTCGAGATGATGTCGGCCTGGTCGCAGAACGATTTCATCCGCTACGGAGCTGGCGTCCCAGAGCAATTATCTGGCGAACTGGTGGCCGGGGATTACTTTGCCGCTCTCGGCGTGACGCCGGTGCTTGGGCGCACGCTGACCGCGGCAGACGATGATGCCAGCGCGACGCTGGCCGCCGTGATCAGCGAGCGGCTGTGGCAGCGGGAATTCGGCCGTGAGGCGGCGGCCATCGGGCGGTCGATACCACTGGACGATCAGCTCTACACCGTCGTCGGTGTCGCGCCAAAGAACTTTGCCGGTCGCTCCGACACCAGCGATGTGTGGGTGTCGCTGGTCCGATCGCGACCGGGTGGCCCGGATGCGCGCGGGAACCGCTGGTTCCCGGCCCTGGCCCGCCTGGCACCTGGAGTGAGTCGGGAGGCCGCCCAAGCCGACGTGACCACTATCGCCCGACAGCTGGCGCAGGCGTATCCGGCCACCAACGACAAACGCGGGGTGGAGGTGTCGCCGCTCGCTGACGAGGTGTTCGGCCAGATTCGTCCGGCCATTGCCCTTCTGTTCGGCGCCGTCGGCTTCGTGCTGGTGATCGCGTGCGCGAGCGTCGCCAGTCTGCTGCTCGCGCGCACCGAATCGCGGCGGCGCGAGTTCTCGCTGCGGCGCGCGATCGGCGCCGACGGGCTGCGGCTGGCGCGGTTGATGCTCGCCGAGAGCGCGTGGGTCGTGGTGCTCGGCGGCGCGGCGGGTTCGCTGCTGGCGATGTGGGCCGGCGATGCGCTGCTCGCCTTGAGCCCGGTACAGCTTCCCAGCTTCGCCGCGCCCGGCGTCGATTGGCGCACGCTCGGATTCGTGGCGCTGCTGGGCATCACGATTACCGTCGCCATCGGCCTGTCGCCACTCCGATCCATGAAGGGCCACTCGCTGGCGCAGGACCTGCGCGAAGGCGCGGTCGAATCGCGCGGTGGTGGTGGCGGGCGCACACTGCAGGTGATTGTGGCCGGACAGATTGCCGTCACGGTGACCTTGCTCGTCGGCGCCGCGTTGTTCACCAGGAGCTTTGCCGCGCTCGCGCGATTCGATCCCGGATTCGAACCAGCGGGTGTGATGAGTCTGCGTGTCCGTCTGCCGGTCGTGGGCACGCAGGCGGGCGCGTTGACCGGTGTGGACGGCGGTGTTCAAACGCTGGCCCTGCTCGACGACCTGCGCGCGCTGCCGGGCGTCAAGAGCGCCAGCGTATCGAGTTCCGTGCCGTTGGGTGGCAGCGCCGCAGTCTTCTACGCCGCTGAAGGCATGGCCCCCGTGGACGCCACCAACCGCCCGCGCACCTATGTTCATCGCGTCTCGCCGGGGTATGTCGAGACCGTGGGGCTCCACCTCGTCGAGGGCCGGTCGTTCGTCGCCGCCGATCTGGGCGCGGATTCACGCAGCGTGCTGGTGACCGAGGCATTGGCCAAACGCTTCTGGCCACGCGAGAGTGCGCTCGGCCGCCGTATCAAGCAGGGCGATGCCGCCGGCCCCGCGCCGTGGCTGACGATCGTCGGCGTGTTGCGCGACGCGAACCTCCGAGGAATTCCCAACAACCCGACACGGGATCCGGACGTCTTCTTTCCGTACACCGGGCGCCCCGCCGCGTTTGCGGTGATGTTGCGGGCCGACAACGTGAGTGGGGTCGCGAACCTGGCCGCCGAGATCCTGCGCCGCCACGATCCCGGCGTCGCGGTGTTCAATGTGATCGAACTGCGGAATCTCGTCGACCTGGAACTGGCGGCGAGCCGGTTCCTGACGTGGCTGACCGGCGTGTTCGCGGCCACCGCGCTGACGCTGGCCATCATCAGGATCTACGGGTTGCTCGCGTACGGGGTGGGGCAGCGCACGCGGGAGATCGGCGTGCGCGCCGCGCTCGGCGCCGGTCGCGGGCAGCTGATGGGCCTCGTCGTGGGGCAGGGCGTCATGCTGGCGCTTGTCGGCGTGGCGGCCGGCGGCCTGGCCGCAGCGGCGCTCGGCCGCTTCGTCGAGAACCAGCTCTACTCGGTGCAGCCGCTCGACATCGCTTCGTTTGCGCTGACGGCGGGGGTGATGATCTCGACGGCGTTGGTCGCGAGCCTGGCGCCGGCGATGCGCGCGTTGCGGGTGGACCCGATGACGGCGTTGCGGGGGGAGTAAAGGAAACCACGAAGACCACGAAGAGAATCACGAAGCTCACGAAGGCCTTTCCTCAAGGATTACTTCGTGTTCTTCGTGGTGATCTTCGTGGTCTGGTTTCTCTAGTCTAGCTGCCTGACAGAAAATCCTGCAGCTCGGGCAGGCGCTTGATCGCGTCCGCCTCGCCCATCTCGATCAGCTTCTGCACGTAATCCGACTGGAACATCACCAGGCTGAGCATGTCGTTCGACCGCGTTTCGCGCGTGCCGAGGCCGCGCGTGAGGAACCGGAACGCCTTCGGGAGCTCGGCTTCGTAGGCATTGGCGAGCCGGCCGAGATCCTCGGATGGCCGCAGCACGAACAGGTCGATGTGCCGCAGGCCCTCGCGCTTCTCCTCGGGCAACCCGGCGAGCAGCTGGTTGACCTGGCGCAAGTGCATCGCATCGCCATCGAGCTGGTCGAGGAAGATCGCGTTGAACAACACGCCGGCCACTTGCGCGGGCGGGGGGTAGCCGGCGATGAGCGGGCGGTCGGCCTCCGCGCGCGAGCGCGCGTAGCGCGTGGACACGGCGAGAATCCGCGTGGCGCCCAGGTGAATCGCGGGCGAGAGCGGCGCGGTCAACCGGATGCCGCCATCGCCGTACCACGCGCCGTTGACCTCGATGGCCGGAAAGAAGAACGGCAGGGCCGCCGACGCCATCACGTGGTCGACGCGCAGGCCACAGGTTTCGCTCTTGCGCTGCGGCCGTTCCCACGCCGGCATGATGCAGTCTTCGCGGGTCTGCACCCACGTGATCGACTGGCCCGTCGTGTAGCTCGACGCCGTCAAGGCAATCGCGCGCAGCCAGCCGGCGGTCAGGCTCGTGGCGATGCCGCCGACCACGCCGCCATCGGCTTCGAGCACGCGCTCGAGCAGCTCGCGCAGGGGAGCGGTATCGACAAAGCTCTTGGAGGGCGGCAGCGGCGACTTGCCCCCCGAGAGCAGCCGGCCGCCCCACCTCATCGTACGGCCGGCGAGGCTTCGCAGATCGACACGGAAGACATGGTCGATCCGAATGTCCTGCCAGATCTTGGTGAGCTCTTCGACCTTGTCGGGATACGAGGCCTGCCGCGACGCCAGGAACGCCGCGTTGATGCCGCCGGCGGAGACGCCGGCCAGGATGTCGGGCACGACCGACGGAAACTCGCGGGCGATCACCCGCAGCACGCCGACCTGATAGGCGCCGCGTGCGCCGCCGCCGCTCAGCACGAGGCCCAACCCGCGCGGTTCCGCCGTCTCATCCACGCCCGAATGCTACCGCATCCTCTGACCAGGCTGATCCAGTCGGATACGCAGGCGGCCGAATGGGCGGCCGCGGTGATCAGTTTGTAGAGGCGGGTCTGCCTCTACGATCGGGCGCTGCGTTTCAGGAATGCGCCGGCGCCCGCCCTGCCCGTGAACCGCCCGCCCTCGATGATCACCTTGCCGCGGGAGAGCACCGTCTCGGTGACGCCGGTGACTTGGCGGCCCTCGTACGGGTTGTAGTCCACCTTCATGTGATGCGTCTTCGCCGACAGCGTGGTCGTCTTCTTGGGATCGAAGATCACGATGTCGGCGTCGGAGCCGGGCGCGATGGTGCCTTTCCTCGGGAACATGCCGAAGATCTTCGCCGGCGAGGTCGACGTCAGCTCGACGAAGCGGTTCATCGAGATCCGGCCCGTGCGCACGCCGCCGTCGTAGACCAGGCTCATCCGCGTTTCCACGCCGGGCGCGCCGTTGGGGATCTTCGAGAAGTCGCCGTCGCCCAGGTGCTTCTCCTTCATGCAGAACGGGCAGTGGTCGGTCGCGATGGCCTGCAGGTCGTTGAAGGCGAGGCCGCGCCACAGCGTGTCCTGCGCCGCCCTGGCGCGCAGCGGCGGGCTCATCACGTACTTCGACCCTTCGAAGCCGGGCTCGTCGTAGTTGTCCTCCGACAGGAAGAGGTACTGGGGACAGGTCTCGGCGTAGGCGGGCAGCCCGCGGTCGCGGGCGTCGGTGACCATCTCGAGCGCCTCGGCGGCGGACAGATGGACGATGTAGACGGGCACGTCGGCGATTTCGGCGAGCGCGATCGCGCGATGCGTGGCTTCGCCCTCCGCGCGCGCCGGCCTGGTGACGGCGTGATACTTCGGCGCCGTCTTGCCCTCGGCCAGCGCCTTCTTCACCAGCACGTCGATCACGCCGCCGTTCTCGGCATGCATGCAGATGGTGCCGCCGTTCCTGCCCGTGCGCAGCATCGCCCTGAAGATGCTCGCATCGTCCAGCATGAACACGCCGGGGTAGGCCATGAACAACTTGAACGACGTGACGCCCTCGCGGACCATGCCGTCCATCTCGACTTCCACCTGATCGGAGAGCTCCGTGATGATCATGTGGAAGCCGTAGTCGATGGCGGCCTTGCCCTGGGCCTTCTGCATCCACGTCTCGTACGCGTGATGCAGCGTCTCGCCCTTGTACTGGATCGCAAAGTCGACGATCGTGGTGGTGCCGCCGAAGGCGGCGGCGATCGTGCCGGATTCGAAGTCGTCCGCGGAGGTGGTGCCGCCGAACGGCATGTCGAGGTGGGTATGGACGTCGATGCCGCCGGGGATCACGTATTTGCCGCTGGCGTCGATCGTGCGATCGGCCGGCATCGTGAGCGCCGTGCCGAGGGTGGTGATCTTCTCGCCGTCGACGAACACGTCTCCGACGTATTGATCCGTTGCAGTGACGATCGTGCCGTTCTTGATCAGCAGACTCATGGCAGCCACTCCGAGGCAGGCCGTAATACTATCGAATTAGGTGCTTGGGTGCTTAGGTGCTTGGGTGCTTGGGTGCTTAGGTGCTTAGGTGCTGGGTCGGCAGACGGACGTGCCGGTGTGGATCGCCGTACCTGGTGGAGGACCGCTCGCTGACTCGGGTTCGGCACACGTTGTCGTGCTTCCTGGACCGGCATGCCTGCGAGCGGCTGACGGATCGCGATGGGTGCCGAGACGGATTCGCCGAGTACGCTTGCTTCTGCGGCCATTCGTTCCTGAAGGCGGAGACGGTCGACGGCCGGATCCGGCAGCCCAGCACCCAAGCACCCAAGCACCGATGCACCCAAGCACCTTATAATCCGCCAATGACACCGGACATTTCGGTCACGTTCACGGGCCTGAAGTTCACCAACCCCTTCCTGCTCTCGTCGGCGCCGCCGACCGAGTCGGACACCAACATCATGCGGGCGTTCGACGCCGGATGGGGAGGCGTGGTCACCAAGACCATCGGGATGCACCCGGTGACCAACGTCGCCGGTCCCAAGACGAAGTTCCTGCGGACCACGCTGGACGGCCGGCTCTCGATGCAGAAGCGTCCCGACACCGCGCTCCACTCGTCGTGGAACTGGGAGCTGATCTCGGACAAGCCGCTCGACTGGTGGGCGCCGAAGATCGCCGGCATCAAGAAGGCGTATCCGGACCGCATGCTGGTCGCCTCGATCATGGCGGGCTCGGGCAGCGACAAGGAGCTCGAGCACTGGCAGACGCTCGCCAAGGCGTGCCAGGACGAGGGCGCCGACGCGTTCGAGCTGAACCTGTCGTGCCCGCACATGGACCGCAAGGACATGGGCTCCAACATCGGCAAGGACCAGGAGCAGGTGTCGATTGTCACCGAGGTCGTGAAGGCGGTGGCCAGGGTGCCGGTGTGGTGCAAGCTCACGCCCTCGACCACCGACATCGTCGAGGAAGCGAGCGCGGCGTTTCGCGGCGGCGCCGACGCGATCGTGTCGTCGAACACGTTCCCGTCGCTGCCGCTGATCGATCCGGAAACGCTCGACTTCGAGATGAACGTCGACGGCCTGGTGTCGAGCGGCGGGCTCGGCGGCCCGGCGATTCTGCCGCAGTCGCTGGCCAAGATGTCGCAGCTGACCCAGGCGTTTCCCGACAAGGCGTTCTCGGGCATCGGCGGGATCAGCGAGTTCGCGCACGCGCTCAACTACATGCTGCTCGGCTGCGGCACGGTGCAGGTGTGCACGGCGGCGATGCTCGACCGCGCGATCGGGCCGACGGTGATCAAGAACCTGATCGAGGGCATGCAGCAGTTCATGGAGAAGCGCGGCTACGCCTCGCTCGAAGACTTCCGCGGCCTCCGGCGCGGCAACGTCGTCGTGCACTCGAAGATCCGGCGGCCCGACGGCAAGGAGTATCACGGCGGGCACGACGCCGAGGGCTACGCCACCGACCAGACGGGACGCCACTAGAGTGGCGTCCTCCCGGCAGTCCTCCCGGCAACACGATTTCGTCGAACTGACCGAAGACGTGTCGGCGAGCCGGCTGTGGAACGCCGACCTGGCGCCCACCTCGCTGGCGAGCCGCACCTGGTCGACCTATCACATCGCTGCGCTGTGGATCGGCATGAGCGTGGTGATCACCACCTACACGCTCGCCTCGGGCCTGATGCAGCAGGGCATGAACTGGTGGCAGGCGCTCGTCACCATCCTGCTCGGCAACGCCATCGTGCTCGTGCCGATGATCCTGAACGCGCACGCGGGCACGAAGTACGGCGTGTCGTTTCCGGTGCTGTGCCGCGCGGCGTTCGGCGTGAAGGGCGCGAACGTGCCGGCGATGCTGCGCGCGATCGTGGCGTGCGGCTGGTTCGGTATCCAGACCTGGATCGGCGCGCTGGCGCTGCAGGCGCTGCTGACGGCCGCGTGGCCGCGGTGGGCCGGCGTGCCCGGCGGCATCTGGATCGCGTTTGCCACCTTCTGGCTCGTGCAGGTCGCCATCATCATCAGGGGACTGGAAGGCATCAAGCTCCTCGAAGCCTGGTCGGCGCCGCTGCTGCTCGGCGGCGGACTGCTGCTGCTGTGGTGGGCGATCGACCACGGCGGCGGACTCGGGCGCATCCTCTCGGAGTCGCCGAAGCTGCAGCAGGCCAGCACGCCGTTCTGGACGCTGTTTCCCGCCGCGCTGACGGCCAACGTCGGCTACTGGGCCACGCTCAGCCTCAACATCCCTGACTTCACCCGGTATGCGAAGAGCCAGCGCTCGCAGGCGATGGGGCAGGCGCTGGGGCTGCCGGCGACGATGACGGCGTTCGCGTTTCTCGGGGTCGCGGTCACGAGCGCGACGATCGTGATCTTCGGGGAGGCGGTCTGGGATCCGGTGGTGCTGATCGCCCGCATCGGCAGCCCGATGGTCGTCATCTTCGGCGCGCTCGTCGTGCTGGCCGCGCAAATCACCACGAACATGGCGGCCAATGTCGTCTCGCCGGCAAACGATTTCTCGAGCCTGGCGCCGACGCGTATCAGCTACGTCACCGGCGGCCTGATCACCGCGGCGGTGGGCATCGCGATGATGCCGTGGAAGCTCTACGCCGATGCGGCGGCCTACATCTTTACGTGGCTGATCGGCTACTCGAGCCTGATGGGCGCGGTCGGCGGCATCCTGATCGCGGACTACTGGATCCTGCGCCAGCGCAAGCTGTCCTTGCCCGATCTGTTCAACGAACGGGGCCGCTACAGCTACGCGAACGGCGTGAACCCGAAGGCGATGATCGCGCTGGTGATCGCGGTGTTACCCGTCGTGCCCGGATTTGTTCGCGCGGCGATGACGCCTGGCGGAGTCGTGCCGAATCCGACGCTCTTCGATCAGCTCTACACCTACGCCTGGTTCGTCACGTTTTCTCTCAGCGCAGCGATCTACCTGATCCTCATGCCTCGCCCGACCAGCCCGACGAACCTGAGATAATGACCGCGTCATGAATACCGGCTCGTACGTGAACGGCAAGTGGTACCACCCGGCGTCCGGCAACATCACCAGGAACATCAACCCGGCCGACACCGGCGACGTGATCGCCGAGTATGCACTGGCGACGGCCGCTGACGTCGAGCTGGCGATCGCCGCCGCGGTGGCCGCGTTTCCCGCGTGGAAGAAGACGCCGGGGCCCGAGCGCGGCCGCGTGCTGTGGCGCGCCGCCGACATCGCCCGCCGCCGCCTCGACGACATCGCCCGGACGCTCACCCGCGAGGAAGGCAAGATCCTCAAGGAGGCGCGCGGCGAAGTGCTGAAGGGCATCTCGTTGCTCGAGTACTACGCCGGCGAAGGGTTCCGCATGCACGGCAAGACGCTGCCGTCCGAGTCGCGCGACACGTTTACCTACACCGTGCGGCAGCCCCTCGGCGTGGTCGGGCTGATCGCGCCCTGGAATTTTCCGTGGGCCATTCCGGTGTGGAAGAGCGCCCCGGCCATCGTCGCGGGCAACTGCGTCGTCTTCAAGCCGGCCGAGCTGACGCCGGCCACCTCGATCCTGCTGGCCGAGATCTACGAAGAAGCCGGCCTGCCGCCCGGCGTCTTCAACATGCTGGTCGGGAGCGGACGCGAGGTCGGCGAGGCGATGGTGGCCGCCCGGGAGCTGCGAGCGATCTCGTTCACCGGATCGAATCACGTCGGCAACGCCCTCTACGTCAAGGCCGCCCAGCGCGGCGCGAAGGTGACCTGCGAGATGGGCGGCAAGAACGCGGTCATCGTGATGCCCGACGCGGATCTCGACAAGGCCGCCACGGCCATCCATGGCGGCGCGTTCGGATCCACCGGGCAACGCTGCACCGCCACGTCGCGTGTGATCGCGCATCCCGACATCAAGGGCGCGCTGGTCGATCGCCTGGTCGCGGCGGCGACGCAAATGCGGCTCGGCCCGGGGTTGGATGCCTCGACCGACATGGGACCTTCGGTCGACGATCGCCAATGGCAGACGGTGATGGACTACATCAAGGTCGGGCAAGGCGAAGGCGCCCGCCTGCTGACCGGCGGCACGCGGCCCGAGGCGCTAGCCCGCGGCTACTTCATCGAGCCGACCATCTTCGACGGCGTGTCGCCGTCGATGCGGATCTTCAAGGAAGAGATCTTCGGGCCGGTGCTGTCGGTGACCACGGCCTCGTCGCTCGACGAAGCCCTCCGCTTCGCGAACGGCGTCGAGTACGGCCTGACGACGTCGATCTTCACGTCTGACCTGACGTCGGTGATGCGGTTCGTCGACGAGGTGGAGACGGGGATGGTGCACGTCAACGAGCCGACCATCGGCGGGGAAGCGCAACTGCCCTTCGGCGGGACCAAGTCGACCGGCGTCGGCGAGCGCGAGATGGCGGAGGAAGGCCTCAACTTCTTCACCGAGCTGAAGACCGTGTTCATCAACTATTCGGGCAAGGCCGAGCGCTCGATGACGCGGTAGGCGGCTTGGGCCTGGCCGATCGTGTCCGATCAGGCTTGTCAAGGTCACGCTTTACAATATAAAGTAATTTGTATGTCCCTGCGCGTCATCCGCGGTCTTCGTGACCTTCGCCGTGTCCCAGGAGGCGCGAAGCCCCGACTCCCACGAGCGAGCGAAAGCGAGCGAGTCCTATGAGGGGCGAAGCCCCGAGTCCTCGTCGTCGTCGTTATCGTCGGCGTGCTCGAAGTCGCGCGCGGCCGCCTTGTCAGCGACCACGATCTCGATCGCCTTGCGCTTGTCTTCGTGAATGATGTCGTAGACGGTGCCGGCCGCCGCCGGGCCGATGTGCCCGCGCCGCGTCTTCAACCGGAACAGCACGAACCCGGCCAGCCCAATCATGACCAGCCAGATCAACCCGCTGATAACCTCCGTGGCGTCCATGCGTAATTATCAGTGAAAACGAACAACCTGGCCGCCCCGGCCGTCGTCTAAGAAACCGATATGCCCAACCTCCGCCTCGCGCTGCGCACCCTGTTCCAGTCGCCGTTCATCACCCTGGTGGCGATCCTGTCGCTGGCCCTGGGAATCGGCGCCAACTCGGCGATCTTCTCGCTGTTCGACCAGATCCTGCTCCGGCCGTTGCCCGTGCCGAACGCCGGCGAGCTGGTGAACTTCGCGTCGCCGGGACCCAAGCCGGGGTCCAACTCCTGCAGCCAGTCCGGCGGCTGCGACGAGGTGTTCAGCTATCCCATGTTCCGCGACCTCGAGCGCGTGCAAACCACCTTCGTCGGCATCGCCACCCATCGCAACTTCGGCGCGAGTCTCGGCTACAAGGGGACGTCGCTCAGCGCCGAGGGCCTGCTCGTGTCGGGCAGCTATTTTCCGGTGCTCGGCCTCAATCCAGCGCTGGGCCGGCTGTTCACGCCCGAGGACGACAAGACCGTCGGCGGACACTTCGTCGCGGTGATCAGCCACGACTACTGGCGCACGCGCTTCGAGCTGAACCCGGCGATCCTGAACGAGACGGTCATCGTCAACGGCCAGGCCATGACCGTGGTCGGGGTCGCGCCTCGCGGGTTCACCGGCACGACGCTGGGCAACAACCCCGAGGTGTTCGTCCCCGTGACCATGCGCGGCGTGATGTCGCCGGGCTTCAACGGCTTCGAGAACCGCCGTCAGTACTGGGCCTACGTGTTCGGCCGCCTCAAGCCCGGGGTGTCGATCGAGCAGGCCACGGTCGCCATCAATGGCCCCTACCGCGCGATCATCAACGACGTCGAAGCGCCGCTGCAGAAAGGTATGAGCGAGCAGACGATGGCGCGGTTCAAGGCGAAGACGATCACGATGGAGGCCGGCGCGCGGGGGCAGAGCAGCCTCGACAACGAGGCGCGCGTGCCGCTGCTCATCCTGCTGGTCGTGACCGGTACCGTGTTGCTGATCGCGTGCGCGAACATCGCCAACCTGCTGCTGGCCCGCGGCGCCGGCCGCGCGGCGGAGATGGCGGTGCGGCTGTCGCTCGGCGCCAGCCGGCGGCAGCTCGTCACGCAGCTGCTCACCGAATCGGTGCTGCTGGCGGCGTTCGGCGCGGTGGCGGGGCTGCTCGTGGCCAAGTGGACCCTCGACCTGATCGCGTCGATCCTGCCGCCAGACGCGTCGTCGCTCATCGCCTTCGCGCTGAGCCCCACCATGATCGCGTTTGCCGGCGCGGCGGCGCTCGGCACCGGCCTCGCGTTCGGTCTCTTCCCGGCCCTGCACAGCACGCGGGCGGATCTGGCGGCCACGCTCAAGAACCAGGCGGGCCAGCCCGGCGGCGCGAAGGCGGCCCGACGCTTCCGCACCACGCTGGCGACCGTCCAGATCGCCATGTCGATGGCCTTGCTCGTCCCTGCGGGGCTGTTTGCCAAGAGTCTCTACAACGTCAGCCGCGTTGATCTCGGACTGAAGACGGATCACATGGTGCTGTTCGCGCTCGCGCCCGAGCTCAATTCGTACACGACCGAGCGAACGCGGCAGTTGTTCGAGCGGATCGAAGACGAGCTGGCCGCGCTGCCCGGCGTCACCAGTGTCGTGGCCACGATCGTGCCGGTGCTGGCCGGCGACAACTGGGGCAACAGCCTCGTGGTCGAGGGCTTCGAGGCCGGACCGGACACCAACACCAACGCGTCGTTCAACGGCGTCGGCCCCGGCTACTTCAAGACGATGGGCATTGCGCTCATGGCCGGGCGCGAGTTCACCCGCGCCGATGCCTTCGGTGCGCCGCGAGTCGCCATCGTCAACCAGGCGTTCGTCAAGAAGTTCAACCTCGGCCTCAATGCGGTGGGCAAGCACTTCGGCCAGGGCGGCAACCCCGGCAAGCTCTCGATCGAGATCGTCGGCATCGCGCAGGATGCCAAGTACAGCGAAGTGAAGCAGACGGTGCCGCCTCAGTACTTCCTGCCCTACCGCCAGGAAGAGCGGCTCGGATACGGCTACTTCTACGTGCGCACCGCGGTGCCGCCGGAGCAGATGCTCGCGACCGTTCCCGTGGTGATGCGGAAGCTTGACGCCAGCCTGCCGCTTGGCGACATCAAGACCATGGACGTGCAGGTTCGCGAGAACGTGGCGCAGGATCGCCTGATCAGCACGCTGTCGCTCGCCTTCGCGCTGCTGGCGACGGTGCTCGCGGCCGTGGGCCTCTACGGCGTGCTGGCCTACACCGTGGCGCAGCGCACGCGGGAGTTCGGCCTGCGGATGGCGCTCGGCGCCGACGGCGGCCGGGTACGCGGCATGGTAATGGGCCAGGTCGCGCGCATGGCCGTGATCGGCGGCGTGATTGGGCTGGCGGCGGCAATTGGCGTCGGCCGCCTCGCCAAGTCGCTGCTCTTCGAAATGGAAGGGCACGACCCCGTCGTGCTGATCGCCGCCACCATTGCCCTCGGCATCGTCGCGATGGGCGCCGGCTTCCTGCCGGCCCTCCGCGCGTCGAAGATCGATCCGATGAACGCGCTGAGGTAC
>MELE01000169.1:19121-61588 GCA_001768615.1 Acidobacteria bacterium RIFCSPLOWO2_12_FULL_67_14b | reverse complement strand
AATGCTCTCGGCCGACAACACCGACACTTCCATGCGCCGACGGAATGAAGCGTCGGGGATACTTTCGAGGGCCGTCCGGGCCTCATCGAGGCTGGTCGCCGCCTGAGGCCTACGGCCCAAGGTAAGCAGGATCTCGGCGCGCTGACTCAACGACTCCGCGACGCCAACGAGACGTCCCGACGAACGCGCGTTTTGAATGACCGCATCCTGGAAGATGAGTGCCGTCTCCGCATCCTGCCTCCTGACGGCTGCTGCCGCTCCGACGAGAACGCCATAGGTCAAGCGTGGAGACCGGCTGATGGCGAGGATGGGCAATGCCGCCTCTCGGTGTTTCCACGCGAGCGCTTCGTCGCCCAAATAACCAAGAAGGCTCGCCAGCAAGTTGTGCGCTGCCGCAATCTGTTCGGCGTCGCCGATACGCTCGTACTCGGCAAGCGTCTCTTCATAGCGCGCTTGCGCATCTCCAAGACGCCCCTGCGCAAATGCGATCAGACCCAGCTGCCAAGTGACGCGTGCACCGATATGCGGGTAGTTCAAGTCGCGCGCCCGCCGCTGCAATTCGGTCAGCACCTCAGTCGCTTCGTCCGCTCTACCGCGATAGTAAGCAACGGCCCCGAGGTCGAGAGCAACGCGGTGCGCGAATGGGCTGTTCGATGTGTTGAACGCATCTCCCGCGGATTTCAGGGCTGGCGCGGCATCGTCGATTCGGTCTTCGACAAACATGGTCGCCGCAGCGGCGTAATCCCGATGGGCGCGCGCGAGTTGTGCGATGGCCGTCGCCCCCCGGGCTTCGGCACGGTCGATTGCTGCCACCGCATCGACGTACAGCGCGTCACCCGCAAGGCGCTGGAACGCATCGGCGATGAGCCTGACTCGTTCGAGTTCGGGCAACCCATTCCGTCCTGATTCAACGGCTGCGGCCCATTTGGGCAGCAGGTCGGTTTCAATGAACTCCCTTGCTTCGGTCATCTGCGCCCGTACGGCGGCGTCCGCAAGCTCGCTCGTAATCTCGCCCTCGAGCTGCTGCGCAATCCCGGCCCAGGCCGCGGCCGGCGTCGGCTTCGCCAACTCGTTCAGCCGCGTCCGCGCCTCAGCGGCCCACGGCGACGCGCTGTCGCGCGCCAGATACTCGGTCCACGCCTGCTTCGCCTGGTCGTTGAGCGACAGAGCCGTGGCCGCCAGCGCGCGATTGAACCACGCCTCGCGCAACGACGGATCGAGACGGCGCGCACGATCCGCCGACGCCAGGGCCCGCGGCAGGTCGTCGGGCCGCAGGCCAATCCGCGCCCGCTCCAACTGCACGGCCGACACGTCGCTCAGGTATCGCGCGTTGTACGGTTGTTCACGGGCCGCCGCCAGCAGCGACTGCGCCGCATCGTCGTAGCGGCCGGCGAGCAGTTGCTGCACGCCCAGCGCGTGCAGGCGCGACGGCGTTTCACGTTCGCCGAAAGACTCGCGAATCTTGCCGGCACTCAAGACGATCCGATCGGCCTTGGCGGCTCGGCCACCCTGCCCCCCAGCAGATGGCACACCCAGTGGGGCATGCGGGAACCCCCCGGTCAGCCGGCCAAGGACCGATCGTTCGCCTCCGACAGTGTCGGCAAGATTCACGAGCCCCGTGTCGCGATCCAGCCATGGCCTCACCATCGAGGGCACGACCAGAACGGCGAGCACGGCAGCCGCGGCGGTCAGCATGCCCACCAGGGTTCGACGATCCACGCGGGGAGTGGCCTCCTCCGCGGCATCGGCGACGGGCAGCAACGCTGATACCTCCTCGACCGTTCGCACGACCCCGGCCGCCATTGCGACGCAGTGCGGGCACGAGGCAAGATGGCCTTCCACTCGAGCTCGTTCAGCCAGACTCAAGCCCTGGTCGACATAAGCCGCCAGAACTTCCGGCTCCAGGCAACCATTCATCGTGCTAACCATCTCGTTTGAATAGACGGACAGGCCCCAAAAATTTCTCAACCTCGGTCCGCAGCAGAGGCGAGAGGGCAATGGACGGGTGGCCGATCAGCGACACAATCTCCCTCCGATCGAGGCCGGAGCCCGCCAAGGACAGGCGCAGTTGCTGCACGGCCTTGTCGAGACGCCGATGAAGCGTCGGGACCGACGCCCCTGTCAACTTCGCAATCTGCACCATCGAGAGCTCCTGATCGAAACGAAGCGCGAGCAGGACGCGCTCCTGCGCTGAACACTGTGCCAGCGCTGCCTGCAATGCGCGTTCGAGTCGCCCGATGTTCTCTCGCAACTCCGCATCCTCGATGTTCTGCTCCGAAGTCTCCGGAGATGGCATCGCCGCTGCGGCCTCTTCGCCCACCTCCGCCATGCGGACCCGGGCGGGCAACTGTTCCCATATCTTCAACAGGTCGGCGCGACTGACGCCCAAGGTGTGGTTGGTCGCGATGATCCCGATCGCCTCCTCGAGGGTGTGGCCGTCGCGCGCGACCATCCGCTCGAGCAGCACGCCGGGGACGCCTTGGCGTTCGGCCGCGGCGGACGGGCGCCAGCGCCCCCATTTTTCCGCACAGTAGTCGAGCGACAGCCGCTCGATCACGGCCGCCAGGTAGGTCCATAAACTGCTGCGTTGCTGGAACTTCCGGAGGATCGCGTAATCCTGTTCGATCAGGTGCAGCCGCACGAAGCTGGCGAAATCGTCAAGCTCACTGGGCGCCAGATGACGGCGGCGCCCGGTCGTCCGTACGATCTGATCGACCAATTGAAGATGGTCAAGGAGCAGCCGTTGATAATCCACGCTGGTGCTGAGGGGAAACTCGCCCGATTATCGGGACGGTTCGATGCCAACACAAGGACGTTCAAGCGCGGCCGCAGAATTCTTTATGCAGGCCGTGAGAATTTTGACGAGCCGTGGCCGTCTATTACAACTGAAGACTTTGGCACAGCCGGGCTGGTTCCATGGCACGACTCCTGAACTACAGGTGTGGCAGGAGGAGGAGTTGTGATGGGAGGGTCAGCAGAATGGCTGGTTTTCGATGGAATCACCCGGAAAGGGGCGCCGATCGAGGCGTGCGCGCCCATGTGCGGGTCTGTGCGGGACACGGAGCAGCAGGATAGTATGGGTGTGAGCTTTTTCGGCGGTCAGGACGGCGCGGGTGCCCGAGTCTGGTCAGCCTCGAAGATTGTGGACAAACATCAGGATCAGCAGGAGTTGCTCGCGCGCATTCGCGAGTTGGAATCGCTGTGCACCGAGGTGCTCGTGGCCGGCGTCGACCTCGGACTGCCGCAGCGGTTGCTGAATCAGTTGTGGGGCGCCGTGGGTCACGGTGAATTGCCGCACGCGTTCAACGTCGATTTGCCCCCGGTCCCGCCCAAGCCGGCCGCCGCCGGAGAGCAGGCGCCGGCCAGGACCGAGGCGTCGCCGAAGGCCGACGCGCCCGGCCTGATGCCGATTCCCGACATCCCGCTCAGCTCGAATCCGCTGCTGTCGTCCGGCAAAGACGACTCGCGGCCCAAGCCGCCGCAGACCGATCTGAAACCGCTTGGCCTCAAGAAGATCGTGGCCGTGGTCGACGACGACCCGATGATGCTCGACGTGCTGGCGCGCATCCTGCAGCGCGAGAACTACGAGCTGGTGATGGCCGGCGGCGGCCCCGAGATCATCGAGAAGCTCAGCGATCGTGAAGGCGGCGTCGACCTGCTCGTGACCGACTACGCGATGCCCGACATGCAGGGCCGCGAGCTGGCCGATCACGTGCGCCAGCGCTTCCCGGCGGTGAAGGTGCTGTATCAGACGGGCTTCAGCGACATGCTGTTCGAGAATCGCGCCGAGCTCGAAGAGGGCGCCGCCTTCCTCGAGAAACCGTTTACGGCCCGCGGGCTCCGCGAGGCCGCACGTCTGGTCCTGTTCGGCTCGATCAACCCCTGATCCCAGCCGGCACTTCGTGCCGCTGGGGGTTTTCGGCCTTCAGCCTTCGGCCTTCAGTCTTCGGCTGGGGCATCGCTGCGCTCTGCCGATCATAGAGCGGGTCTATACTTGATCGTGTGAAGCGTGGTGTCGGGTTCGTGTTCGGGTTCCTGCTGGTCGCGGCGCTGGCCTCGGCCGCGGCGATGCTGGTCTTGTATCTCGCCGTCGGCGCCGAACCGCCGGTCGGGGCCCATACCACCCTGGTCCTGCGGCCCCACGGCGACCTGCCGGAGGTGCTGCCCGACGTCGTGTTCGGGGCGGGCGACGAGCTGAGCATCCGCGCCTACGTCGAGCTCATCCGGAAGGCCAAGGCCGACACGCGCATCGCCGGCATCCTGCTCAAGCCGGGCAGCCTCGATTCGCCCTTCTGGGCCCGTGTCCAGGAGCTGCGCGACGCGATCGACGATTTCAAGGGCAGCGGCAAGTACGTGTATGCGTGGCTGGAGTACGCCGGCGACCGCGAGTACTACCTCGCCTCGGTTGCCGATCGCGTCTACCTGCTGCCGTCGGCATCCCTCGACCTGACCGGCATTGCCAGCTACGAGGTGTTCCTGCGCGGCACCTTCGACTGGATCGGCACCTATCCCGACTTCCTGCACGTCGGCGACTACAAGACGGCGGTCAACACGTATCTCGAGAAGTCCTTCTCGCCCGCGCATCGCGAGATGAGCGAATCGCTCAACCGCAGCCAGTACCAGCAGCTCGTGCGCGGCATCGCCGACGGCCGCCAGAAGCGCGAAGACGAGGTGCGGGCACTGATCGATCAGGGCCCGTTCCAGCCGGTCGAGGCCTTGCGCGTTGGCCTGATCGACGATGTGGCGTACGAAGACGAACTGGACGACCTGCACGACGACCTCGCCGGCGAGGACCACATCGACGCGGAAGACTACGCGGCGGTGTCGTGGAACGCGGCCGGCGTCCGCCGGGGCGCAACCATCGCCGTGATCAACGTCGTCGGCACGATCAACTCCGGCCACAGCGGGTACGATCCGGTCAACGGGCCCGTCATCGGGTCCGATTCCCTCGTGGAGTACATCCGCGAGGCCCGCGCCAACGACGCGGTCAAGGCGATCGTGCTCCGCGTCGACAGCCCCGGCGGGTCGTCGACGGCGTCGGACGTCATCTGGCGTGAGCTGTCGATCTCGCGCGAGAACGATCGGCCCCTCATCGTCTCGATGTCGGACCTGGCGGCGTCGGGCGGCTATTACATCGCCCTGGCCGGCGACGCCATCGTCGCGCAACCCGGCACGCTGACCGGGTCCATCGGCGTCTACACCGGGAAGTTCGTGACCACGGGCACGCTCGACAAGATTGGCGCGAACCTCGAGGCCACCAGCTCCGGCAAGCGCGCCCAGATGAACTCGCCCGATCGACGATTCACGGCCGACGAGCGCGCGAAGATCCAGGAGGCGATGCAGGTCGTGTACGACCAGTTCGTGGAGCGCACGGCGGCGGCCCGCCACATGGCGCCGGAGAAGGTGGACGAAGTGGCGCAGGGCCGTGTCTGGACCGGCGAGCAGGCGCGCGAGCTGGGCCTCGTCGACCAGCTGGGCGGTCTGTACACAGCCATCGGCCTCGCGAAGCAGCGCGCGCGGATCCCGGCCGATGAGGAAGTCCAACTGCTGATCTATCCGCCGCGGCGGAGCTTCTACGAAGTACTGGCCGAGGAGCTCCAGTCGCCTGTGGGCCGCATGGCGGACGCCTCCACGTCGGAGGCGATTATCCAGCTGCTCGGGCCGCGCGAGAGGCGCGCGCTCGCGGCCTTGCTCGCGCCCTCGCGCCTCTTCCGATCGGGCCAGGTCCTCGCGCACATGCCATACGTGTTCGTGCGATGAGGACGTGAATGGCTGTGGCTGTCAGCTGATACGCCAATCGAAGTGCGCGCTGGGCTTAGATGCCGACGACGCGGGCGAGCGTGTCCTGGCGGATGTTGATCGTCAGGCCCTGCTTCGCTTTCTGCATGTAGGCGCCGAAGAACTTGTCGCGGCGCTGGTTGACCAGCTCGTCGCGGAGCTGATCCCGGCCGCCTTCGATCTCCGCGGGCGTGACGTCGACGCGCTCGACGACGCGAACAATCGCGGTGCCCGTCGGCGTCGAGATGGCGTCGCTGACGCCGCCCTGGGGCAGTGCAAACGCGGCCGCGTCGACCGCCTCGCTGATACCGAGGTCGGCAATCGCGGCGCCGCGTGCGATGAGCTCGGTGGTCTTCACTTCCAGACCCGCCCGCTTGGCCGCCGCCGCAAAATCCTTCGCGCCTTTCAGGTCGCTGGCGATCGCCGTGGCGCGCGCTTTCGCGAGCTCCGCGGCCTTGTCGCCCACCAGGTCGTCGCGGACCCTGGCCTTCACTTCATCGATCTTGGGCACGTAGGAGTCCTGCCGCCCCGTGACCGTGGCAAACACCCAGCCCGCCGCCACGCGCATGGCCGGCGTGACCTCACCTTCCTTGCTGGCGAACAGCCGCTGCGACAACTCGGGCTGCGGGCCCAGGCCGCCGACGGCTTCCTCGGCGAGGAACAGGCCGGCCTCGATCACCGGAAGGCCGCGGCTCGTGGCCAGCTTCTCGAGGTCGGCCGGCGTCTTGGTGGTGGCTTCGAGCGACTTGGCGATGCGCTCGGCCTCGGCCTGCGCCTTCTGCCACTTGAGTTGATCCTCGATTTCGGTGCGCACCTCGGCGAGCGGGCGCGTCGTGTCGGGCTTGCTGTCGACGACCTTGATGATGTGGAAGCCGAACGCGGTCTTGACCAGGTTGCTGATCTCGCCGGCCTTCATGCTGAAGGCGGCCTGCTCGAACTCGGCCACCATGCGGCCGCGGCCGAAGTAGTCGAGGTCGCCGCCGTTCGTGTTGTTGGAGTCGTCTTCGGAGTACTGCTTGGCGAGGGCGGCGAAATCCGCGCCGGGCGCCTGGGCCTTCTTCAACACCTCCTCGGCGAGGGCCTGGACGGCCTTTTCATCCTTGCCTTCGAGCTTGAAGAGGATGTGGCTGGCGCGGACCTGCGCCGGCGTCTGGTACTGCGGCATGTTCTGCTGATAGAACGCGGTGATGTCGGCCTCGGGCACCGTGATCGTCTGGCGCACCTGGTCGACGTTGATGACGGCGTACCTGGCCTTGCGCTTCTCGCCGATGCGGTACTTGTCCTTGGCCTTCTCGAAGAAGGCGGCGAGCTCCGCGTCGGTGACGGTGACCTGCGACTTGAAGGCCTGCGGCGTGATCGGCACGACGTCGAGCTTGACCTTTTCGTTGCGCCTGGTGAACTCGTCGGCCACGTCCTTGTCGCTGATCGACATCCACCCGGTGATCGCGGAGCGCAGCTTCTCGATCTGCAGCGCGCGCCGCAGGCTCGCCTCGAAGTCGGCCGTGGTCATCGGCGGATTCTGGAACTGCAGGATCTGGCGATAGCGCTGTTCGCCGACGAACTTGCCGTTCTCCTGGAAGCCGGGGAGCGCGAGGATGCGCTGGCGGATTTCGACGTCGGTCACGGTGATGCCCTGCTTGCGCGATTCGGCGACCATGGCTTCCTCGTCGATGAGCTGGTTCAGGATCTGGCGATCGATGCCGAGCTGCTTGAGCAGCTGATCGTTCATCTGCCCGCCGTACGCGTTGCGGTAGGCATTGATCTGCGCGTTGTAGCGGCGCGTGAAGGTGCCCACGGTAATCGGCTGGCCCTCGACTTCGGCCAGCACTTCGCTGGGGGCGGCGCCGGTGTTGGTCGTGAGAAAATCGGGGATGTAGAAGACCACGAAGGTCAGGACGACCAGCGCCAGGCTCCACTTGAGCCAGCCCTTGTGTCGCCGCATCTGGTCCAGCATCGTCATCGGTCAAAACCCTCTGGGAAACTCGAATCGTAGCACGAAGGTTCTTCACGGGGGTTCCTCACGGAGGTTCCCCACGAGGGTTCTACGGAGGTTCTACAGAGGTTCTGTGCGTATGGAACCTCTGTGGAGAACCCGCGGGAGGAACCTTCGTGGAGAACCTCCGTGAGGAACCATCGTCCGGAACGTGATATATTCAGTCAGTTGAATGACTTACGGCGGTTCTCGCCGTCCGGATCTGGCCGCCCGCCTGCGTCGCAGCCAGCGAGCGCTCAAAGGCCGACTCGAACGGCCTGAGACGGCGCTCGCCCTGCTACGCGCCGTACACGACACGCTCGATCCGGAAACCATCGGCGGGCTGGTCGTGGAACTTGCCGACGAGTGGTTCAAGGCGTCGGCGTGCGGTGTGTTTGCGGCCGATCTCGACGGCCAAGTCGTTGTCTTGTCGTCACGCGGTATGGGGCCGGCGCTGACGCCGGTTGCGACCGGCGTGGCGCGCTGGGTCATGGGCCACGGCCGCGAGCTCGCGACGGCGGATCTGCGCAAGGATCCGCGCGCGACGGGCGCCGCGGGCGCGGTGCTCGGCTGGCCGCTGCGCTGTCGCGCGCAAACCGTCGCGGCGCTCGTGGTCGCGGAGCGTCAGGCCTCGTCGCAGCCGCCGCACATCACGCCGGCGGTGGGCCAGTCTCTCGGCGTGGTGCTCGAAGGGCCGGCGCAGGCGCTCGACAACGCCTTGCGGCTCCGGCGGTCGGAAGCGTTGTCGGTGACCGACGACCTGACGCAGCTCTACAACTCGCGGTACTTGAATCAGGTGCTGCGTCGCGAGGCCAAGCGCGCCTCGCGGTCGGGTCGCCCGTTGTCGCTGTTGTTCCTGGACCTCGATGGCTTCAAGGGCATCAACGACAATCACGGCCACCAGGCCGGCAGCACGGCCCTGGTGGAAGCGGCGGCCGTGATTCGCCGCTGCGCGCGTGAAACGGACGTGGTGGCGCGGTTTGGTGGCGATGAATTTGCGCTCATCCTCCCCGACACCGGTTCTGAAGGTGCTGCGGCGGTAGGAGACCGCGTGCGTGAGCGGCTGGCGGCCCATCCATTCCTGGCGGGGAGCGGGTTGAGCCTGCGGCTCACGGCGTCGGTCGGGGTGGCCACATTGCCCGATGTGGCGGCTTCTGCTGAAGAGTTGGTACGTGCGGCCGATATGGCGATGTACCAAGTCAAGGATTCGGGCAAAAACGGGGTTCGCATCGCCCAGGCCGACTAGCCGGGCGGGATAGCACGGTTCTACACACAATGGGTCTTGGTTCGCTCCTGTCGTTTCTCTCCACGGATTTGGCGATCGATCTCGGCACCGCCAACACGTGCGTCTACGCCAAAGGCCGCGGCATCGTGGTCAACGAGCCGTCGATGGTCGCGGTCAACAAGGTGACCGGCCGCGTCGAGGCCGTCGGCACCGGCGCCAAGGAGATGCTCGGCCGCACGCCGGGCAACATCGTCGCCATCAAGCCGATGAAGGACGGCGTCATCGCCGACTTCGACATCACCGAGAAGATGCTGACGTACTTCATCAAGAAGGCGCACAACGGCAACGTCTGGGTGCGCCCGCGCATCATCATCGGCGTGCCGTCCGAGATCACGCAGGTCGAGAAGCGCGCGGTGAAAGACTCGGCGTATCGCGCCAAGGCCAGCGAGGTCCACCTCATCGAAGAGGCGATGGCCGCCGCCATCGGCGCCGGCCTGCCGATCACCGAGCCGGCCGGCAGCATGATCGTCGACATCGGCGGCGGCACCACCGACATCGCCGTCATCTCGCTCGCCGGCATCGTCTACAGCAAGGCCGTGCGCGTCGCCGGCAACGAGATGGACGAGGCGATCATCCAGTACATCAAGAAGACCTACAACCTGCTGATCGGCGAGCGCACCTCCGAGCAGATCAAGATGGAGCTGGGCTCCGCCTACCCGCTCGAAGAGCGGATGACGATGGAGATCAAGGGCCGGCACCTGATCGAGGGGGTGCCGAAGACCATCACCATCACCGACGAAGAGATCCGCGAGGCCCTCGCGGAAACCGTGAACGTGATCGTCGACGCGGTGCGCGTCGCCCTCGAGCGCACGCCGCCGGAGCTGTCGGCCGACATCGTCGATCGCGGCATCGTCATCACCGGGGGCGGGTCGCTGCTGAAGAACCTCGACAAGCGCCTGCGCGAAGAGACCGGCCTGCCGGTGTCGAGCGCGGAAGATCCGCTGTCGTCGGTGGTGCTCGGCGCCGGCAAGATGCTGGGCGAATTCGATCTGCTGCGCAAGATCGCGATCGATTAGCTGATGGCCGAAGGCTGAAGGCTGAAGGCTGAAGGCTGTTTCATGGCACTTGCCGACATCAGACAACGGCCCGGCGTCCTGCTGGGCGCCGCCATCCTGCTGCACGTCGTCCTGATCTCGGCGCAGGTCAACACGGCCTCGGGGCTCCCGGTGCTGCAGGTGGTCACGTTCGGATCGTTCTCGGAGGTCCAGCGCGCCACCATGGCGCTGGTCGGCGGCGTGCGCGGCGTGTGGTCCGGGTACATCGCCCTGCAACACGTGGAAGCGGAGAACACCGCGCTCAAGCAGGAGATGCAGACCCTGCAGATCCGCCTGCAGGAGGAGCGCGCCGAGGCGCAACGCACCGACAACCTGCGCCAGCTCCTGGAGCTGCGCGAGCGCGCCGGGCTCGACACCACCGCGGCCGAGGTGATTGCCGCCGCGGCGAGCCCGGAGTTCCGCACGGTCACGATCGACAAGGGCTCGTCGCACGGGCTGCAGACCGACATGGCGGTGATTTCGCCGGCCGGCGTGGTGGGCCGCGTGATCCTGCCGAGCGGACGCGCCGCGAAGGTCCAGCTGCTGATCGATCGCAACGCGGCGGCCGGCGCGCTGATCGAGCGCACGCGCGTGCAGGGCGTGGTGGTCGGCTTCGGCGACGGGTCGCTGCGCATGGAGTACGTGCCGGGCACCGCCGACGTGAAGACGGGCGACCTGGTCGTGACCTCCGGCATCGACGGGATCTATCCCAAGGGGTTTGTCATCGGTACGATCGATCACGTCGATCGCGGGCTCGGGCAGTACCACGAGATCACGGTCCGGCCGGCCGTGGATTTTTCGCGGCTCGAAGAAGTGCTCGTGGTGCGGACCCTTCCGGCCTCTCGCGCGGTGCCCGAGGGTGGCGAGTGAAGACCGCCGCCGCGCTGGCGGCCATTCTCGTCGCGCTGGCCTTGCAGACGACGCTCGCCGGGCTGGTGATCCGCGGGACCGCGGCGATCGACCTGGTGCTGATCGTCGTGGTGTACATCGCGCTCAAGTCCGGGCCGGTGACCGGGCTGCTGGCCGGCAGCGTGGCGGGGCTCATCCAGGACTCCCTGTCGAGCGGGATCGTCGGGATCGGCGGGCTGGCCAAGACCCTGGTGGGCTTCCTGGCAGGGGTGCTGGGCACCCAGTTCATCCTCACGGGCCCGCTGCCGAGGTTCGTCCTGCTCCTGCTGACTACCGCCTTGCACGCCGCTATCTTCATGGGGCTCTATGTGTTGCTGGATCTGCGGCAGTTCCCGGCGCCGGTGCCCGCCGTGGTCGGCCAGGCCCTCGGGAACGGGTTTGTCGGGGTCGTGGGGTTTCAGGTGATCGAATGGCTCCCCGGGTTCATGGCCAGGCGCCGCGCCGGGCGCCCTCTCAAACGATAATGGCAAGTTACAGACGGCTGAAGGCTGAAGGCTGAAAGCCGAGAGCTGACATATGGCGATTGCCGAAGATCGGCGGCGACTGCACCTCCGTCTCACCATCCTCCGCGTGGCGGTGGCGGCGGCGTTTGGCCTGCTGGCGGGCGGCTTTTGGTTCTTCCAGGTCGTTCAGCACACCAAGTTCCGCGAGATGGCGGAGAACAACCACCAGCGCACGCTGACGTTGCGGGCGCCGCGCGGGATCATCTACGATCGCACCGGCCGGCTCCTGGTCGAGAACCGCAACTCCTTCAACATCTCCATCGTCCGCGAACACACGAAGGACCTCGATCGCACGATTCGCGTGCTGGCGAGCGTCACCGGCGTCGACGAGAAGTTCGTCCGCGACATCGTCGATCGGCATCGCCGCGAGCCGCGCTACCAGCCGATTGTCGTGCTGCAGGACGCCACGCTCGCGCAGGTGGCGGCGGTCACGGCCCGCCGCCTCGATTTCGAGCTGCCGGACGTGCTCGTCCAGGAAGTGCCGACGCGCCAGTATCCCGACCAGGCGATGGCCGCGCACCTGATCGGCTACGTCGGGGAGGCCAGCGAGGATCAGCTGGCGTCGGACCACGTGGCCACCGGATCGATCGTGGGGCAGTTCGGCATCGAGCGCGTCTACAACAAGCTGCTGATGGGCGAAGACGGCGCGCGGCGCGTGGTCGTCAACAGCGTCGGGCGCGAGATCCGCACGCTCGACGAAGTGCCGCCCGTACAGGGGCGCCGCGTCCAGTTGACGATCAACTACGCGATGCAGAAGGCGGCGGAAGACGCGTTCCGCGCCTACGGCCGCTGGGGATCGGCGATCGTCATGGAGCCGAAGAGCGGCGACGTGCTGACGCTGACGAGCCTGCCCGCGTTCGATCCGAACGACTTTGCCACCGGCATCGATCGCGCGACGTGGAGTCACCTGAACACCGACAAGCTGCGGCCGCTGCAGAATCGCGCCATCCAGGGCCGCTACTCGCCGGGGTCGACGTTCAAGATCCTGATCGCGACGGCGGCGCTCGAGGAGGGCGTGATCTCGCCCGAACGCCAGATCTACTGCCCGGGCGGCGGCACGTTCTACGGCCGCTTCTTCCAGTGCCTCGGCAAGCACGGTTTCGTCGACCTGCGGCATGCCCTCGAGCGGTCGTGCAATACCTACTTCTACACCGTGGGCGACATGCTGGGCATCGATCGCATCCACAAGTGGGGCGAGAAGCTGGGCCTGGCCGGCAAGAGCGGCATCGACCTGCCCAACGAAGTCGAGAGCATCGTCCCGTCGCAGGAGTGGAAGCGCAAGCGCTTCAACGAGAAGTGGTACGCCGGCGACACCATCTCGGTGGCGATCGGCCAGGGCATGGTCGACGTGACGCCGATGGCGCTGGCCGTAACGATGGCGACGATCGCCAACGGCGGCAACCGCATGGTGCCGCGGCTGGTGCAGGCGTTCGACGAAGGCAACGGCTGGCAGCCGGTCGCGCGCCCGCCCTCGCCGTTTGCGCCGTTCCTGCTGAAGCCCGAAACCGTGTCGGCCGTCCACGACGGGCTGTGGATGGCGGTGAACGGCGCCGGCACCGCGCGGCGGGCGATGATTGCCGGCCGCGACGTCGCTGGCAAGACCGGCACGGCGCAGGTGATTTCGCTCCAGGGCAAGGAACGGGCGCGCGGCTCCGAGAAAGACCTGCGCGACCATGGCTGGTTCGTCTTCATGGCGCCGCGCGACAACCCCGAGATCGCCGGCGTGATCTTCGCCGAGCACGCCGAGCACGGCTCGGAGGGCGCGATGATCGCCCGGCACGTGATCGAGACCTACTTCGCGCAGCGCGACGGCCTGCCGCTGCCGGTGCTGACCATTCCGAAGCCGGCGCCCGCGCCGGCCGCGCCGGCCCGCGTCGCTACGATCGCCGGCCCCGCCACGGGAGCGCGCTGATGTTCGAGCGGCGGCTCTACTTCCATATCGACTGGCTGCTGATCGGCGCGGTGCTCGTGATTTGCGCGATCGGCCTGGTGATGATCTACAGCACGACCGGCGGGGCGGGCGGCGTCTACTGGACGCAGGTCTACGCCCTCGGCATCGGCCTGATGGCGATGGCCGTGTGCCTGATGGTCGACTACCGGTCGCTCGCCGACAAGTCGCATTGGATCTACCTGGCGATGGTCGCCGCCCTGATCGGCGTGCTGTTCTTCGGCGCCGTCCGTGGCGGATCGCGCCGCTGGATCGATCTCGGCGCCTTCAACCTCCAGCCCTCGGAATTCGCCAAGGCGACGCTGGCGCTCATGCTGGCGAAGATGCTCGGCGAAAGCCGGCGTCCCGCGCTCACCAACAACGATCTGCTGATCGCGGCGGCGCTGACCGCGGTGCCGCTGCTGATCATCGCCCGGCAGCCCGATCTGGGCACCGCCGTCACGCTGCTGCCGATCCTGCTGGTGGTCGCCTTCGTCGCCGGCATGCCGATGAAGTACATCTACGCCGGGGTCCTGGTCGCCGTGCTCGCGGCGCCCGCCGCCTACAAATTCGCGCTGCAGGACTACCAGCGCGAGCGCATTTCCACCTTCCTCGATCCGGCGCAGGACGCCCGCGGCGCCGGCTACCAGCAGATTCAGGCCCGCATTACCGTCGGCTCCGGCGGCGTCTGGGGCAAGGGATTCATGGAGGGCACGCAGGGTCAGCTGCGCTTCCTTCCCGTCGCGCACAACGACTTCATCTTTTCGGTGCTCGCCGAAGAGCAGGGCCTGGTCGGGGTGCTCGTCGCGCTCGGGTTGTACCTCTTCGTGATTGTGCGCGCGCTCGATGCGGCCCGGCTGGCCAAGGACCGCCTCGGCGCCTATCTCGTCCTGGGCGTGCTGTCGTCGTTTACGTTCCAGGTCATCTACAACATCACCATGTCGGCGGGTCTGGCGCCGGTCAAGGGGCTCACGCTGCCGCTCATGAGTTACGGCGGCTCCTCCATGATCGCGACGCTCGCGGGGTTCGGGCTCATCCTCAACGTGCGAATGCGACGATTCACTAATTAGGCGGGGAAGGCGGGTGGGGCGGGTCGGGCGGGTAACTCCACCGGCCTGACCGGCCCCACCAGCCCGACCGGCCCCCAAAAAACATGAACAAGGAAATGATCATTTCCTCCAATGGTCACGAAACGCGTGTGGCCATTCTCGAGGACGACCAGCTCGCCGAATTGTTCGTCGAGCGCGAGCAGAACCGCGGCGTCGTCGGTAACGTCTACAAGGGCCGGGTCTCGAAGGTGCTGCCCGGCATGCAGTCGTCGTTCGTCGACATCGGTCTCGAACGCGACGGCTTCCTCTACGTCTCGGACGTGATCGCCGACGTCGACGAGTACGACAAGGATGACGACGAGGCGCCGGCCGCCGAGGCGGCGGCCAACGGCGGCGACAGCCCGGCCGCGCCCGGCGCGCCGCCGGAACGCCGCGGGCGGGGCCGCGGCCGCGACCGCGACGAGGGCAAGGAGCGCGCGCCGGAGCCCAAGATCGAGGAGCTGCTCAAGGAGGGCCAGGACGTCATCGTCCAAGTGGCCAAGGAGCCGCTGGGCACCAAGGGCGCCCGCCTCACGTGCCACGTCACGCTGCCGGGGCGCTTCCTCGTGTTCATGCCGACCGTGGATCACATCGGCATCTCGCGTAAGATCGACAGCCGCGACGAGCGGGCCCGCCTGCGCGGCATCGTCCGCGAATTCCGCGAGCAGCATCACTTCAGCGGCGGCGTCATCATCCGGACGGCGGCGTCGAGCCGATCGAAGGACGACATCCTCGCCGACCTGAACTACTTCTACAAGATCTGGGTCGACATGCGGCAGCGCGGCGAGCAGAAACGCGCGCCGGTGACCGTCTACCAGGAGCCGAGCCTGGTGGCGAAGCTGCTGCGCGACCTGCTGACCGACGACTACTCGGCGATCCGCATCGATCATCCGGTCGAGCACCAGCGGGCGCTGGAGTTCATCGGCCGCATCATGCCGGCGCTGGCGCCCCGGGTGAAGCTCTACGACAAGGACTTCCCGATCTTCGAGGAGTACGGCGTGCAGGCCGAGCTCGACAAGGCGCTGCGCAGCAAGGTGTGGCTCAAGTCGGGCGGGTCGATCGTGATCAACCAGACCGAGGCGCTGGTGGCGATCGACGTCAACACCGGGCGCTACGTCGGCAAGAAGACCGCGGGCCGGCTCGAGGACACGATCATCAAGACCAACCTCGAGGCCGCCAAGGAGATCGTCCGGCAGATCCGCCTGCGCGACCTCGGCGGCATCATCGTCTGCGACTTCATCGACATGGAGGAGAAGAAGAACCGCCAGAAGGTATTCGGGGCGGTCGAGCAGGAGCTGCGCAAGGATCGCGCGCCGTCGAAGGCCCTCCAGGTGTCGGACTTCGGCCTTGTCATCGTCACGCGCAAGCGCGTCAAGCAGAGCCTGGAGCGCGTGCTGACCGAGCCGTGCCCGTACTGCTCGGGCGCGGGCACGATCAAGTCGAGTGCCACGGTGTGCTACGAGATCCTGTCGGAGGTGAGGAAGGTGGGGTCGGACCTCGATGGCCCGGGCGTGCTGCTACGGGTCAACCCCGACATCGCGAGGGCGTTGCAGGAAGAGGAGCGCGGCGTGCTCAAGGACCTGAAGGAGATGCTCCGGCGTGACGTCATCGTCAAGCCGGATGTCCATCTCCATCATGAGCAATTCGACGTGATGTCGATCGGCGGGTAACTCTGGAAGGCTTGGGACCTGAGACTTGGGGCCTGCTCAAGCCTCAAGTCTCAAGCCCTCGGGTCTCTTACATCGCGGCCGGCGGCATGTGAATCAGGTAGTTCACGCCGGCGCGGTTGATCCAGACCCGCAGGTACTCGTTACCCTTCAACATCTCGACCTTCGACCCCGCCCGCGACGAGGGTGGGGCGTCGGGACCCGGCTGCAGGTCCTTCACTTCGGAGGCGGGGATGATGCTGACGACTTCGCGCCCGGCGACCTTGCCGCCCTGCACGAACTCGACCCAGCGTTCCATCTGTTGTCCCGGTACGGCGGGCATCGCCGCCTGGGAGGTGAGGCGGACCTGGTAGGTCCCGGCCTTCAACGCCTTGCCGTCGGCCATCACGCTCCGCGGCAGACGCACGGAACCGAGCGCGGTCTCCCCGGCAGGGACCTGGCCCGTTTGCGCGGACGCGGCGCCCGCGGTCAACGCGCCAGCAAGGATTGCGACAAGCCATCTGACCTTCATGCGTATCCTCCACATTGGCGGCGCACTCGTCGCCACCATTCCTCTGGTTATTATGCCAGAAGAGTGCCATTCGACTCGATGAGGTCAGGCCTTGACCTGACCGCATCTCCCTCATGGCAGGCCACCTTTGGCACCTGAACAGGGTAGGCGAGGGCTGAAGTACGGTAGGGCTTTGCCCTGAGCGAGGGTGGGAGCCGGGCGCAGCCCGGCTCCTACCGAGTCGAACGGGTAATCACGACGGAGCCGCTGTGGCTGCGGACCGAGAGGACGGCGCTGCCGTCGCCGTACGACCCGCGGATCGCCCGGTTGCTGGTGCCGCGGCGGCGGTCGCCGGGTTGCCCGATGCCGCGCAGGGTGACCGGCAGGTCGGAGCGGACGCTGCCGCTGAAGGTGTCGGCGTCGAGCTCGAAGCCGGTCGTGCCGACCAGCGCAATCCGGACGTCGCCCGAATGCGACGTGAACTCGTAGCGGCCGCCCTTGCTCAACGGCGAGTCGAACTCGATGTTGCCCGAGACCGACCTGGCCTCGACGCGCTCGATCTGCACGCCCGAGATCCGCACGTCGCCGCTGACGGACCCGGCGTCGAGCGCGCGGACCTTCAAGCCGGTGGCGATCACCGTGCCGCTGACCGTGCCGAGCGAGAGCATGTTGGCCGAGCCGATGTCGCGGGCGGTGACGTTCCCCGAGATGGTCTTGGCCACCGCGACGTTCGGCGTGGCGCTGACCTCGACGTCGCCGCTCACGGTTTCGGCCCGCACTTCGCCGCGCACGCTCGTGACGAGGACGTTGCCCGAGATGGACTTCACCGCCACGGCGGTGCCGGCGGGCACCGAGACCACGTAATCCACGCGGGCCGAGATCCCGCGTTCGCCGCGGTTGCGCGGATAGATCGTCCGCACCTCGACACGGCTGCCGACGTGGGTCATGTCGACGCGCAGGTCGTTCAGCAGCCGCCGGGCCTGGTCGGCATCGCGATGCCGCACGCGCTTGGTGGCTTCCACCGTGATCTCGGTGCCGCCGCCGCCGGTGACACGGACGTCCCCCGAGATGCCGGTGAGATCGAGTGAGCCGTCGGCGCCGACCTTGAACGACTGCGAGACCCGGTCGGTCTGCTCGGGTCCCTGCCGGACTTCGGCGTACCGATCGAGCCAGCCCGCGCGCGGGTTGTCGTCCGGCACCGCGCCGCGCGCGGTGACGGCGGCCATGGCCGGGGCGGCGGTGGCGAGCACCGCCAGGCCGGCGATCAAGCGTGTGAGAGGTCTGATCCGCATAGTTGGTCTACTGCGACAGGGTCTGGATCCGGCGCCCTGCCTCGGCTTGATTACCCTTCCGCATTTCGTTGATCAGTTCCACGGTCTGCTGCAACAGCGCCACCTTGGTCCTGAGCGCGTCGAACAGGCCGTCTTGCGCGTTGGTGCTGGCCGGCTGCGACTTGAGCGCCGCCCGGCTCTCGCTGATCGCCTGGTCGATCACCGAGAGGTTCTTCTGCAACACGGCCGCGACCTGGGGGTCGAGCTCGCCGGTGTCGGCCTTGGCGATGGTCTGCAGATCGTCGATCGCCTTCTGGTAGTGCCTTTCGGCCGCCTCGAATTCGGCGGCGACCGATTCCACGGTCACCTCGGCCGGGGCCTCCGCCGCTGTCGGCGCGTCCGGATCGACTTGGCGATCGCGGTTCACCAATGGCAGCAGGCCAATCACCGTCGCGAGGATCAGCGCGGCCGCCGCACCCAGCCACACCGGGACGCCTCCGCCAAGGCTTCCGCCTCCGCTTTCGCTGCGGCGGACAAGTCGGCGACCCAGGCTCATGTCGAGCAGATGTCCCTTTGGCGCGGGCTCGGCGGCGACCTTGGCTTGCAGCGCGGTCCACGTCGCCGCGCTCGGCTCGCGGCGGTCCAGCATGAACGCCGCCGCGCGAATGGTGCGCAGGTCGGTCACGAGCGCGCGGCACTGGCCGCAGACCTCGAGGTGCCGCTCGACGTTCCGCTGGCTCACGGCGTCGAGACGCCCGTCGACAAAGTCGACCAGGGCTTCGTTGAGGTCTTCACATTTCATCAGCGTTCAGCTTTCAGCTCTCGGCTTTCGGCTCTCAACCTTCTTCAACCCGTGCGCCAGATAGGATCGAATCCGCATCCGTGCCTTGTGCACCTGTGACTTCGACGTGCCCTCCGACACCCCGAGCATCTCGCCGACTTCCTGGTGCCCGAACCCTTCCACGTCGTGGAGCAGGAACGCTGCCCGGCAGGCAGGGGGCAGGGCCTCGATGGCCCGCTCCAGGTCGATCCGGCTCACCGCGCCCAGCACCGGCACCGGCGACGCCACCGGCATCGCGTCCGGTTCGTCCAGCGAATCGGTGTGGTGGCCCATTCGCGTCTGCCGGTTTCTCAGCACATCCAGGCAGTGGTTCATCGCCAGCCGATAGAGCCACGTGCCCAGCGACGATTCCCCCCGGAAGCTCCCCAGCTTTCGATACGCCAGCAGGAAGATGTCCTGCAGCAGGTCGTCGGCCTCTCCGTGGGCGCCCGTCATGCGGCTGGCCAGATTGTAGAGCCGCGTGGCGTGCTGCCGGTACAGGACCTCGAAGGCCGTCCCGTCGCCGGCGCGGATGCGCCCGACCAGCTCGAGATCGGCGCTCTTCACGTCACCTGAAGGGTTAGACGGCGGCATCACTGGGGAGGTTGATGGGGGCCGCAGATGACGCCGACAGGCCAACCAGAGCCGCAGACTTGTCCCGCCAAAGCGCGTAGCGCGACGGCGGATGACACTGATAACACTGATCTGACGGTCACGCAGGCCACGCCCAAACAGACGTGCCAGAGGCCGATTCGGTTCGGATCTATTTGTCCGCCTTCGCGGCCGAAGGCCGCTTCGGCGGGACCCCGCCGAAGCTCGCTTCGAGAGCGGAGGCGGGCCAACGCCGCTGGGCGAACCCGACCACCCGGCCCGGGACGACCGTGAGGCCTTCGGCGGCCAGCAGCGACCGCTTGAGGGCGAGGCTCGTATACCCGCCCAGGCGCCCGCCGGCGGCGATCACGCGGTGATAGGGCAGGCCCGGCCGGTCGGCCTCCCGGAGGATGTTGCCGACCGCCCGCGCCGCGCGCGGCTTGCCCGCCAGCTTCGCCACGTCGCCGTACGTCGCCACACGCCCCGGCGGAATGCGCGAGACGATGGTGAGGACTCTTCTTTCGAAGGGGGTCACGGGACCGTCGCCGCCTTACCGGCCGATGGTGATCCTGGCCCGGAAGCTGGTGCCGCCCAGGTCCGTTTCGTTGAAGGTCTCCGACACGCCGCCCGTGCCGATCGAGTCGGGAATGGTGGTCCACGCGAACTCGCCGCCGACCCCGAGCCACCGCATGACCTTGAACTCGATGCCGCCCATGACGTGATAGCCGTTGAAGCGATCCTCGACGTCTTCGCCCGCGCCGGCGAACGTCGACGTCTCCTTGTAGCCGAACGAGGTCATCCCGGCGCCGACGTACGGCACGAGCCGGCTGCGGCCTCTCAGGAATTTCCATCCGGCGGTGTACTCGACGGGGATGATCGTCACCGTCAAGGGAATGCCGAGCGGAAACACCTCGTTGTTGACGACGATCACGCGCTCGCCGTCCTGCTTGAATCGCCACGCGCCGATGTCGACGAACAGCCCGCCGAACGGCAGGCCCACCGTGGCGCCGCCGCCGAAGATGGGGCCGGACGTCCGGCCCAGCACCGCGTCGAAGGTATCGATCGCTGCGAAGTTGAACTGGCCGAACATCGCGTAGCCGCCGATCTGGATGCTGCGCGACTGCGGCGCCGGACGCGGGCGCGGTTTGGCCTGCGCGCCCGCCGGATCGGCCGACGCCAACAGCGCGAGAAGCGCGAGAGCGAGCGGCGCGCGCGTCATCATCGGCGGCGTCCTACTTGGCAATGCCCAAGCCGCGCAGCGTTGCACGAGGGTTGATCAGGCCAAACCCAAAGGTGTCATCCCGCCCGGTGGCGCCCTTGTCGGTGGCAAACTGCTTGATCGCGGCTTCGACGGCCGCCGGGTTGGTGATGCCCTGCTGCATCAGCAGGGCGGCAAAGCCCGACACGTGCGGCGTGGCCATCGAGGTGCCTTGAAAGTAGTAGTAGGCAAACGAATCCGCGCGCGGCGGGCCGTACTGCGAGACCGGCCGATCGTAGGTTTCGAGCAGATCGAGGTCGAGCGTCTGCTGCAGGATGCCGGCGCTGCTTCCCCCGGCCCGCTGATCGCCGCCGGGCGCGGCGATTTCGACCGACCCCGACGTGGTCGAGTAGTACGCCGCCTCGAGCCCGCGGCCCACCGCGCCGACCACCATCATGCCGTCGATGCCGGTGGCGCCGTCGCCCAGGCGGTTCGGCTGGTTGCCGTTGTCCTTCGTGTTGCCGGACGCCACGGCCACGAACACGCCGCGTCCGATCGCATCGCGGATCGCCGCGGTCACCACGGGGGCCGGCCCGCCTTCACTGCGTCCGATGCTGAGGTTGATCACCTTGGCCCCGTTGTCGGCCGAATAGCGAATGCCGCGCGCCACCACGTCGTCGGTGCCCGAGTTGGGGCTGTCGAAGATCTCGTCCCACAGGCCCTGGATGATCTTCACCGGCATGATCCGGACGTTGTAGGCCATGCCCGCGACGCCGACGCCGTTGTTGGTGAGCTGGCCGATGGTGCCCGTGACGTGCGTCCCGTGCGAATCGAGGTCCACCGGCAGGTCGTCGTCCCAGATGAAGTCGTGCGGCGCGACGAAACGCGTCGAGCCGGTGGCGCCCAATTCGGGCGCCGCGGAAAACGGCACGTCGACGGTGCCCAGCGCCGGATAGGTCGGGCCGTTCCTGGTCATCTGGAACGAGAAGCGCGAGTTGTAGCGGATCGTGCCCGATCGGAACGCGACACCGCTGTCGAGCACGGCGACGATGATGTCGGAGGTGGCGCCGGGCTGGATGTCCCAGGCGCGCTCCATGTCGATCGCGGGGAAATTCCACTGGTTGGTGTAGAGCGGATCGTTCGGCCGCGTCATCGCGTGATTGAGGTAGCGTGGCTGCGCGTACTCGACGTCGGGGCGCGCCCGCAGCAGCTCGGCCGCCTGCTCGACGTCGCTCTCCATCGGGACGTCGACGATGTCGAAGTCGGCGAAGCTCGATCGGTCCGCGGCCATCACGCCCGCGACCTGGCTGGTGGCCATCGAAACGGCGCTGCGCGCGGTGCCTGGCTTGAACTTGACGATCACCGATCCGCGCACGTAGGGCAGCGTGGCGCCGGTGCGATCGGCGCGGGCGCGAAGGCCCGGCCCGCTGGTGCGCGCGGCCCGCGCCGGATCCTGATCGCGCAGCCCGCGATCGATCGGCGGGAGCGCGGCCTCCTGGATCATCTGCCGCGAGATGGGCATGGCCTGGCCGCCCTGGCCCTGCCCGATGGCCGTGAACACGCCCAGGACCGCGACCACGGTTACGACCATGTAGGGCACCCCTTTATGGGGTGCCGGCGATCCTTCATGGGGCGCCGGCGTTCCCGAAGGCGTCATGGCCTTAATGTTATCGCCTTTCGTACACGACCTCGCCGCATTCACTTAGCGCCGCTCCAGTGCCTCTGCCACCAAACGTCGGAACGACTCGGGATCGATCGCCGGGTAGCGATGCAGGTCCGGGACGATGAGCTCGAAGAGCGCGAGCAACTGACTCCCGTCGACGACGCCACCCTTCAGCATCGCGGCCACGTCCATGCGGTCCTGCGCGTGGCCGCGCTCGATCTTGGACAGGGCCTGCGAATAGAAATCGTAGTGATAAAAGGATATCGGCCCCTCCTGCGCGATGAAGGCGCTCCGCGTGTCCCATCCCGGAACCGCGGGAATGAAATGGGATGGCGATGCCAACTCCACGTTGATCCCCAGTTCCTCCTTGAGGTGCGCAATGGCATGGAACACCTCGTCCCCTTCTGGCATGAAGGTGAGGTCGACGTCGATGGTCGTCTCCCGCCATCCGAGCAGGACGGCGCTGGCGCCTCCGGTCAAGTACACGCGCGTCGGCTGGCGCACGGCCCGCCCGAGCGCCGCCATGAAGCGCTCAACCTGGCTGCGGGTGCTCAGCCCGCGCATTCCGCGGCCCGCTCGAAGCTGACGAGGCGGCGTATCAACGCGTTGTAGCGGGAATGGGCCGTCCGGGAATCTTCGGCGGCCAGGCGGAGGTAGAGCCGATGTTCGGCGCCCGCCGAGCGATCCAGCGGCACCTCCAGCCCCAGCCGCCGCAGGCGGGGAGCGCCAATCAGGACGAGATCCGCGGCCTCGGTGTCGCGCGACTCGGCCAGATCACGGAGCCCGCGTTCCACGAGGTCGCCGCCGGGGAGCCGCGAGAAGTCCACGGACCGATTCTACGCTACGGGCGCCGCGGTTACAGGTAGGTGAGCGGGTCGATGCCGTGCTCGGCGGGATCGAGCGGCGCCGTCACCGCCTTCGGCCCCTGCGAGTCGGGCGGGACTTCCCACAGGCTCAGATCGTACGGCGTCTCGAGCCGCTCGCCACCGGGCGTGATGATCACCTTCACGCGCGGCTTGTACGGATCGGGCGCGTGCACGGCCAGCACGACGGCGAGCGCGCCGGTGTCGAGCCGCACCAGGTTGCCCGGCGGATAGATGCCGAGCAGCTGCGTGAAGCGCCGCACCAGGTGCTGATCGAACTGCTGGCCGTCGTTGCGCTTCATCACCTGGAGAATGCGGTCCGACGGAAACGCCTGCTGGTAGGAGCGCTGCGACCGCATCGCATCGTAGACATCGGCGATACTGCAGAGCATGGTCCCGACGTTGAGGCCCGTTCGCGCAACTTTGAACGGGTAGCCGGTGCCGTCGAGGCGCAGGTGATGCTCGAAGGCGATCACCGGCGCAATCGCCGGCATCTCCGGCGTCCGCCGCAGGATCTCGGCGCCGTCGACGACGTGCATCCGCATGATCGTGAACTCATCGTCGGTGAGCTTGTCCGGTTTGTTGAGGATCTCGGTCGGCGTGCGCACCTTGCCGATGTCGTGCATCAGCGCGGCGAGGCCGAGCTCGCGCAGCGGGGCGCCGTCCATGCCCAGCGCTCGCGCCTGCGACATCGTCAGAATCGAGACGTTCACCATGTGCGTGAACGTGTAGTTGTCGTAGTTCTTGAGCGCCGTCAGGGCGATGAGCGCCGTGCGATTGGCCGACACGGCCTGCGCCAGCGAATCGATCAGCGCGCGGGCCGCTTTCGGATCCGGCGTACCCTCGGTCTTGGCCGTCTCCCAGACCGAACCGGCGACGGTGGACGCGTCGGCGTACAGCCGCCGGATCGTCGCCACGTCGGCGGCGGATTTCTCCACGCGCTGTTCCGTCTGGATGCGTCCGACGCGGATGTGCGGCAGCGAGTTCAGCGCGCCAAGCGGATCACTCGGCTCGACTCCGGCCGCGTCCTGCCCGGGCCGTCGCTCGGGATGCGCTATGGTGAGCGCCAGGGTCGAGAGCTCCTCCGGCGTCACGCCGCGATCGAAGACGATGCGCTCGATCCCGAGCGACTTGAGACGCCGCATCATCTCGCCCATCGACTCCGCCGCGCGCGGCAGCGGGAGGTCGCCGACGATCACCTCCTGGCCGATGATGCCGATCGCGATCGACGGCTGATCCTCCAGCAATTGCGTGATCGCTTCGTTGAGGCCGTCAAACGCGCGCTGCACCAGCGGGTGCGAGGGCGCGTACAACTGCGCGCCACGCAGGGCCGCCCCGAGCCGCCGCATGAAGTCGTCCGCCGCACGAAGACGCGTGACCGGATCCATCATTTGGCCCTTCGCATCGCGGTGCGTGGCGGCGCCGGTTCCGCCAGCGCCGCCCTGGCCGCGCGCTTCACGCCGCCCGCCCCGCCCGACACCGCCTCGTTCAACGTCCGCTCGGCGCTGGCCGTGCCGATGGCGCGCAGCGCCCGCGCCGCCGCCGCGCGAATGCGCGCCGTCCGGTTCGGCGCATACCATTCGCCCCGGTGCAGGATCTCTGTCAACGTCGACACCGACCGCTCATCGCTGGCGACACGGCCCAGCGACTCGATCGACGAGATGTAGACCGTCTCGAGCGAGCCCTTGTACCCGGAGTGCGTGAGGATGTAGACGAACAGCGGTGCCGCCCGCTCGTCGCGGAGCGCGCCCAGCGCCTGCAGGATGGCCTCCCGGGTGTGAGGCTCGCCGCTCTTGAGCGCCTGTTCGAGCGCTTCGTACGCTTCGTTGGTGCCGATCTGAACGATCGCCCGAAGCGCCTCGCGTTGCACCTGAGGGTCGGCGTCATCCAGCAGCCCGCGCAAGTCCGGCAACGCCGCTTCGCCGCCGAGCGCGCGAAGCAGATCGACCGCGGCGCGCCGCACCGCGGGATTCGGCGAGCTGCGCAGCTCGTCGGCGTACTGACGCGCCGCCGGTCCGAAGCCGATCAGGATGTCGCGCAGGCGCCGCACCGTCCGCGGGTTGTCTTCCGCCGCCAGCGCATCCGCCAGCGGCTCGACCAGCGCCGGCCCGACGGTCTTACACATCTGCTTGGCGAGGCCCACCTCGTTGTCGGTGGCCTGGCGCAGGAACAGCACCAGGTGGCGGACCAGCGATCCGTCCACCAGCCGCGTGACTCCCGCCGCGGCATGCGCCGCAAACGGCGACGATTCCTGCCGCGCCACGCCGACAATGCAATCGACCAGCTGGGAGGCCAGCGTCATGTCGCCGACCAGCACCAGCTGCTCGATACTCGACACCGCCACGTCCAGCACGCCGGCCCACGCCTCCGGCCGCGCCTCGATGGTCAGCAGGTCGAGCAGCAGGTGCTGATCGAGGGCCCGGATCTCGTCGTCGCTGACGGTCGACACCCACGCCCGGATGCGATTGGGCGGGTCGTCGCCGATCTTCTCGACGTCCACGGCCTGGCTGCGGGCGAGGCTCAGCTCGCGGGCGTAGTCTTCCGACACGAACTGCGAGTCGGAGTACGACGTCAGGATTTCGGTTGAGCTCGACCACACCTTCTGGAATTCCGAATCCCGCCCGAACATCGCCGCGGCCTGCTCGGTGGCCGCGGCCAGGATGCTCTGCTGCCGATCCCGATCCGGCACCAGGGTCTGGAATGCCGCCGCCAGGCGGCTGCTCGCGCCGGCGTCCTTGACGACGTTGTCGACCAGGAACTTGGCCAGCATCTCGTCGGTGAGGCGCGATTGCAGCTCGCCGCCCAGGTCCATGCGCTGGCCGCCGCCGCCCGACGAGGCGAGCGGCGGCGGATCGGTGATGAGCGTGAGCAGCATGTCCGGTGACATCTGCGCCGCCGCGCCCGCCATCTTGTTCAGCACCGCGTCGAGCTCTTCGGGCTTGCGTTCCGCGGCGTAGTTCGCCAGGCCGTGCATCAGTTCCAGCAGCGACTTGCGCTGCTGGATCGAGTCGTCGCCCGCGGCGCGGCCGTGTTCCTGCAGCTTCTCGGCAAACTGCACGAGGCGTCCCGGGTCGTTCGCCATTTCGAGCATGCTCGCCATGGCCGGCTGGCCCGGGACGCCGCCTTCGCCCTGCTCCTCGCTCAGCGTCGCCAGGATGCGATCCCACGACGCCGACTCGCCGCCGCCCGCGCGCTCGCGCAGCACTTCGGCATAGTCGATCTCTTTCAGCGCGATCGCCTTGGTGCCCGACGCGTCCCAGGCCTTGGCGACCCCGCCCATGGCCCGCGCGTCTTCGGGCGTCTTGGCGAGCAGCGACAGGAACGTGTGCCACTCGCCGGCCCCGAGCGTGTCCATCAACGTGATCTCGCCGATCAACTGCAGGTGGAGCAGCGCGGCGAGCTCGGTCGCCGCCGGATCGGGCTTGGCCAGCCCACGTCCGCCGACCAGCAGGCCGTCCGGCAGCACCGTGATGGCGAACGGCCCGTTCGTTACCGCCTGCCTGCCGGCCTCGACGATGCGCGACAGCGCGAACTGTATGGACGGATGGCTCTCCGGGTACAACGACACGATGCGTGTGGCGGCCTTGCAGGCCCGCGCGAATTCCGCGAGGCGTGCGGCCACGTCTGGCGCGAGCGGGTCGGGGGGCGGAGTCGGCTGCGACACTGATGAGAGATTTTAAGGGGTCAGGCCCCCTCAACGCCGTAATTCTGGAGGGGGTCTGACCCCTATAAATAGGCCAACGGGTCGATGCCCACCTGTTGTCCGTCGACGGCCTCGATGACGTCCCGCGGGAACTCCCCGCGATCGTCGCGATCCCAGGTATTGGTGAGGAGCGGCGTCTCATACGGCGCGCCCTTCCGGTCGAGGATCAGCTTCACCTGCGGGCGGAACGGGTCCTCGGGATGCGTCTGCGTGACCACGCCGACCTCCTCCGTGTTCAGCCGGACGAGCGTGCCAACCGGGAAGAGGCCCATCAGGTTGACGAACCGGCGGAGCAGCGCGCGATCGAACGCCGTGCCGTCCTGCTGCGCCATGATGTGGCGGATGCGATCGGTCGCCATGCCCGCGCGGTAGGCGCGATTGCTGCGCAGCGCGTCGAACACGTCGACCACGCTCACGACCATCGTGCACAGGTTGAGCTTTCGCGAGCCGATGTTCTCCGGGTAGCCGCTGAGGTCCTGCTTGAGGTGATGTTCGAAGGCGACCACCGGCGCCAGCGCCGGCGTCTCGGGCGTGCGCCGCAGGATGTGCGCGCCCTCGACGACGTGGAGCTTCATGATCGTGAACTCCTCGGTGGTCAGCTTGTCGGGCTTGTTCAGGATCTCGAGCGGCGTTTTCACCTTGCCGATGTCGTGCATCAGCGCGGCGAAGCCGAACTCGCGCAGCATCGGCCCCTCGAGGTCGAGCGAGCGCGCCATCGCCATCGACAGCGCGGCCACGTTCACCATGTGCGTGAAGGTGTAATTGTCGTAGCGCTTCAGCGCCGTGAGCGCGAGCAGGGAGGTGCGGTCCTGGTAGACGAGACGCGAGAGACTGTCGATGATGCCGCGCGCGTCCGCGGGGTCCGGCTGCCCGCCGGCCTTCACGGCCCCCCAGATGGTCTCGGCGCCCGTGACCGCCTTCGAATAGACCTCCTTGGCCGCCGCGAGGCCGACCTCCGAATCGTCTTCTTCCTCGATCGCCACCTTGCCGACCTGGATGCGGCGGATGCCGCGGGCCGTCAGCCGGTCGCCGACGCCGGTGCGGG
This sequence comes from Acidobacteria bacterium RIFCSPLOWO2_12_FULL_67_14b, assembly GCA_001768615.1. Classification (GTDB taxonomy): domain Bacteria; phylum Acidobacteriota; class Vicinamibacteria; order Vicinamibacterales; family UBA2999; genus 12-FULL-67-14b. The sequence continues at coordinate 33,781 of MELE01000169.1, read as the reverse complement.
AGATGCGATCGGCCAGCTCGTCCATCAGCGCCCGGACCTCGCTGATCTCGACGCCGCGGCCGAACGTGATCTTCTCGATCTTCCGATCGCGCATGTCGCGCAACAGCCCGGCCAGCGTCGCCGAGCCCCTCTGCAGGCGGAAGTCGTTCACGACGACGTCGTCTTCGAGGAAGCCGATGATCACGGCCGGCGACTCGTCGAGGGCCGGCAGCAGGGCGGCGTGCAGGCCGGCGGCCGTCCGCTGCACCAGCGGATGGCTGGGGGCGTAGAGTTCGGCGGCGCGGACCGCCGCGCCGATACGCCGCACGAGATCTTCCGGAGAGAACGCCATCACTGTCCTCCCTTGGCGGCCGCCGCGGCCGCCAGCCGGCGCAGAAAGAAGTCGCCCGTCGTTGCGAGATCGGCGAGCGCGTGCCGTGCCTTCGGCGTGCCGATGCGCGCCAGGGCCCGGAGCGCGGCCTCGCGCAGCTGGCCGGTCCGTCCCCAGGCGAGCCATCGGCGCTGACGCGCGATCGCGGCGATCTCCTTGAGCGCGCCGTCGTCGCGGATCGATGCCAGGGCGGCCAGCGTTTCGAGCACGAGGGGAAACTCCTCGCCGAACGGATCGCTGTCGCTCAGCACGCGCGCGAGCATCGGCACCACGCGCGCGTCCTTGAGGCCGACCAGCGCCGCGATCACCGCCGCGCGGGCTTCGCCCGTCGTCGCTTTGAGGACCATGTGCAGCGCCCGCGCCGCCGACGGGTCGTTGATGCGCGCGAGCGACGCCACTGCGGCCTGCATGACGCGAAGATCCGTGCGGCGGAGCAGGGCCTGCAGCGGCGGCACCGCGGCCGGCGTCCCGATCTGGCCGAGCACGCGGGCGATTTCGCGCTGCACGAACCACTTCGAGCCCTCCACCGCCGCGGCCAGGACCGGGATTGCCGGCGGGCCGAAGGTGACGAGCAGCGCCGTGGCGCGGTCCGTGCCGAGGCCGCCCTCTTCGCGCTGGCAGGCGGCCAGCAGGCCGGGCGCCGCCGAGGGCCCGATGGCGCGCGCCAGGGTGTCGAACACCGCGAACTCGGCCGCCGACAACTCGGCGATCGCCGACGCCGCTTCGGCGAAGGCGGTCGAGCGGCCGACGGTGTCGATCGCCTGGCGGCACGCGTCGGGGGCCATCGGCGGCGTGCGCACGGCGCCCGCCGACAGCTCTTGGATCACCGGCACGCCGTCGGCAAAGGCGCCCGCCAGCAGGAGCTCTTCGACGAACGCGCTCATGTCGCGCGCGGTTTCGGCGGCGCGTTCCGGGCTGCTCTCGTTGCGCAGCAGGTCCATCAGCAACTGGCCCGACAGGCGGCGGACGCTGTCGTGACCGAGGGTCTCGAGCCAGGCGTCGATCTCGGGGGGCAGGCCGCGCGCGGCCAGCTCCGCGGCGCGCGAGGCGGCCTGGTCCATCGACTGGCGGTATTCGGCCGACACGTACGTCGACTCGTCGTACTTGAGCAGCAACTCGTCGAGCGACTGGCGGATGTCGTCGATCGGCCGCTTGTTGCCGAAGTCGCGCTCGCTGATCAGGCGCTTGGCCAGCGTCAGCACGCGCCGCTTGCGCGCATCGTCGGGCGCAATCGTATCGAGCACCTGCGCCAGCCGCGTCGTCGGATGGCCCGGCGTGGCCATGGCACGCGCCAGCAGCATGGCGACCTGTTGATCGTCGAAGGTCTGCTTGAGCGCGCTGACGATCTGGATCGACTCGTCGCCGCTTTCCTCCTGGCGGAGCAACTCGAACGCCGTGGCCGGGTCGAGGCCGGAGGCGGCGAGGGTCAGCGACTGCATCACCTCCTGCGCGCGTTCGGGCTCGAGGGCGTTGACCGTTTTGGCGATGTGCCGGTAGACGGCGAGGATCGTCGCCGCTTGCGTTGTGAGCAGCGGCGAGCCGTCGGGGGTGCAGAACGGCTCCTTACTGTCTTTGGCGAGCTCGCCGATGGCGCCGACGTCGCGCGAGATCTCGAGGAGGCGCTGCTGCTCCTCGGCGCTGAACGTCTTGCGGCCCATGATGATGGACCGGACGATCGCCTTCCAGGTGGCGTCGCGGCGCGCGGCGCCCTCGTCGAAGTCGCGCTCGAGGATCTCCTGGTAGTCGATCTGCTCGACCAAGACCGAGGTCTGCGCCTCGGCCGCCCAGATCGCCGCGGGCCCGCCCTGGGACCTCCGGACGTCGCGATCGAGCGACAGCATCGTCAGCAGCGAGCGGATCACGGGGTCTTCGGGCGCCGCGACAAACGTCAACTGCAGGATGTCGCGGTCGTGGAGCAGCGCGGCGCACTCGCTGACCGACAGGTCGGGCGCCTCGATGGCCAGGCCGTCGACGAGGATGGCGTGGGGCGTGACCGCCAGTTGGAACAGCCCGCCCGACGCGGCCTCGGCCGAGGCGGCCACGAGCTTGTCGACGGCCAACCCGACGGCCGGGTGCTCGGGCGGATAGAAACCCCAGGCGCGCAGCCCGATCGTGATGGCACGGGCCAGGTTCACGGCGTTCCTGGTGATGTCGGCGGCCGAGGCCGCTCGCTGGGCCATGCGAACACCTACGATATACTGCCGACCGCCCCATGCGAGCGGTCGACATCATTCGCGCAAAACGCGACGGCGACGCCCTCTCTCGCGAGGCGATCGACAGTTTTGTCGGCGGCGTGACCGACGGGTCGTGGGCCGACTACCAGACCTCGGCGCTCCTCATGGCGATTGTGCTCAAGGGGATGAACGCCGTCGAGACCGCGTGGCTCACCGACGCGATGTCGCGCTCGGGCGAGCACGTCAATCTCGATCATATTCCCGGCATCAAGGTCGGCAAGCACAGTACCGGCGGGGTCGGCGACAAGGTCTCGATCGTGCTGGCGCCGGTCGCCGCCGCCTGCGGCGTGGTGGTGCCGAAGATGTCGGGCCGCGGCCTCGGCCACACGGGCGGCACGCTCGACAAGCTCGAGAGCATCCCCGGCTTCCGGGTCGCGCTGTCGCTCGACGAATTCAAGACGATGCTGGCCGAGGTCGGGTGCTGCCTGATCAGCCAGACTGCCACCATCGCGCCGGCCGATAAGGCGCTCTACGCACTGCGCGACGTGACCGGCACGGTCGAGAGCCTGCCGCTGATCGCCTCGTCGGTGATGAGCAAGAAGCTGGCCGAAGGCAGCAACGCGCTGGTCCTCGACGTCAAGTGCGGGCGCGGCGCGTTCATGAAGCGGCCGGCCGACGCGCGCGCGCTGGCGCGATCGCTGGTCAGCATCGGCACGACGGCCGGGGTACGGACCGAAGCGTTCATCACGCGCATGGACGTGCCGCTCGGACGCGCCGTCGGCAACGCCGTCGAGATCGCCGAGTGCATCGAGGTGTTGAAGGGCCATGGCCCGGCGGACCTGACGGCCCTGGTCATCCGGTTGGGGACTCGCATGGTCTGTCTCGCCGAGAAGGCCAGGAGCGATGACGAAGCCGAGGCCAAGGTGCGGGCCGCCCTGGCGTCGGGCGCGGCGCTCGAGAAGCTGCGGCTGCTGATCAAGTGGCAGGGCGGCGATCCGGCGGTGGTCGATGATCCGGGCCGCCTGCCGGCAGCCGCGCTGGGGTATCACCTGAAGGCGGAGCGATCGGGCTACGTCACGGCGCTCGATGCGCTGCTGATCGGCCGCGCCGCCGTTGCGCTCGGCGCGGGCCGCGACAAGAAGGGCGACGCGGTCGATCTCTCCGCCGGCATCCTGTTGCGCAAGAAACCCGGGGAACCGGTGACCGCCGGCGACACACTGATGGAGTTGCGCTACAACGACCCGTCGCGGCTGGACGCCGCGGTGGCGCTGGCGAAGCAGGCGGCGGTGATCGAAGACCAGGCGGTCCCGGAACCAGCGTTGATCCTGGGCTGGGTGCACGAGAACGGCGAGACGATGTTCGTGGCCGGAATGTAGGGCGCCCCTTTCAGGGGCGCTGGATGGTAGGGGGACATGTGGAGATTGTGAGCAGGCTGCAGCCGCTGATCGGGCTGGTCGGGATCCTGGCCCTCGCCTACGCGCTGTCGACCAATCGGAAAGCGATCAATCCGCGGGTCGTGGCCTGGGGCCTCAGCCTGCAGGTGCTGTTCGCGCTGCTCGTGCTCAAGACCCCCCAGGGCAAGTGGCTGTTTGAAACGCTGGGCGAGAAGATGCGCCAGCTCCTCGGCTATTCCGTCGCCGGCTCCGGGTTCGTGTTCGGTCCGCTGGGCGACCGCGCGGCCTGGTCGGAAATCATCTTTCCGGTGCTCGGGAAGGCGGGCGTCGAGAAGTACGGTGTCATCTTCGCCTTCCAGATCCTGCCGACCATCATCTTCATTGCGGCGCTGTTCGCGATTCTCTATTACCTCGGCGTGATGCAGATCATCGTGCGGCTGTTCGCGGTGGTGATGAACAAGGTGATGGGGGCCAGCGGCGCGGAGTCGTTGAACGTCGCGGCCAGCATCTTCATGGGCCAGACCGAGGCGCCGCTGACCATCCGCCCGTTCCTGGCGCGCATGACGCAGTCGGAACTGATGACGGTGATGACGGCCGGCATGGCGCATATCTCCGGCGGCATCATGGCGGCCTACATCGCCTTCGGCATCAAGGCCGAGCACCTGCTGACCGCCGTGATCATGACGGCGCCGGGCACGCTGATGATGGCCAAGATGTTCGTGCCCGAAACCGAAACGCCCGAGACCCGCGGCACGGTCAAGCTCGAGATCGAAAAGACCGACGTCAACATCATCGATGCCGCCGGGCGCGGCACCGCCGAAGGCCTGCACCTGGCGCTCAACGTCGGCGCCATGCTGATCTCGTTCGTGGCGCTGATTGCGCTGGTCAACGCGATCCTGGGCATGGCGGACCTGTCGCTGCAGATGATCTTCGGGTGGGTGTTCGCCCCGGTGGCGTGGAGCCTCGGCGTGCCGTGGAAGGACGCCGCGACGATCGGCAACCTCCTGGGCACGCGCATGGTGCTCAACGAGTTCATTGCGTTCGCCGAGCTCGGGCGAATCAAGGAGGCGCTGGATCCGCGGTCGGTGACGATCGCCACGTTCGCCCTGTGCGGCTTCGCCAACTTCGCGTCCATCGGCATGCAGATCGGCGGCATCGGCGCGCTGGCGCCGACGCGGCGCGGCGACCTGGCGCGGCTCGGGCTGCGCGCGATGCTCGCGGGCACGCTGGCCAACTTCGTCACGGCGATCATCGTAGGCTTCCTCCTGTGAGCTATTTCGAACACGTTACCGAAGCGGCCGACTGGCTGCGCGGCCACGGCTGCGCGGGCGCGGATGTGGCCATCGTGCTCGGCTCGGGTCTGGGCGATTTCGCCAACGGCGTCGGCGACGCGCGGTCGATTCCGTACACGGACATCCCGCACTGGCCGGCGTCCAGCGTGATCGGTCACGCCGGCACGCTCGTATGCGGCACCGTCGCCGGCCGGCGCGTGCTCGCGCTCTCGGGACGCGTCCATGTTTACGAAGGCCACGACCTGCACACGGTGACGTTCGCCATGCGCGTCCTCGGACGGCTGGGCGTGCCGCGCGTGGTCCTGACCAACGCGGCGGGTGGGATTTCGCCGAACTGCTCGCGCGGGGCGCTGATGGTGATCGACGATCACATCAACCTGATGGGGCACAACCCGCTGGTGGGCGCCAACGACGAGCGCTTCGGCGTCCGGTTCCCGGACATGACGCACGTCTACTCGCCGAAGCTGCGGGCGATGGCGGACGACACGGCGCGCGCGCTCGAGCTGCCGCTTCAGCACGGCGTCTACGTCGCCGTGCTCGGTCCGAGCTACGAAACGCCGGCGGAGATTCGGGCGTTCCGCAGGCTCGGCGCCGATGCCGTGGGCATGTCGACCGCGCCGGAGGCCATCGTGGCGCGTCACATGGGCATGGAGGTGCTCGGCATCTCGTGCATCAGCAACGCCGCGGCCGGTGTGTTTCCCGAACCGCTGCTGCACGAAGAGGTGATGGCAACGACGCAGCAGGTGAAAGGCCAGTTCATCGCGCTGCTGGAGGGGATCGTTGGGCGGCTCTGACGCCCTGGTGGCCGCCGCCCGCGCCGTGCGCGAGCGCGCCGCCGCCGACTATTCGGGCTTCAAGGTCGGGGCGGCGCTCGAAACCGCCGACGGCGCCATCATCACGGGCTGCAACGTCGAGAACGCCACCTACGGCCTCACCGTGTGCGCCGAGCGCGTGGCGGTGTTCAAGGCGATCTCCGAGGGCCACCGGCGATTCACGCGCATCGCCGTCGTCGCCGACACCGACGCCCCGACGCCCCCCTGCGGCGCGTGCCGTCAGATCCTCTGGGAGTTTGGCGGCGACCTCGAGGTGATCCTGGCGAGCCTGACGGAGATCAAGGCCACGCTGCGGATGAAAGACTTACTGCCATTGCCGTTTGACCGTCGCCTGCTCAAGTAGCCGGAGCGCGGAGTCCGGAGTCCGGAGCCCGGAGCCCGGGGCCCGGATATGATCATCTGAATGCTCCCCACCATCGCCTGGCACGAAGACAACATCGTGATGGTCGATCAGCGCAAGCTGCCGGCCCACGAGGTCTACGTCACCTGCAAGACGGTCCACGACGTGGCCAAGGCCATCAAGACCATGGTCATTCGCGGCGCGCCGGCGATCGGCGTCTGCGCGGCCATGGGCCTCGCGCTCGGCGCTGCGCGCAGCAAGGCCACGGGCACCAAGCAGTTCACGACCGAGTTCCAGCGCACGTGCGACCTGCTGGCGACGACGCGGCCGACCGCGGTCAACCTGTTCTGGGCGATCGAGCGGATGAAGCGATCGTTCGCCGAAGGCGCGCTGGCGGGCGAGTCGGTCGATCAGCTGAGGGCGCGGCTCCGCGCGGAAGCCGACCGCATTCACGATGAAGACGTGGCCAGTTGCCGATCGATTGGCGCGCACGGCGCGACGCTGGTGCCGGCCGAGGCGCGCATCCTGACGCACTGCAACGCCGGCGCCCTGGCCACGGCCGGCTACGGCACGGCGCTCGGCGTGATTCGCGGCGCGGTCGAGGCCGGACGAAAAGTGCACGTGCTTGCCGACGAAACGCGCCCGTTCCTGCAGGGCTCCCGGCTGACCGCATGGGAGCTCATGCGGGACGGCATCGAGACCACGGTGATCACCGACAACATGGCGGGCTCGATCATGCTGGCCGGCGAGATCGACCTGGTGGTCGTCGGCGCGGATCGCATTGCGGCCAACGGTGACACGGCCAACAAGATCGGCACCTACCCCGTCGCCGTGCTCGCGAAGGAGCACGGCATCCCGTTCTACGTCGCCGCGCCGTGGTCGACGATCGACCTGGCCACCGCAGACGGCTCGGCCATTCCGATCGAGGAGCGCGACCGGCGCGAGGTCACGCACGTGGGCAACACCCAACTGGCGCCAGACGGCGCGCCGGTGCGCAACCCGTCCTTCGACGTGACGCCGCACAGGTTCATCACCGCGATCATCACCGAGCGCGGCATCTTCCGTCCGCCATTCGCCGAGACACTTGCGAACCTTCGTGAGGAACGTTCGTGAGGAACCCTCGTACGGAACCCTCGTATGGAACCCTCGTCTTGGGCATCGAGACCTCGTGCGACGAAACCGCCGCCGCTCTTGTCGAAGACACGGGCCACGCGGCGCGCCCGTGGCGGATCCGATCGAACGTCGTGGCCTCGCAGGTCGAGATCCATCGGGAATGGGGCGGCGTGGTGCCCGAGCTGGCGTCGCGACAACACGTCCGCGACATCTGCGGCGTCGTCGAGCGCGCGCTGTCGGATGGGGGCGCGGGCTGGAGCGACGTGGGGGCGCTGGCGGTCACGCAGGGGCCCGGACTGGTCGGCTCGCTCCTGGTCGGCGTGTCGTTTGCCAAGTCCGCGGCGTGGGCCCTCGGCAAGCCCCTGGTCGCGGTGAATCACCTGGCCGGACACATCGAGTCGATCTGGCTCGAGCACGGCCGCATCCCGCTGCCGGCCGTCGTGCTGGTGGTCTCAGGCGGACACACGAGCCTCTACCTGATCGCGCGGGAAGGCGACTACCAGCTGCTGGGACGCACCCGCGATGATGCCGCGGGCGAAGCGTACGACAAGGTCGCCAAGTTATTGGGCTTGGGCTACCCCGGCGGACCGATCCTCGACATGCTGGCGCGCGAGGGCAACGATCAGGCGATCCGGTGGCCGGGGACACGCCTGACCAATCCTGATCGCAACGCGCCCGAACGCGACGGACGCTTCGATTTCAGCTTCAGCGGGCTGAAGACCGCGGTGCTTCGACACGTGCGAGGGCGCCAGGCCGAATTGGGCGCCGCGCCCTTGCCTCACGGCGAGATCGTCGACCTGGCGGCGAGCTTTCAGCGCCGCGTCGTGGAGACCCTGATCGACCGGGCGTTTGCAGCGGCGCGCTGGCACGGCGCGCGCGCCGTCGGCATCGCCGGCGGCGTGTCCGCCAACTCGCGCCTGCGCTCCGAGGCCATGGCGAAGGCGGAGCGGAGCGAGATCCCGGTGTTCATCCCGAGCCTGGCGCTGTCGACCGACAATGCGGCCATGATCGCGGCCGCGGGCCTGCGCCAACTGGCCGCCGGGCGGATCGCGCCGGCGGATCTGAACGCCGCGGCATCATTGCCCCTCTAAATGCCTCGCACAGAAACACAGAAACACTGAACCACTGAAGACATTCTTCTCATTCAAAAAGGGAGAACTGGTTTGTGTGGTTCCGTGGTTCCGTGTGATGCATTTACTCCCCAATCACCTTCCGCGCGGGAATCGTGAAGGTCAGATACTCTGTGTGGGATTTCATGGCCAGAGAATACCCCGCGCAGCCCGTGGTCGGTGTCGGCGCCGTGGTGGTCCGCGGCGGCCGTGCGCTGATCGTGCGGCGCGGCCACGAGCCGCGGAAAGGGGAGTGGTCGCTCCCGGGCGGCCTGCTCAACCTTGGCGAGTCGCTCGCCGACGGCGTGCGCCGCGAACTCAGGGAAGAGACGGGCCTGGACGTCCATCCGGGCCCCATCATCGAGACCTTCGACCGCGTGCATCGCGACGCGGACGGCCGCATCCGCTACCACTTCGTGATCGTCGATTTTGTGTGCGAGTGCCCCCACGGCGAGCCCGTGGCGGGCTCCGATGCCGAGGCGGTCGCCTGGGTCACCGCCGCCGAGCTTGACGCCTACGGCGTCAACGCGCATGCGGCAGCGGTGATCCGGAAGGGCTTGGAGTATTCTTTTCCGTCATGACGCTTTCGCGCGACGCTGCCTGGCAGCTGCTGACCGAGTGGACCCAGAGTGAAAGCCTCCGCAAGCACGCGCTGGCGGTCGAGGCCGCGGTCCGCGGCTACGCCCGCCAGCAGGGCGCCAACGAGGAAGAGTGGGCCGTGGTCGCGCTCCTTCACGACTTCGACTACGAAAAATATCCGACGCTCGGCGATCATCCCAACAAGGGCTGCGAACATCTGCGCTCGCTCGGGTATCCGGAGTGGGTCATGCGCGCGATCCGGTCGCATGCCTCCGAGATCACGGGCATCCAGCCGGAGTCGCCCGTGGAGAAGGCGCTGGTGGCCTGCGACGAGCTGGCGGGCTTCGTGACGGCCGCCGCCCTCGTGCGGCCCTCGAAGAGCGTGCTCGACCTCGAAGCGTCCTCGGTGATCAAACGGATGAAGGACAAGGCGTTTGCCCGGCAGGTGCCCCGCGATCACCTGATTCGCGGCGCCGAGCTGATGGGCCTGCCGCTCGACCAGCACGTCACCAACGTCATTGGATTCATGCGGTTGCAGGCCGACGCACTCGGGTTGCGCGGAACGCTCTAACCCTGCCGCGCGTATACTCAAGCGGCGCCCCTAACGGGGCGCCCGACGATCCCTTGATGATGCAGACCGAGCCCACGCCCCCGGACCAGGCCGGGGCGTTTCCCCCAAGCCAGCCCGCGCCCCGGTTCGCCGGGCCGGTGGTCGAGTGCGAGCACCTGAGCGTCCGCTTCGGCAAAAACTGGGCGCTCAACGATGTGTCGGCGGCCTTTCTTCCCGGCGCGGTCGGCCTGCTCGGCCCTAACGGCGCCGGCAAGAGCACGCTGCTCAAGTCCCTGCTCGGCTTCGTTGTGCCCGACAAGGGCAGCATGCGCGTGCTCGGCATGGACGTGGCGCGGTCGCCGCTCGAGATTCGCGCGCGCATCGGCTACATGCCGGAAAGCGACTCGCACATTCCCGGCATGAACGCCGTGTCGTTTGTCGGCTACTGCGGCCAGCTGTCGGGCCTGCCGGCCACCGACGCCATGCAGCGCGCGCACGAGGTCCTCTACTACGTCGGCCTGGGCGAAGCGCGTTATCGCAACCTCGAGACCTACTCCATGGGCATGAAGCAGCGCATCAAGCTGGCCCAGGCCATCGTGCACGATCCCGACCTGCTCTTTCTCGATGAGCCGACCAACGGCATGGACCCGAAGGGCCGCGACGAGATGCTCGAGCTGATCCACGACCTCGCCCACAACAAGAACGTCAACCTGATCCTCTCGTCGCACCTGCTGCCCGACGTCGAGTACACCTGCGATCACGTGGTGGTGATGGACAAGGGCACGGTGGCCACCGCCGGGCCGATCAAGGCGCTCAAGGGCACCACCGGCCGCGTCTACGAGCTGCGCGTCAAGGGCGACGAAGCGGCCTTCATCGAGGTCATGAAAGCCTCCGGCTTCGACGTCAAGAACACCGGCGACGATGTGATGCGCGTGTTCGTGCCGGGCGTGGACGACGAGGGCGCGAAGATCCTGTTCGACCTGGCCGCGCGCGAGCGCGTGCAGGTCCGGCACCTGCGTCCAAGCGTGCCGACGCTCGAGGACGTGTTCGCCCGCGCCGTGGGTGAGGTGTAGCGATGCCTATTCATGATCAAGGCTACCGTCGCTACGGCGGCACCCGCGCCGCGGTGGGCCGGGCCTGGCAGGTGATGACGCGCGCCGGGGTGATGTCGATCGTCTCCAAGCGCCAGTTCATCGGCCTGATGCTGTTTGCGTGGGCCCCGTTCGTGGTCCGCGCCGTCCAGATCTACGTGGCCGCCAATTTCCAGCAGGCCTCGTTCCTCGCGCCCAAAGGCGAGACCTTCCGCGAGTTCCTCGATCAGCAGGGCGCCTTCGTGTTTTTCGTGACCATCTACGTCGGCGCCGGCCTCATTGCCAACGACCGCCGCGCCAATGCGCTCCAGCTCTATTTGTCGAAGCCGATGACGCGCGCGGAGTACATCGCCGGCAAGCTCGCCATTCTCTTCATCTTCCTCGTCGGCGTGACGTTCCTGCCGGCGATCAGCCTGCTGCTGATGCAGGCTATCTTCGCCGGCAGTTTCACCTTCGTCCGCAACAACCTCTACCTGCTGCCCGCCATCACCCTGTTTTCGTTGGCGCAGGTGCTCGTGGCCTCGACGACGATGCTCGCACTGTCGTCGATGTCGAAGTCGGGCCGCTTCGTCGCGGTGATGTATGCGGGCTTGTTCTTCTTCACGACCGCGCTGTTCAATGCGCTGCGCGGCATCACGGGCCGGAGCAGCTTCGCGTGGCTGTCGCCGAGCGCCGCGCTGGAGCAGCTGGGCGATGTGATCTTCCGCCTCGAGCCGCGCTACCAGGTCTCGCCCGCCATCGCCGCCGTCACCGTCGTCGTCCTGATCGCGGGATCGCTCTTCATCCTCGACCGCAGGGTGCGGGGCGTCGAGATCGTCACATGATGGACACCGCCATTCCGGCCGCCGGGCTCCGGGCTCGCTTCGACTCCGCTCAGGGCAGGCCGGCTGACGGGCATCCGCTCGTGCGGGCGGAGCACGTATCCAAGTGGTACGGGCAGGTGAGCGGCCTGAATGACGTCACCGTGTCGATTCCGCCCGGCATCACCGGGCTGCTCGGGCCCAACGGCGCCGGCAAGTCCACATTCATGAAGTTGATGACGGGACAGCTCAAGCCGAGCCAGGGCATCATCCAGGTGCTCGGCGAGCCAATCTGGGGCAATCCGCCGGTGTTTGCGCGGATCGGGTTTTGCCCGGAACAGGACGCCTTCTACGACCGCATGACCGGCCTCGAATGGATCACCGCGCTCGTTCGGCTGAACGGTTACGACGATGCCGAGGCCGACGCGGCAGCAAAGCGCGCGCTGGATCGCGTCGACCTGATGGATGCGGCCGGCAAGAAGATCGGCGCCTACAGCAAGGGCATGCGCCAGCGCGTCAAGCTCGCGCAGGCGCTCGTGCACGACCCCGAGCTGCTGATCCTCGACGAGCCGCTCACCGGCATGGACCCGATCATGCGCCGCAAGACCATCCGCTTCATCAAGGACTGGGCGCGCGCCGGCAAGCACATCATCGTCTCGAGCCACATTCTGCACGAAATCGAGGCGATGACCTCCAACATCCTCCTGATCAACAACGGGCGCATCCTCGCCGAAGGCAACGTCCACCAGATCAGGGATCTGATCGACACGCATCCGCACACCGTGTTCGTCCGCGGCGCCGACCCCCGCGCGCTGGCGCGCCGCTTCATGGCCGAAGACGACGTGCTCAGCCTGACGTTCGAGCCGGGCGCCGTGATTGTCGAGACCTCGCGGCCCGATCATTTCTACGCGCGGCTGACCGAGCTGGCAGCGTCGGGCGAGGCCGGCCGCATCGACGAGGTCCAGTCCCCCGACGACAACCTGCAGGCCGTCTTCAAATTCCTGGTGAAACAGTGACGGCCACAGATTTGACGCAGATTAAAAGGCGCATGAGCTTCTGGAACGCGTCGCGGCGGGTATTCGACCTGTCGCTCGGCGAGATGCTGTGGTCGCGCCGCACCATCTTCATGGCGCTGGTCGTCGGCGGCCCGGTGCTGCTGGCCGCGATCGTCAAGGTGATCGAAATCTTCGGCATGTCGGCGCTGCGCGTCAACGGCCAGCGCGTCGCCGGCTTCGGCATTTTCGGCGTGATGATCTGGATGCTCTTCCTCCGCTTCATCGTCCCCGTGCTGGGCGTGTTCTACGGCACGGCGCTGATGGCCGACGAGGTCGAAGACAAGACGATCACCTACCTGTTCACGCGGCCCATTCCCCGGGGCGCGGTCCTGGTGGGGAAGTACCTGGCCTACCTCGCCTGCACGACCCTCGTGGTGCTGCCGTCGGTGATGATTGTGTACTTCGTGCTCGTCCCGTTCTCGCAGCTGCCCGGCACCTTCGGCTCCCTGCTCGTGGACCTGGGGCTGCTCGGCCTGGGCTTGGCGGTCTACGGCGGGGTCTTTGCCTTCGTGGGCGCCTTTTTCAAGCGCCCGCTGGTCATCGGGCTCCTGTTCGCCTTTGGCTGGGAGCAGGTCGTCCTGGCCCTTCCGGGTTACCTCAAGCAGTTCACGATCGCCTACTACCTCCAGGCTCTGGTGCCCCACGCGATGCCCTCAGACGGGGTGGCCAGCCTCCTACAGGGGATGTTCCGGGAAACCCCGCCGGTCGGGGTCTGCTTGGCTTGGCTTTTTGCGTATTTGGGCGTGTTTCTCTACCTGGCGACCCGGGTGGTGGAGCGCAAAGAGTACGTGCTGGAACAATGAGGCTCGGCCCGGGCTGGGCCCGGCCTCGTGAGCTCGCCGCCTTCGGCGGCTCGTGGGGACTCGCTCGCTATGCTCGCTCGTGGGCTCCCTTCGGTCGTGGGGAAATACCTGCGAAAGGGAACGCCAATACCGAGGGTTTCGTATACTGAAGCAGGGAGACCCGCATGTCGAAGAAGACGCGTTATTTCGTGGCGGTTTCGGGCGCGATTCTGGCGATTGGCCTGGGCACGGGGCTGGTGGCCTCGTACATGGGCTTGCCGGTATCGGTGTTTTCGAGCGCCGCGGGTCCAGACGAACTCCAGTACGTCCCGGCCGACGCCGCGGTCGTGGCCTACGCCAACGTCCGCGATGTCATGAACTCGCAGTTCCGCCAGCGGTTCCGCGAGCTCGAGCCCTCGTCCGACGACAAGAACCAGTTCGAGGAAAAGACCGGGCTCAACTTCGAAGAAGACATCGACTCGGTGGTCGCCGCGGTCATGCCGAGGGGCAATCTCGCCAACAACCCGGAGGGCGCGTTCCTGTTGCTCGCGCGCGGCCGGTTCGAGGCGTCGCGCCTCGAAGCGCTGGCCCTCGAGCATGGCGCCGAGGTCACGGATTACCAGGGCAAGACCGTCATCACCCATCGCGACGGCAACGCCACGAGCGACCCCTCGCACGACGATATGGCCGTGGGCTTCGTCGAAGCCGACCTGATCGCGTTTGGCAGCGTGAACATGGTGCACGCGGCCATCGATGCCCGCCGCAACAACCTGAACATCGTCTCGACGAACAACGAGATGATGACCCTCGTGAATGACCTCGATGGCGCCAACGCGTGGGCGGTGGGCCGCTTCGACGCCATTGCCAACCAGTCGGGGCTGCCGAGCGAAATCCAGCAGCACATCCCGGCCATCTCCTGGTTCTCGGCCGCCGGCCACGTCAATGGCGGCGTGAGCGGGATGATCAAGGCCGAGGCGAAGGACGAGACGTCGGCGCAGAATCTTCGCGACGTGATCCGCGGCGTGCTGGCCGTGGCCAAGATGCAGGCCGGCACCAAGCCGGGCATGCAGCAGATGGTCGATTCGCTGCAGCTGGCGGGCGAAGGCAAGACGGTCTCGCTGGCATTCGCCGTGCCGAGCGAACTGCTCGACGTGATCGAGGCGATGGCCAAGGGCCGC